>NZ_JBFRDL010000046.1:0-74198 GCF_052113525.1 Rhodococcus sp. TAF43
CGTCGAGAGGGCCGGCATCTCCGCGACCGTGGTGTTCGCGCAGATCCGGTCGCTCATCGTGGATCTTCTGCAGGTCGCGGGACTCGAGCGGATCTCGGCGATCGCGACGCTGCCGCCGACAGTTCCCAACCCCGCCTACAAGCCCGAACTCTGACTCCTTTTCATATATGCGAATGTATGCATATGATGGGCCGGACTTACGAGGAGGGTGATCATGGGAGCCGGTCACGGGCACAGCCACGGCAACACTTCGGGCGTCGGCGCCGCCGGTCCGTCGCATACACGGATCCGCAAGATGGTGATCGCGCTCGGGATTCTGATCGCGTTCCTGATCCTCGAGGTGGTCGTCGGCCTCGCGATCGGATCCCTGGCGCTGCTCGCCGACGCCGGGCACATGCTCACCGACGTCGTCGGCATGTCGATGGGGCTCGTGGCGCTGTTGCTCGCGAAGCAGGGGTCCAAGGCCGCGGCCCGCACGTTCGGCTGGCACCGTGCCGAGGTTCTCACGGCGATGGCCAACGCCGTGCTGCTGCTGGGCGTGGCCGCGTTCGTGATGTACGAGGCCATCGGCCGGATCGGTGACGTCCCCGAGATCCCCGGCGTCCCGCTGATGGCCACCGCGGCCGCGGGCCTGGCCGCCAACATCGTGGTGATGCTGATGCTGCGCGGCGACGCGAAGGACTCCATCGCCGTCCGCGGCGCGTACCTCGAGGTGCTCGCCGACGCGGTCGGTAGCGTCGGTGTCCTGATCGCCGGCGCCGCTCTGGTGTTGTTCGACTGGACCTACGCCGACGTCGTCGTCGGTGTGCTGATCTCCCTGTGGGTGGTGCCGCGCGCACTCAAGCTCGCCGGTTCGGCGCTGCGGATCCTCACGCAGGCATCGCCCGCCAATATCGACGTCGACGCCGTCCGGGCGGATCTGTGTGCGGTGCCCGGGGTGTCGGACGTCCACGACCTGCACGTGTGGACCCTGACCACCGGCATGGACGTCGCGACGGTGCATCTGACCACCGATTCGGACTCGCAGCGGGTGCTGGCGTCGGCCAAGACCGTGCTGGACACGCACGGCCTGAGCCACGCCACCGTTCAGGTGGAGTCCGGGGCCGAGGGCTCGCGCTGCCAGGAGGACCTCACTTGGTGACGCGGTGACGCGGAGCGGTCACCGATAGCCCTCGGTGTTCGCGGGCAGGTCCCGGTCCTGCACCTCGACGATGTACCGCCAGCAGTCGGGGCGGGAGCCGTCCACGTCGGTGAAGCCGTATCGCGCGGCCAGTTGGCCGCTCGAGACGACCTGGCCGCTGTATCCGCCTGCATCCGGCGCCGCCGCCAGCGCCGCGACCGCCCGGCCGACGAATGTCGGGGACTCCGAGATCGCGAAGTGCGGTACTCGATCGAGGGCGTCGCGCCAGTTGTCCTCGGTGACGCCGAACACCTCCAGCATCATCTCCGACCGCAGCCAGCCGGGGGTCACCGCGACGGCGGCGCCACCGTGCGGGGCGAGCTCGTACGCCTGCGCGGTCGTCATCCGCTGCACCGCCGCCTTGACCAGGTCGTAGTAGAACCCGACCTGGTGCCGGTAGGCGACGTTGTAGTCGGCGGTGCCGTCGGTCATCTCGACGACCAGCCCGCCCGGCCGGCGGATCAGCAGGGGCAGCGCGAAGTGGCTGGTGATCACATGGGTGTCGATGCCCATACGCAGCATGCGCAGGCCGCCGTCGAGGTCGTGCTCCCACAGTGTGGTGCCGAACTGGGCGTAACGGTCGCCGCCGAAGATGTCGTTGACCAGGATGTCGAGGCGGCCGTGTTCGGAGTCGATCCGGTCGATCAGTGCGCGCACCTGGTCGGGTTCGAGATGGTCGACGCGCAGCGCCACACCGTCGCCGCCGGCGGCAGCGATGAGTTCGCCGGTCTCCTCGATGGTCTCGGGTCGCTCGATCTCCGACGGCCCGGCCACCCGGCTGCTGCGGCCGGTCGCGTAGACGGTGGCTCCGGCCCGCGCCAATTCGACCGCGATGGCCCGGCCGGCACCCCGTGTCGCACCGGCGACGAGGGCGACCCGCCCGGTCAGGTCCGGCGCGGTCACCGGCTGGTCCTGGTGACGTCGGCGCCGGGCCGCCACAGGTCGACGTGCAGGCGATCCTCCGACACCGTGGTCAGCACCACCTCGTCGACGCTCAGTTCGAAGATCTGTGCGTCGTCGCCGGGGTTCTCGGGATAGGAGTCGAGGATCGCCTGATTCTCGGTGCCGGTCAGTTCGCGGGCGCGACCGGAGATCTTGGCGTCGCCGCCCTCCATCGAGTGGTGGCCCGGATTCGAGTGCAACGAGTACCGCGGATCCCGTTGCAGGTCCCGGACCTTGCGGGCGCCGGGCATCGAGCCGAGCACGAGCAGCCCCCGGAAGATCTCGACCTCGGTGCCGCTCACGCGCGGTGAGCCGTCGGCGCGCAGCGTCGCGATCACGTGGTGCTTGTGCGCGGTCAGTCGCGCACGGACTGCCTCGGCCAGCGCCGGGGCCTGCTCGGAGAACTCCTGCCAGGTTGTCATGCCGTCAGTGTGCGCGCCGATCACTGACATCTTGTGTCAGTGATTATTCGTAGACTTTCCGGGTGCGCTCCTCCCGACTGCTCAATCTGATGCTGCGCTTGCAGGGTGGCCCCGGCACCACTGCCGCCCGGCTGGCCGAGCAACTCGGCGTCTCGGTGCGGACGGTCTATCGCGACGTCGCGGCGCTACAGGCCGCCGGGGTTCCGGTGTGGACCGAGAGCGGGCCCGGCGGTGGGATCCGTCTGCTCGACGGCTGGCAGTCCAAGCTCAGCGGCATGACGGGCGCGGAGACCTCCGCGCTCATGCTGCTCGGTATCCCGGACGTCGCGCAGGACCTCGGGCTCGCCGACGTCGCGGCCCGCGCGGAGTCGAAACTGCTGGGGGCGCTGCCGCTTCCGCTCCGGGCCGGCGCCCTGCTGTGGCGCGAGCGCCTGCACGTGGACGCGCCGGGCTGGTTCGAGTCGACGCCGTCGGGGGAGCACCTGCCGGCGGTGGCGGCCGCGGTGTTCGAGGGGCGACGGCTCCGCATCCGGTACCGGCGTCGGGGTGGCGAGGCCACCCGCACCCTCGATCCTCTCGGCCTGGTCGCGAAGGCGGGTGTCTGGTACCTCGTGGCGCGGCACCGGGATCGGACGTTGTCGTACCGGGTCTCGCGGATCGACGGCGCGCAGGTGCTGGATGCGCAGGCCGCGCGCCCGGACGACTTCGACCTGGCCGCGTGGTGGGCGGCGTCGATGGCGGAGTTCGACCGGGCGTTGCTGCGGTACCCGTGCCGGCTGCGGCTGTCGCCGTACGCGTGGCGACGGCTGCCGGACGTCGTGGGGGAGGAGGCGGCGCGTGTCGAACCGTCCGAGGCGGACGAGCAGGGCTGGGTGACGGTCGATCTGATGCTCGAGGCCGAGGAGGTGGCGCTCGATCAGCTCACCGCGCTCGGCGGCGGCATCGAGGTGCTGGAGCCCGCTTCGTTGCGCGCCGGGTTGCGGGCGGTCGCCGAGGAGGTGGCGCGCCGCAATCGGTGATCCGCGCTGCYGGCCGTCACAGCATGCGGCGCCGCCGGTCCAGCGCGCGGGCTCGGCGCACCGACACCCGAGACCACACGGCCTGCTGGATCGCCAGTGTCGCCCACCCGGCCAGCGCCATCCCGGACAGGTTCAGCAGCAGCTGCTGGGTGCTGCCCCAGACCTCGTGCCAGGCGCCGAAGGCCAGTGCGAGGCCGATGTTGCCGGCCGCGGGAACCGTTGTCACCGAGATGAACACACCGGACAGCCCGCCGAGCTTCGCCGAGGTGATCGACAGCACCCCCGCGGCCGCCGCGATGACGGCAACGATGAACGACCACTTGTCGGGTGAATAGATGAACGCGGTGTCCGGGCGGGGTCCGGTGACGTCGTCGATCGTCATCCAGCCGAGCATCCGTCCGCCCACGGCGGCCAGCGCGGTCACCCCGATCGCGACGGCGAATCCGACCAGAAGGGTCCGCACGGCGGTCGCGAGCAGCACGAAGCGGCGCTTGACCAGGGCGACACCGAGCGCGGCGATCGCGCCGAACTCGGGGCCGAGGACCATCGCACCGATGACGAGGATCTGCGAGTCGGTGATGATCGCGATCCCCGCCAGCAGCGTCGCCATCGTCATGAAGCTCAGGTACGTCCAGTTCAGTTCGACGTCCTCGTAGGACCGCTGCGCGACCTCCGCCCACACCACGGCGTCGGCGCTGCTGCCCGGGCTGCTGAGCTCGGCGTCGAGTCCGCTCCGGGACAGCCAGGTCGTCACCGGCTCGATCTCGATGYTGCCGCGGTGGTGCAGGTCGGTGGCGCGGAGCTTCTCGATCACGTCGTTCGCGACCTCGCGGGCGATGTCGGCGTGGACGAGGTCGCCGGTCGGGCGCACCGCCGCGCCACGGAGGACGGCGAGCCCGCTGACGGCCGGTTCGTCCTCCAGGATGCGGACCGCGTCGTCCGTGAGATCGGTGGGCGAGAGGATCCGCAGATGGAGCATGCGCACAGTGTGCCGGGCCGGGCCGGGCGCGGTGACGGTGGGATGCCGCGGCGGCCGGGCGGGCCCGAATTCGCTTTCCGCCGGGGCGCGGCGTCGATAGCATTCCCGGCCATGGCTATCCCGCATCCGCACGTGTACTACGGCGACCGACTCGTTCCCGCGTCCGAGGCCACTCTGGGAGTCGCCACGTCCGCCGTCCTGTACGGCCTGAGTGTCTACACCGTCTTCCCGGTGCACGCCGACGGTGGTGTCCGCTCGGCCTTCCGCCTGGCCGAGCACTACCGACGTCTCGTCGAGTCCTGCAAGATCATCGGCATCGACCGGTTCGCCGACGAGTGGAGTTTCGACCGTTTCGTCTCGGCCGCAACCGAACTCGTCGACGCCAACGCGCCCGGCTCGGACGTCTTCGTGCGGGCCACCGTGCACGTCGACGAGTCGATTCCCGGCACCCGGGTGCGTGGTTGCCGGACCGTCGTGTCGATGTTCGTGTACGACGCGGTCCCGATCGTCCCGCAGGACGGCATGCGACTGAAGACCAGCACGTGGCGGCGTATCCCCGACTTCGCGATCCCCTCGCGTGCCAAGGTCAACGGCGCGTACGTGAACTCGGTGCTGGCCAAGCAGGACGCGATCGATGCCGGCTACGACGACGCGATCTTCCTCGACGGCGCCGGGCACGTGTGTGAGCTCAGCGCCGCGAACATCTTCCTGGTCCGCGGCGGGACCCTGATCACGCCCGACGTCTCGTGCGACATCCTCGACGGCATCAACCGGCGCACGCTGCTCACACTTGCCGCGGAGGACGGCATCCCAGTCGTGGAGCGCACGGTCGATCTCACCGAGCTGTACATCGCGGACGAGGTCTTCGCCACCGGCACCTCGGCCGGTGTGGCTCCGGTGACCGAGGTGGACGGCCGCATCGTCGGCGACGGCACGACGGGCCCGATCTGCGAGGCGCTGCGGAAGCGGCACACGGCGGCGCTGCGTTCGGACGCCCTGCACGGTTGGGTCACCGTCCTCGCCTGACGGCCGGCGCCGGCGAGATCGGGTAGTGAACTACCTACGTGTCCGCGCGACCGCGTACCTAGCGTTGTTGGCATGACCAGCGCACAGGTGACGAACATGTCGACGAACCGGGAGGCGGACCGCCGACCGGACGTCGACATCGAGCAACTCCGGGGCGAGATCGACCGTCTGGATTCACAGATCCTCGCGGCGATCCAGCGGCGCACCGAGATCTCCCGTCTGATCGGTGAGGTGCGAATGCTCGGCGGCGGTACTCGTTTGGTGCACACCCGAGAAATGAGTGTGCTGTCGCGTTTCGACGACCTGGGGCCGGAGGGGCACACGCTTGCGTTGCTGCTGCTGCGGCTCGGGCGGGGGCGTCTGGGTCATGCCATGTGACCGGCTGACCCCGGTCAGGAACCGACCGGGGTCGGCGCGGTCACGTGCGATGAACTGTGCGGGTCAGCTCCGCCAGAACTGCATCAGGTAGCTGCCGAAGGCGGCGTAGTAGTCGGGGATGCCCGACAGTCCGAACAGCCAGTAGATCGCGTCGAAGAACGCGGAATTGATCTGCGGGACGAACAGCAGCGCGATCAGCAGGAGCAGCCCGTACGGTTTGATCTTGTCGAGCGATTCGCGCGTGCGTGGCCGTAGATGCGGTTCGAGGGCGCCGTATCCGTCGAGCCCCGGCACCGGCAGCAGGTTCAGCACGGTGGCCATCACCTGTAGGAACGCCAGGAAGCTCAGCCCACTCCAGAACATCTGGTTGTGCCCGTCCAGTCCGAACAGCCGGATCACCACCAGCAGCACGACCGCGGCCGCCGCGTTCACCGCGGGCCCGGCCAGGGAGATCCGCGTCTGTACGCGGGGCGGCATCGACCCGGTCCTCAGGTACACCGCGCCGCCGGGCAGTCCGATACCGCCGATCGCAAGGAACAGCACCGGCAGGCCGATCGACAGCAGCGGCTGGGTGTACTTGCGTGGATCGAGGGTGAGGTAGCCGCGCATGACGACGTCGTGGTCGCCGTGTCGCCACGCGACGAACGCATGGGCGAACTCGTGCAGGCACAGCGTGACCACCCAGCCCGCGACGACCAGCAGGAACACGCCGATCCGGCCCGACGTCGCGTAGTCCGTGGACCGCCACGCGAGGACACCACCCAGCACGGCGACCGCCACGATGCCGAGGAACACGGGGCTCGGCCGGACCGCGGAGGAGCGGGTACGCGAGTCGGGATACATGCCTCCCAGTATCCAGGCGAGCGTGGTTCAGGCGCCGTAGACGAGAAGCCAGTCCTCGTGGTGGCGGTAGAAGGTCGAGCGTTTGACCGCCCGCGGGGTGCGGACACCGTCGCGGGTCAGTACCGCCGCCGGCGATCCGAGTTGGACGGCGCGTCCGGTGAGCCAGCGGTGCCCGCCGAACCAGCGTCGCTTGTCGACCGTCGCGCGCACGCCGGGCAGTTCGGGAATCGGAACGATGCGCATTCCGGGGACGGTGCCGGAGAACAGCCGGGTGTCGTCGACGTACGCCTCGCCGATCAACTCGCCCGCATGCTCGGATCCGTAGATGCGGGCCTCACCGACGAGGGCGATGCCGGCGTCGTCGCGGATCAGGGGCAGCGGCCGCGCCACACCGGAGACGGCGATCGAGGCCGCCTTGGATCCGGTCCGCAGTCCGTACGCGTGGGTGGCGTCGGTCCGCTCCTCCGGAACGTAGGCGAGTTCGATGTGCAGGCGCTCGGTGCGCATCAGCCGGGTCAGCGCGGCCGCGAACGCGCCGTCGTCGCCGACGATGACCAGTCGGGGCTTCTCGACCGTCTCGAGCTTGGCGAACGCCTCGTCGAAGTCGTCCTTCTCGGGGAGGGCGGGCGCGTTGAACACGTCGAGCGACCGCAGCGCCAGCGGTAGCGGCCCGTCGCCGCACTTGAGCACTACCGGGGTCATGACACTCCTTGCTTGTCCCCGACGCTGCGGTTCGGATCCGGCGATTCGGAGGATGGGCGTGTGGGTGAGCAGTTCGAACCTGGAGCCACGAACCGCCCGTCTTCTCACGTTCGTCGCCACGCCACGGCAGCGGCGACGGAGCATCCGTCGCGCGCAAAGGCATTTCGATGTCTACCCGAACGCGGGCGGGCGTCGCAAACGGTCGGGCCGCTTCGCTGCCCGTTTTGGGCGGGTTCGGAGGGCTAGTGGGCTGGACGACGGTCGGTCTCGGCTAGACTGTGCGTCCGGCCACTGCCTACACCACGGCAGGACCATGCAGTCGGATACGTCTGCACGTCGACCGTAGGAGACAGGGAAATGCCGGCAATCGTCCTCATCGGTGCCCAGTGGGGCGACGAAGGTAAGGGCAAAGCTACCGATCTACTGGGCGGAAGCCTGCAGTGGGTCGTGCGGTACCAGGGCGGCAACAACGCGGGACACACCGTGGTCCTGCCGAACGGTGACAAGTTCGCACTCCATCTGATTCCGTCGGGCATCCTCACGCCGGGCGTCACGAATGTGATCGGCAACGGCGTGGTGGTGGACCCGGGCGTGCTGCTCGAGGAACTCGCCGGGCTCGAGGAGCGTGGCGTCGACACCAGCGGGCTGCTGATCAGCGCCGATGCGCACCTGATCATGCCGTACCACGTGGCCATCGACAAGGTCACCGAACGCTTCCTGGGCGCCAAGAAGATCGGTACCACGGGCCGCGGAATCGGCCCCTGCTACCAGGACAAGATCGCGCGTGTCGGTGTCCGCGTCGCCGACGTCCTGGACGAGAAGATCCTCACCCAGAAGGTCGAGGCCGCCCTGGAATTCAAGAACCAGGTGCTCGTCAAGATCTACAACCGCAAGGCCCTCGACCCGCAGCAGGTGGTCGACGAGGTCCTGACGCAGGCCGCCGGCTTCAAGCACCGGATCGCCGACACCCGTCTGCAGCTCAACCTGGCACTCGAGCGCGGCGAGACCGTGCTGCTCGAGGGTTCGCAGGGCACGCTGCTCGACGTGGACCACGGCACCTACCCGTATGTGACGTCGTCGAACCCGACGTCCGGTGGCGCGTCGGTCGGTTCGGGCATCGGCCCCACCAAGATCGAGACGGTGCTCGGCATCCTCAAGGCGTACACGACGCGCGTCGGCTCGGGTCCGTTCCCGACCGAGCTGTTCGACGAGTCCGGTGAGTACCTCGCGGTCAAGGGCGGCGAGGTGGGTGTCACCACCGGTCGCGCGCGCCGCACCGGCTGGTTCGACGCCGTGATCGCCCGCTACGCGACCCGCGTCAACGGCATCACCGACTACTTCCTCACCAAGCTCGACGTGCTGTCGAGCCTGGAGACCATCCCGATCTGCGTCGCGTACGACGTGGACGGTGTGCGTGTCGACGAGATGCCGATGACGCAGACCGACATCCACCACGCGAAGCCGATCTACGAGGAGATGCCGGGCTGGTCCGAGGACATCTCCGGCGCCCGCACCTTCGAGGAGCTGCCGGTCGCGGCACAGAACTACGTGCTGCGGCTCGAGGAGCTCTCGGGCGCGTTCATGTCGTGCATCGGCGTGGGCCCGGGCCGTGACGAGACCATCGTCCGCCGCGACATCCTGGCCTGACCCTCCCCGTGTGACCGAATGTCACATGCGTTCAGTTCGACTGAACGCATGTGACATTCGGCGTTTCGGGGGTCTTCTCGGGCTCAGCGCATCTCGCCCGCGCCGGCGTACGGGTGCAGGCTGGCGAGGGGTTTGCCCTCGTCGAAACGGCTGTAGCGGAAGTCGTTCCCGTCGACGGCGGGGTCGCTGCTGATGCCGTCGAGTAGCAGGTCCGCGGCCAGGCGTCCCACGGCCGGGGAGATCTTGAAGCCGTGGCCGCTGAAGCCCACCGCGAGGAACAGGCCCTCGGCGGGGGAGGGGCCGATGATCGGGTTGTAGTCGGGCGTGATGTCGTAGCAACCCGCGTACGACGACGCGAGCCGCGCGTCGGGCATGTGGGGCAGGATCCGGTCGAGTTTGCCGATCGCGGTCTCGACGAACCCGTCGGTGGCGCGGTTGAGGTAGTTGTCCGGATCGGCGAACTCCGGTGCGGAGTGGTCGCTGTTGCCGACCAGCAGGTGCCCGTTCGGCTCGCGTCGAATGTATTGCAGATTGACCAGATCCGAGAACGTCGGTACATCGGGGGTGGGTTCGCCCTGGTCCACCAGGACCAGTTGCTCGCGCTGCGCGCGGATCGGCACATGCACGCCGGCGGTCGCCGCCAGTGCGGGACTCCACACCCCGGTCGCCAGTACGACGGTGTCGCAGAGGATCTCGGAGCCGTCGCCGCACGCGACGCCCACCACGCGCTCGGTCTCGTCCTGGATCAGTCGAACAACGCTGGTGGACTGCCGGATTCGGACGCCCAGTGCGCGGGCGCGGGCGCCGTACGCCATGCCCGTCATGTACGCGTCGCCGTGCCCGCCGAGCGGTTCGTAGGCGAACCCGGCGAAGTCGTCGAGGTGGAGTCCCGGCCACATCGTGCCGACGGCGTCGGCGTCGATCAGTTCCACCGGGACGCCGAGGCCGCGGTGCATCTCGACGTTGGCGTGCAGTGGCGTCAGGTTGGCCGCGTCGACGCCGACGACGTATCCGGTCTGCCGGAAGCCGATGTCGGTTCCGAAGATGTCCTCGGCGCGGGAGAACACGTCGACGCCGTGCCACGCCATCGCGGCGAGTGACGGAACTCCGTAGTGGCACCGGACGATTCCGCTGGACTTGCCCGTCATGCCCGAGCACAGCGTGTCGCGTTCGAGGACGATGACGTCGGTCTCGCCGCGTTCGGCCAGGGACCACGCGATGGACAGTCCCTCGAGTCCGCCGCCCACGATCACGATTCGTGCGTGCTCCGTCGTGCTGTCTGTCATCTCGACCTCCGGTCACCGGTGTTTCTTGATGATGGACAGTGTTGCATGAAGTGAAACAGACGCAACCCCGGATTTGCTGTGCGAACCCTGTTACGCACTGTTCACCGGAGCTACTCGCAGCCCTTACAGCCGCCGTTCACTCTCGGATGACCTCGATTCCCCGTGTAAAACGGGCCGACACAAGGTGGGCAGATATGGAGCAGGCTCTCGCGGCGGCCGATACCGCATGGTTACTGGCAGCCTTCACTGCTGTTGCGTTGATGATCCCGGGGCTCGCGCTGTTCTACGGCGGCATGGTGAGCATTCGCAACTCGCTCAACATGATGATGATGACGTTCGGCTCGTTCGCCGTCGTCGGTGTGCTGTGGGTGCTCTTCGGCTACTCGGTCGTCCTCGGTAACTCCTTGGGCGGCTTGGGCATTCTCGGCGATCCGCTCGAGTTCGTCGGGCTGGGGCAGTTGCTCGAACCGGCCGCGGAGCCCGCTCTGCCGCCGGCCCTGGTGGCGGGATTCCAGATGCTGTTCGCGGCCATCACGGTCGCGTTGATCTCCGGCGCACTCGCCGACCGGATCAAGTTCGGTTCCTGGATGCTGTTCGCCGGATTGTGGGTCAGCCTCGTGTACTTTCCGGTGGCGCACTGGGTGTTCGCGTTCGACTCCGACGACGGCAGCGTCATCGGTGGCTGGATCGCGAACAAGCTGGGGGCGATCGACTTCGCGGGCGGCACGGCCGTCCACATCAACGCCGGCATCGCGGCGCTGGCGATGGTGCTGGTGCTGGGCAAGCGGTACGCATTCCCGAACATGCCACGCCCGCACAACCTTCCGCTGACCCTGCTCGGCGCGGGCATCCTGCTGTTCGGTTGGTTCGGCTTCAACGGCGGCTCCGCGCTCGCGGCCGACAATGCGGCGTCCGTCGTCGTCCTCAACACGGTGTCCGCGGCGTGCGCCGGGATCTGTGGCTGGCTGCTCGTCGAGCGTCTGCGTGAGGGCCGGCCGACCTCGCTCGGTGCGGCGTCGGGTCTCATCGCGGCGCTGGTCGCGATCACCCCGGCCTGTGGTGCGGTGTCGCCGATCGGTGCCCTGCTGATCGGCGCGGCCGCCGGCGCGCTGTGCTGCTTCGCGGTGTCGCTGAAGTTCCGCCTGGGCTACGACGACGCCCTCGACGTGGTCGGCATCCACCTCGTCGGCGGCATCCTCGGCACGCTGCTGATCGGTCTGCTCGCCACCGAGGACGCCCCGAACGGCGTCGCCGGAATGTTCTACGGAGGTGGCTTCGCACTGCTGGGCAAGCAGGCGCTGGCAGTGGGTGTGGTGCTGGCCTACTCGTTCGCGGTGACGTGGATCATCGCGAAGGGCATCGACCTCACGCTGGGCCTGCGGGTGCCGCCCGAGGACGAGCACGAGGGTCTCGACGTCACCGAGCACGGCGAGACCGCGTACGTGACCGAGATGGTGTCGGTGACGGTGTCCGGGTCGGGTCCGGTGGATCCGGCGGCCGTCGCGGATGCGGCCGAGGCGCTCGTGACACGCGCTGTGAACACCGAACAGCGCACGTAGCGGCGCATCGCACGATCGGGGCGACCGCTGCCCGTCCTCTCCGAGGCGGGCAGCGGTCGCCCTGCCGTGTCGTGAGTCTCGGCCCGGACGTCGGCATAATGTTCGACGGCAAGGTACTTCGATGAATCGGGATTTCGAGGCGGCATGAGCGAGGGCAGGAACACCGGACGCGGAGGTCCCGCGGAGGGAGAGGACTTCTCGCACTGGTTCGTCGAGAGTTTCGCCGACTACTGGCAGTCGGCCGGAGCGTCACGGATCGAGGGCCGCATCGCCGGGTACCTGCTCATCGACGAGTCGCCCGGGGTGACCGCCGAGGAGCTGGCCACCGAACTCGGTGCCAGTCGCGGTTCGGTCTCGACGTACGTCCGGCGGTTGATCGATCGCGGGTTCGTCAAAGTGATCCGCAAGCCGCGAGACCGAACTTATTACTACGCAATGGATTCGGACGTGTGGGGCGGATTCCTCGAGAACGAGCACGCGTACCTGGAGAACCAGCGCCGCCTCGCGACCGAGGCGCTTGCGCACACCGACCCGAAGGGGCCGGCGCACATCCGGGTGCTGAACATGCGGGACTACATGGGGTGGATCATCGACAACCGGATGCCCCGCAGCGAGTGGAACCGCTTCAAGGCCGAACGCGATGGGGGAGCACGCGACGGCGGAGCATCCGGTGGCGAGAATGCCGGAACGGCCTGACTAGTTGGCCTGGGCGACGGGCTGGTCGAGCTTGGCGACCGCCTCGTCGATCATCGGCACGTAGCGTTCGAGCGACCACGGCACAGTCAGCGGATTGATCATCGACGAGCCGGTGACGAACGCTTGGTTCGTCGGGGCCACGACGGACCCGCGCGCGACGGCCGGAATCTGGGCGTACACCGGCTGTGCCTCGGTCTCGGCGCGGTTCGCCGGGTCCGAGTAGAACGTGAACAGTAGGTCCGAGTCCTTCAGCAGGTGCGCGTTCTCGAGCCCGATCACCGACGAGTCGGTGCCGTCGGTCTCCGGCAGGGTGTTCACGATCGGATCGACCTGCAGGCCGAGGCCGCGCACCATCGCGACCCGCTGCTCGTTCGGGAAGAACACGCCCAGCGTGCCGGGGCCGGTGTTGTAGATGAACGAGAACGAGACGTCGGCGTACTCGGGGTGCGCGGCAATGCTGTCGGCGAACTGGGACTTGATCTTCGTGATCTCCTGTTCGGCCTCGGCTGACTTGCCCATGGCCTTGCCGATCACCTTCATCTGGTCCTCCCACGTGATCGTCCACGCCTTCTCGGCGTAGGCGACGGTGGGGGCGAGGGCGCTGAGTGCGTCGTACTGCTGCTGCGTGATGCCCGACCACGGCGCGAGGATGAGGTCCGGATCGAGCGTGGCGACCGCCTCGATGCCGATCTCGCTGCCGCCGGTCAGCTGCACGGGAAGCTCCGCGCCACGCTCGGTGACCGCCTCGCGGATCCACGGCAGGTAGCCGGTCTCGCCGCTGCCCCACTTGTATTCCTCGACGCCGACCGGCACGGTGCCGAGCGCGATGGCGGTCTCGGCCGAGCCCATGCCGAGGGCGACGATGCGTTCGGGCTGCTCGGTGATGACCGCCTTGCCGAGGGCGTGTTCGATCGTGACGGTCTCGAAGTCGGTGCTGCCGGACTCGGCCGGCGACTCGCTCGAACTGCAACCCGCCAGGACGAGGGCCGCGGCCACCAGGCCGGACAACAGTCCGGACCGGCGTGCGGTCCCGGATCGAGCGAATCTCATGGAGGAGCCTTCCGACGCGTCGACGATGCGTCGGTGAGCATAGGCTTACCTTCATCAAAATTTCAACTCAATTGAAAGTTCGTGCTGTGATCACTCGCTCAACGGGCCCACGGGCAGACAGACGCAGAACGGATGTCCGGCCGGGTCGATCAGGACACGGCTCACCGCGGGTGCGTACTGCTCGGGCGCGAGCCGTGCGCCGAGTTTCACGGACTCGACTACTGCGGCATCCAGATCGTCGACGACCACGTCGAGGTGAATCTGCTTGGGAAGTTCGCCGCCCGGCCAGGTGGGCGGCCGGTAACCCGGCACGCGCATGGCGGTGAGCAGGCCGCCGGCGAACCGGACGCTGACGTATCTCTCGCCCGAGCGGGAGATCTCTCCGCCGAGTAGGTCTCGCCAGAAGGCAGCCAGAGTCGGAGGGTCGGAACAGTCCAGGGTGATCGAACCCATTCGCGCTATCGCCATGGGGCGACGCTACCCGTCACTCCTGGTGATTGTCCGGGTACGCGGTGACCGCGAGGAACCGAATCGGCAACTGCACCAGTTCGTTCGGGCCGTGCAGGCCCTCGCCGTCGAGCAGTAGCGAGTCGCCCGGACGCAGTCGGTACTCGCTCTCGCCGTGCCCGTAGACCATCTCGCCCTCGAGCATGTAGATCAGTTCGGTGCCGGGGTGCTGGAAGAGCGGGAACACCTCGCTGGCGTTGGTGAGCGTGACGAGTACCGGTTCGAGGCGCTTGTGCTGCCCGCGCAGGGCGCCGAGCAGTTCGTAGTGATGCCCGACGCGCGTGCCGCGGCCGACGATCACCGCGCCGTTGCCGGACTCGACGAACACCGCGTCGCGCGTGGTGTCGGCGCCCCGGAACAGGGAGGTCACCGGCACATCCAGTCCCGCGGCCAGACGTGCGAGGGTCGAGAGACTGCAGGAGGTCTGCGCGTTCTCGATCTTCGACAGCATCGCCTTCGAGATGCCCACCCGCGCGGCCATGTCGCCCACCGACAGCCCGCTCGCCAGGCGCAGCTTGCGGACCTGCGCCGCGATGACGCGTTCGAGGTCGACGCCGGTGGGAGTGTCGGCCGGCACCTCGCGCTCGGTGGTGTCGCGGTGCACGGGGCGCTGGGACGGGCTCATTGCCTCACAGTAGCGCCCCGTCCACTGTCGGTGGACGGGGCGCGGTGGTCGGGCGGTGAGCGTTGTGGAGGGTGCCGGCACCGCAAAGGTTCTGTCGGCATCGCACACCTTTTCAGTACTGAATACCTATGCGACGCCGGCAAAAGGTGTGCGATGTCAGAGCTGACCGGGAATCCAGCTCGTCCCGGCCAGCGGCACCCGGGCCATCGCCGACGCCTCGATGGTGAGTGCGACGAGGTCCTGCGGTTCGAGGTTGCGCAGGTGCGACTTCCCGCACGCGCGGGCGAGGGTCTGCGCCTCCATCGTGAGCACTCGCAGGTAGTTCGCGAGCCGGCGTCCGCCCTCGACGGGGTCGAAGTTCTGCTGTAGCTCGGGATCCTGCGTGGTGATCCCGGCAGGGTCGCGGCCGGCCTGGAAGTCGTCGTAGAAGCCCGCCGACGACCCGATCGCCTCGTACTGCTTCTGGAAGCGGGGATGGTTGTCGCCCAACGCGATCAGCGCGGCGGTGCCGATCGCGACGGCGTCCGCGCCGAGGGCCATCGCCTTCGCGACGTCGGCGCCCGAGCGGATGCCGCCCGACACGATCAACTGCACCCCGCCGGATTCCCCCGTCGCTCCGTTCGCCCCGCGCCGATGGACGTCCATCTCCTGCAGCGCCTGCACGGCCTGCGGGATCGCGGCGAGCGTCGGGATGCCGACGTGCTCGATGAACACGTCCTGCGTCGCGGCGGTGCCGCCCTGCATGCCGTCGACGACGATGACGTCGGCTCCGGCCTTCACCGCGAGCTTGACGTCGTAGTACGTGCGGGTGGCGCCGACCTTGACGTAGATCGGCTTCTCCCAGCCGGTGATCTCGCGGAGTTCGATGATCTTGATGGCGAGGTCGTCCGGCCCGGTCCAGTCCGGGTGCCGGCACGCGCTGCGCTGGTCGACGCCGACGGGCAGCGTCCGCATCCCCGCGACGCGGTCGGTGATCTTCTGCCCCAGCAGCATTCCGCCACCGCCCGGCTTGGCGCCCTGCCCGAGGACGACCTCGATCGCGTCGGCCTTGCGCAGGTCGTCGGGATTCATGCCGTACCGCGACGGCAGGTACTGGTACACCAGGTTCTTGGACTGGCCGCGTTCCTCGGGCGTCATGCCGCCGTCGCCGGTGGTGGTGGAGGTGCCGACCTCGCTGGCCCCACGGCCCAGGGCCTCCTTCGCCCGCCCGGACAGCGCGCCGAAGCTCATGCCCGCGATGGTGATCGGGATGTCGAGGTGCAGAGGGAACTTCGCGTGCCGATCGCCGAGCACCACGTCGGTGTCGCAGCGTTCGCGGTAGCCCTCGAGCGGATAGCGCGACATCGAGGCGCCGAGGAACAGCAGGTCGTCGAAGTGGGGGAGCTTGCGCTTGGCACCCCAACCGCGGATGTCGTAGATGCCGGTGTCGGCGGCGCGCTGGATCTCGTGGATGACGTCGCGGTCGAACGTCGCGGATTCGCGCAGGCCGGGGGTGTGCGTGGTCATTCGGGCCTCCTGGGGGTGGCGCGCGTCAGTAGGACGAGGCGTTGTCGACGTGGAAGTTGTAGAGCCGGCGGGCCGAGCCGTACCGGCTGAATTCGGTGGGGTCGGCGTCGAATCCGGCCGCGCCCAGTAGTTCTCGCAGTTCGGTGAGGTGCTCGTCGCGCATTTCCTTCTTGATGCAATCGGCGCCGAGCGAGGCGACGGTGCCGCGCACGTAGATGCGGGCCTCGTACAGCGAATCGCCCAGGGCCTCACCGGCGTCGCCGAGGACGACGAGGCGTCCGGCCTGTCCCATGAACGCGCTCATGTGGCCGATGCTGCCGCCGACGACGATGTCGACGCCCTTCATCGAGATGCCGCACCGGGCGGCGGCGTTGCCCTCGATCACCAGCAGCCCGCCGTGCGCGGTGGCACCCGCGGACTGGGACGCGTCGCCGGTGACGCGGACGGTGCCGGACATCATGTTCTCGGCGACACCGACGCCCGAGTTCCCGTCGACGACGACGTTCGCCTGCTGGTTCATCCCGGCCGCGTAGTAGCCGACGTGGCCCTCGATGCGGACGTCGATCGGAGCGTCCAGACCGCATGCCAGGGCATGCGCGCCGGCGGGTTCGACGACGGCGACGGCCGCGGGGGCCGCGGTCGACTGCAGTGCGGCGTTGAGTTCGCGGGTGCCGATCTCCGACACGTCGTACGTGGTCGGGGTGGCGGTCAGCGGTGCCATACGTAAACCTCTTCCGGCTCGGGTTCGAAGATGCGGGCGTCGGCGATGCCGGGCAGGCCGGCCAGGGCGCGGTACTCGGACGCCATCGCGACGTACCGGTCGTGCTCGGCGATGATCGCGGGCTTGCACGCGATGGGATCGCGGACGACGGCGAAGGAGTCCTCGGTGGACACCAGCAGGGTGTAGAAGCCGTCGAAGCGCTCGCCGAGCAGGCGCAGTGCCTTCTCGAGGTCGACGCCCTCGGCGAGTTGCTTCGCGACGAAGCGGGCACCGACCTCGGTGTCGTTCTCGCTGTCGAACGCGACGCCCTCGGCCTCGAGCTCGCGCTTGACGCTCAGGTGATTGGAGAACGAGCCGTTGTGGACCAGGCACTGGTCGGAGCCGACGGCGAACGGGTGCGAACCCGCTGCGGTGACAGCGGATTCGGTGGCCATCCGGGTGTGCGCGACGCCCTGCCAGCCGGATGCCTGCGGCAGTCCGAACCGGTGCGCGAGATCGACGGGGTCGCCCATGCCCTTGAGCACCGCGACGGCGTCGCCGAACCCGATGAGGATGGCGCCGGGGGCCTCACCCAGTGCCGCGTCGGCCAGTGCCGAGGCCGGAACCGGCGCGTGCAGCACCGCGTTCGGTCCGGCGCCGATGCCGACGACCGTGGTGCCGAGCGCGCTCCCGACCGCGGCGGCCAACGCCTCCGCAGTGACGCCGGCGTCGAGCAGGGTCACAGTCGCGTGCCCGGGCGGCGACCACGTGGGGTCACCGTAGATGGCCATCCCGGCCGAGTCCGGCCCGCGGTCCACCATCTGGCCCAGCATCCCCGTGAGTAGCTCACCGAGTTTCGGGTACAGCGAGGGCTCCCGCAGATGGAGCCCGACGATTCCGCACATATGTTGTCTCCCTTGGATGTCAGATGCTGGCGGTGGTCAGAACGCGGTCAGGTAGCTGTCCACCTCCCACGGCGTCACCGTGTTGTGCCAGTCGAAGAACTCGTCACGCTTGAGGGCAGTGAAGTAGTCGGCGACACCCGCCCCGGCCGCGTCCAGCGCGCCGGTCACGACGGTGTCCGCGGCGAGGGCGTCCATCGCGTGCAGCAGCGTCATCGGCAGGACGTCGGCGCCGGAGCCGCTCCCCGCCGTGCCGGGGTCGATGCCGCTCCCCGCCGTGCCGGGGTCGATGCCGCTCCCCGCCGTGCCGGGGTCGATGCCACTGCCCGGCTCGCCGGGGTCGATGCCGCGGGGGATCCCGTCGAGCCCGGCCGCGACGGTCGCGGCGGACGCGAGGTACGGGTTGGCGGAGCCGTCGCCGCCGCGCAGCTCCACCCGGTTGCCGTCGGGCACGCGCAGGTAGTGGGTGCGGTCGTTGCCGCCGTACGTGGGCCGCCGTGGCGACCACGTCGCGCCGCTGCTGGTGGACAGCGCACCGGTCCGCTTGTAGGAGTTCACCGTCGGCGCCAGCACGCCCTGCAGCGCGCAGGCGTGGTCGAGGAGACCGCCGATGAACGAGTACGCGGTGCTCGACAGGCCCAGGCCGCGGGGGTCGGCGGCGTCCGGGAACACCGGGGAGCCGTCGCGCCACAGCGACAGGTGCATGTGCATGCCGCTGCCGGTGCGGTCGGCGAACGGCTTGGGCATGAATGTCGCCGTCATGCCGCGCTGTTCGGCAAGCACCGAGATGAGGTAGCGCAGGGTCATGACGCGGTCGGCGGTGGTGAGGGCGTCGGCGTACTGGAAGTTCTGTTCGAACTGGCCGTTGCCGTCCTCGTGGTCGTTGGCGTAGTTGCCCCAGCCCAGCTGGTTCATCGCGGCCGAGATCGCGGTGAGGTGTTCGTACATGCGGGTGACGTCGCGGGCGTCATAGCAGGGTCGGCGGGAGGTGTCGAGGGCGTCGGCGGTGCGCAGCACCCCGTGCTCGTCGCGGTCGACGAGGAAGTATTCGATCTCGGTGCCGATCTTGACGTCCAGGCCCAGTTCGGCGGCCTGCGCGAGCACCTTTCGCAGAATCACCCGCGGCGCGAACGGCCAGGGTGTGCCCTCGACATGCGGGTCGCAGTGCACCAGCGCGAGACCGGGCCGGACGAACGGGATCGGGGTGAAGGACGTGAGGTCGGGGATCGCGACCAGATCGGGGTCTTGTGGCTGCTGGCCCATCGCCGCGGCGGCGTAGCCGGCGAATCCGACGCCGTCGTACTGGAGTTCTTCGGCCGCTTCGACCGGGACGAGCTTGGCGCACGGCTTGCCGGTGAGGTTGGTGAACACCGCGAGGATGAAGCGGGTGTCGGTGGCCCGGGCCAGCGCGGCGAGGTCGGAGTGTGCGGGGGCGTCCGGCGTCGCGGTGGCCGGCAGGCGCATCACGGTCAGATCGGCGGGGTCGAGCGCCATGTGGACTCCTCGGGATTCGACGACGAGTGTTTCATTAGGTGAATCGGTGTCGCATGTCAGGAAACATGCCGTCGATGACGGCCACGTTACGGGTGAGTGAGGTTGTCGTGACGGCCGGGTCGGGGCGGTACGTACGGGGATGGCGGGCTGGGAACTGTTGTGACGAAGGAGGATTCGGTTACAAGGGTTAACCGGCATGTAATCGCTTCCGGGTTTCATCTCATTACTGTGCGTTTCACGCCAGCGATCGGCGCCCCCTACTACTGTCGCCGCACCACGAGGAGCAGACATGTCCGACACCGCCACCACGCCCGCGTTCCGGGTCACCCCGGACTTCTGGAAGTCGCTGCCGCAGATGCCCCGGACGGAGTTCCCCGGCACCGAGGGCTACATCGCCGACGTCTACCCCAACCCCGACGGGTCGGCGATGGCCGCCGGCTACTTCGAGCTGGTCCACACCGACGCGCCGCTCGACTACGTCTACGAGTACGACGAGATGAAGGTGGTGCTCGACGGCCGGTTCCGGCTCGAGAACCTCGACACCGGCCAGGTGGAGGAGTCGGGGCCACGCGATGCGATCTTCTTCCCGGCGGGCTCCCGGATCCGGTTCACCACCCCCGACCGCGCACTGGCGTTCTACGTCGGCCTGCGCTCGTTCGCACCCTAGGCGCGACATGAGTGCCTGCATGGAAACCACCGGCGTGCCGCGGTGGGACATCGAGGCGCGGGCCCTCGCCGACGCCGGACGCACCGTCACGGTCCTGTCGTTCGGCGGGGCCGCCGAGGCGCGGGCGCGGGTGCTCGTCGCGGGCTTCGCCGGACGGCGCGTCAGTTGGCTGCGAATGCCGCCCGGGTGGACGGCGGGCGCCGAGGCCGTCCTGGGTCGCGAGTTGGCGGCGGCCCGCGTCGGATGGCGCCTGGTCCTGGTCGGCGACGAGGTGACGGTGCTGCAGGCGCGGGCGCTGGCCACCGCCGCCGGCGCGCTGGACCAGGAGATCCTCTCCGACGTGGTCGGCACCGACCTGCGGCGCGTGTACTGCGCGCACTGCCATCAGGTGCACGCCACGGACTCGGCGCCGGGCGAGCGCTGCACGTGCCTCACCTGCGGTGCCACGCTCGTCGTCTACCACCACGTCTCGCGCCGTCACGGCGCCTATCTCGGATACATGTGCGATGCGGAGGAACGCCCTTGACGATGCTCGTAGTCGGCTCGCTCGCCGACCTCACCGACGACGTCCGGCACGTGCGTCTCGTCGACCCTGCCGGCGCGGCGCTGCCGTCGTACGCTTCCCGGCAGTCACGTCGTCCTCGCGTGCGGCTCCGGGGCGGACGGACGTCCGCGGCGGAACTCGTACTCGCTCACCGGGTCCGGGGTGGAGCCCGGCGCCTACTCGATCTCGGTTCGCCGTGACGACGCCGGCCGCGGCGGGTCGCTGTGGATCCACGCCCTGAGTCTCGGCGAGAGCGTCGAGGTGAGTCGTCCGCGCAGCGCGTTCGCGCCGGTGTCGACCGCCCGGCATCACGTGCTGGTCGCGGGCGGGATCGGGGTCACGCCGATCCTCTCGCACGCCCGGGCGGCCGCGCGGTGGGGACGCTCGTTCGAGGTACACTACGTGTTCCGGGACGGCGACGGTCCACACCTCGACGATCTCGGCAGGCTGTGCGGCAACCGTTTACGGGCCTATCGGGGCGCGGACGAGCTGTGGTCGGCGCTGGGGCCGGCCCTGCTCGACCGCCCGCTCGGCACCCACCTCTACACGTGCGGTCCCGCGCCGCTGATCGACGAGGTGAGCCGTCGAGCGCGCGCCGCGGGCTGGCCGCCGCAACGAATCCATCACGAACACTTCGGGTTCGCCGACCTCGATCCGGGAACGGCGTTCACCGTCCGGTTGCGGCGCACCGGCGTCGACGTCGACGTTCCGTCCGGGACGAGCATGCTCGACGCGCTGGAACGGCGCGGGGTGGAGGTGCCGAGCCTGTGCCGTCAGGGTGTGTGCGGCGAATGCCGTGTCCCGGTTGCCGCGGGTGCCGTCGCACACCGCGATCTCTATCTGACCGACGCCGAGAAGGCTGCCGGTGACTGTGTGATGCCGTGCGTGTCCGGTGCCGGAGGACCCCGATTGGAGCTGGAACTGTGAGTACCGCAATGGATTCCCGGGTGCCGCCGCGGGTGGCCGCCTTCCCGTTCCCCCGCGACACCTACCGGTACAGCACCAACGTCGAGCCCGCCGGCGGCCGCGCGGTGACCGCCGCGGGTGGCTGGGGCGAGCACGTCGTCGACGTCGACGAGCGCTATCTGACCGAACTCGCCGAACGCGACCGCATCCTGGCGGCGGATCCCGCCCGGTTCCAGGCGTTGCCGCACATGGAGATCGCGCAGTGGGACGCGATGCTCACGATCATGCGGTCGCTGGCGGCGTCGTATCCGAGGGTGATGTCGCTCGAGCGTGACGGCGGGATCTGGCGGTGGACCAACCACGCCATCGACCTCGAGCAGGCGTTCGTGCACGGGGAACGGGCGACGCTGCCGGAGCCGCCGCTGCGGTTCATCGGCCGGCAGATCCAGGAGGACGTCGTGCTGCTCGACCAGCGCGAGGGGCAGCTGTGGGGCGACGCGGGCCTGGTGACGTTCGCGGCGGACTGGTCGCTACGGTTCGACGTCGGCATGAGCTTCCTGCAGATCCACGGCCCCGTCCCACGGATCCACGCCGAGGGCGTTGTCACGCGAGCGCAGAGCTTCCTGATGCGGCTCGAGACGGGACAGCAGTTCCGGCGGACCAACTGGACGCTCACGGTCGACGGCCGGCTCGACACCTCCACCGAGACGTACCCGGAGTGGGGGCGGGACCGGCGGGCGCTCGCGGACGGTCCGCTCGCAGAGGTGGGGGAGCGGCTGCACCTGCGGGTGGAGGTGCAGCACCTTGATCCGCCTCGGCGCCTCGGGCGCGATCATGTTCCTGGTCCGCACCCACATGCTGCCGTTCACCGACATCGTGCTGGTCCCCGAGTGGGCGCAGCGGCTGCACGCCGTCCTGTCCGAGCTGCCCGACGACATGGCCGAGTACAAGGGCATCACCCGGATCCGGCAGCCCGGCATCGACTGGCTGGCGCGCTACGGCGTCCGATTCGGGAGCTGAAGGGACCGTTCGTACGCTGCGCGCGCACGAACGGACCCTTCCAGCCAGGGGCGGCGGTTACGATCGGCCACATGGCCATCCTGCATGCCGCACAGCTGTCGCCCTCCAAGCCCGAACTGATCGCAGCCTGGATGCTGGCGGCGCCCTACTACTCGGGCGGGGCGCCCACGCTCACGCCGGTCGGTGCGTACCGCTTCGACGATCCCGCCGGCGAGGTCGGCATCGAGACGCACCTGGTGCGCGACGCCGACGGCACGATCTACCAGGTGCCCCTGACCTACCGCTCGGCACCGCTCGCGGGGGCACGGCTGGCGGGCGAGATGGAGCACTCGGTGCTCGGGCACCGCTACGTGTACGACGCCACCACCGACCCCGTCTACGTGCAGCAGTTGCTCGCGACGATCTACGGCGGTGGCCGTGAGGTGGAACAGTACGTCGAGGTCGAGGGCTCCGAGCCGAGGCTGATCGACAACACCGCCTACGCGTCGGGCAGCGGTGTGACCGGCGCCCCGACGCCCACCGTCACTGGTGTCGGCGTCGCCGCGGACGGCCCGGACACCGTGATCAGTGCGGGTGGGACCACCGTCGTGGTGCACCACCGCCCGCTCGATGTCGAGCCGGGCGGGCCGGTCCTGCAGGGCGAATGGGACGGCGGCCGAGGAGTTTTCGCGTCGGTGCGCTGACACCGGCTCCCCCCCCCCCGGATAGCAGAATGTCACATACGTTCAGTTGGACTGAACGTATGTGACATTCGGTCACGCGAGGGGAGGTCAGTTGCCCCGCGCGATCCACTCCTCGAGGTGCGGCGACTCGGTGCCGAGGGTGGTGCCGTCGCCGTGCCCGGTGTGCACGCGGGTCTCGGCGGGCAGCGCGAACAGCTTGTCGCGGATCGACCCGATGATCGTCGGGAAGTCCGAGAACGAGCGGCCGGTGGCGCCCGGACCCCCGGAGAACAGGGTGTCGCCGGAGAACAGCTCGCCGGCCTCGGGCAGGTACAGGCACGTCGAGCCGGGAGAGTGGCCCGGGGTGTGGATGGCCTGGATCTCGGTGCCCGCCACCGCGATCCGCTGACCGTCCTCGAGCGCCTGGTGTCGGACACCCGGGTGGGTCATCTGCCACAGGACGTCGTCGGCCGGGTTCAGCAGGATCGGGGCGTCCAGCTTCTCGGCCAGCTCCGGTGCGACGGTGACGTGGTCGTTGTGACCGTGCGTGCACACGATCCCGACCACCTTGCGGCCGCCGACGGCGTCGATGATCGGCTGCGCGGTGTGCGCGGCGTCGATCACCACCACCTCGTCGTCGTCACCGACGAGCCAGATGTTGTTGTCGACATCCCAGGTGCCGCCGTCGAGTTCGAACGTTCCCGACGTGACGACGCGGTCGACGCGCAACGCGCCGCTCACAGGACCACCACCGAGCGCAGCACCTCGCCGCGGTGCATCGTCTCGAACGCCTGCTCGACGTCCTCGAGCTTGATCCGCTCGGTCACGAACTTCTCGAGCGGCAGGCGACCCTGCTGGTACAGGTCGACGAGCATCGGGAAGTCGCGCTCGGGCAGGCAGTCGCCGTACCACGACGACTTGAGTGAGCCGCCGCGCGAGAAGAAGTCGACCAGCGGCATCTCGAGCGTCATGTCCGGGGTGGGCACGCCGACGAGGACGACGGTGCCGGCGAGATCGCGCGCGTAGAACGCCTGCTTCCAGGTCTCGGGGCGGCCGACGGCGTCGACCACGACGTCGGTGCCGAAGCCGTCGGTAAGTTCCTGGATCGCCTCGACGACGTCGACCTTCGACGCGTCGACGGTGTGGGTGGCGCCGAGTTCGACGGCCCACTCGAGCTTCTTGGCATCACGGTCGATCGCGATGATCTTGTTCGCGCCGGCCAGACGCGACCCCATGATCGCGGCGTCGCCGACGCCGCCGCAGCCGATCACGGCCACCGAGTCGCCGCGGGTGACGTTGCCGGTGTTCATGGCGGCACCCATGCCGGCCATGACGCCGCAGCCGAGCAGGCCGACGACGGCCGGATCGGCGGTGGGATCGACCTTGGTGCACTGCCCGGCGTGGACGAGGGTCTTGTCGGCGAACGCACCGATGCCCAGGGCCGGCGTCAGTTCGGTGCCGTCCTCGAGGGTCATCTTCTGCTTGGCGTTGTGCGTGTCGAAACAGTACTGCGGGCGACCGCGCTTGCAGGCGCGGCACTTTCCGCACACCGCACGCCAGTTGAGCACGACGAAGTCGCCGACCTCGACGGTGTCGACACCCTCGCCGACGGCCTCGACGATGCCCGCCGCCTCGTGTCCGAGGAGGAACGGGAACTCGTCGTTGATGCCGCCGTCACGGTAGGTGAGGTCGGTGTGGCACACGCCGCACGCCGCGATCGCGACGACGGCCTCGCCCGGTCCAGGATCCGGAATCGTGATGTTCACGAGTTCGACGGGCGCATCCTTCGAGCGGGCGATGACGCCCCGTACCTGCTGCGGCATGGTTTCTCCACTCCATTCGGTCGACGTGAACACGGGCGCACACATGGTGGGGTGCGCATCCCACTACGAGGCTAGTCATGAGCGGGCGGCCCCGGGACTGGTCGAGCGGAGGGGTGAACCTGGCCGAACGGTCAGGTCGGTCAGGGGATCGGCCGAATACCGGCCTCGCCACCGAGGGCGGCGGCCTCGGCCCTGGTTGCGACGTCGAGCTTGCGCAGAACGCCCGCGACGTGGAACTTCACCGTGCTCTCGCTGACGCCGAGCCGATCGGCGATGACCCGGTTGCGACGTCCCGCCACCAGGTGCCCCAGTACCTCGAGTTCGCGGGGGCCGAGGTCGGTGAGCGCATGGTGCGCGGTGGGTGCCGTCGGCGCGTGCAGCGGCAGTGCCGCGACCACCCGCGAACCCCAGCCGGGCGTCGACTCGATCTCCACGGTCCCGCCCAGGGTTTCGACGCGGGGACGCAGTTGCCTGTCCAGGTCTGCGATGTCGGCCAGGCCGTGGCCGTCGTCGCGGATGTCCACCACCAGTTCGGTCTCCGGGCAGGTCCAGGCGACCCGGATCCGGCCGACGTCTCCCTGCGCGGACAACACGAGTACCGCGCCGCGGACGACGGCGCGGGCCGCGTGGGCCACCTCGCCGGGGACGGCGCATCCGGCCACCGGCGGCTCCACCAGGTCCAGGTCGAGGTTCTGGTGGCGCAGTAGTCCGCGCAGTTCACCGCGGAGGCGGGCGAACGCGGTGACGACGGATTCCTCGGCGAACTCCCGGTGCGTGTCCACCGAGGTCCGCAGACCGATCAGGGCCGCCGACGCCGTTTCGCGCGCCGCCGCGCGGGCGCGGGTGTCGTCGAGGTCGTCGGACCGCAGCGTCGAGAGCAGCGTCTCGAGCGTGGTCGCGTGCACCTCGGTGAGTTCGGCGATGGTGCGGGCCCGCTCGGCGGAGGCCGCCCGGGACTCGGCGAGGTAGGCGGGGCTGGCGCCCTGCACCTGCAACTGGATACCGGTCGCGACCAGCCCGAACATGGCTCGGACGGACTCGAGTGGCACCGTCCGGGACAGTGGGCCGCGCGGAACCACGACCAGCAGGGTGTCGGTGTGGTCGAGGATCGCGTACACGTCGCGGGAGCTCCCCGCGATGGTTGCGCGGCCGCGGTGGATCTGACCGTGTTCGAGATCGGCTCGCAGGGAATCCAATTCGGCGATCGTCACCCGATCGACGATGTTCGGGTCGCCGGCAATCTTGCGGGGACGGCCCGTGCACTCGCGCGTGAAGATCACCAGGGCCGTGTGGGGAACCGTCTCGGTGAGCAGCGTCGAGAACCGGCGTCCGATGTCGGAGAGCCGCCCCACCAGAACATCGCGCAGGCCGTCCAGCAGGGTTTCGGTTCCGGTCTCGCTCACCTGGCCACGATATCGGGACGGCGGGTGGGCCGTCCCGACCCACCCGCCGCTGTCCCCACCAGGGTGGGTCAGGAACCGAAGGGCCATTGCAGTGAGCCGAGCGACGGCAGCTCGAGCGATCCGAGGACGGTGCCGACCGTGACCGGAAGAATCCCGCCCGCAGCCAAGGACACGGCGGCGCTGAGCGATGCCTTCACTCCCGTCTCGGCGAGCGTGCTGGGCACGGTGACCGCCACTGTGGTCGCCACGTCCGGCGTCGTGGCGGTGATGGTGCCGGCGTGCCGTTGATCGAGAACCGAACGGTGCCACCGGAAACGTGGTTTCAGGGAATCGGGGTGAGTGGCCTGATTGATCGGTACTGGTGTGGCTACCGACGTGTCGAGTCGGTCGGGCCTCGGCCCGATCAGTCCAGTCTCGAAATACTGGACTGATCGATGCTGGAGGAGGGCTGGGGGCGCGGTTCGTCGGGTCGCCGAGCTTCGGCGGCGTCGAGGATGCCTGCCAAAGGTGCTGCGGGGCGGAACTGTTCGGGCCGAAACGGGCCCCTCTCGTGCTCCCCGGGTGCGTACCGGTAGACGAACGCGGCCAGGGCAGCGATGCAGAGGAAGGTGATCAGAGTGCTCATGAGCACGATTCTGGGAAGAAGTGGCGTTGAAATGAACGGCCAGTATGCGAATACTGGACCGCATGATGATGCATGCACTCGGTGCCCGGGCGGTGGCGCGCGACCTCGGCGCCTGGCAGGACGAGTCCGGACGGCGCACGTCGCGCCCCGCGTACCGGGCCCTGGCCGACGGCATCCGACTGCTCGTGCACGACGGTCGCGTTCCGTTGGGGACGGCGCTGCCGAGCGAACGTGAATTCGCGTCGGAGTTGAACGTGAGTCGCACGACGATCACCACGGCGTACGCGGTGCTGCGCGACGAGGGCTATCTGGTGAGCCGGCAGGGATCGCGCAGCACCGTAACCCTGCCGGCCGCCGTCGACTCGGACCGGAGGAGGGTCCACGCCCATCTGCCGGTGCCCGAGGGTGTCGGGGTGGACCTCAGCTACGCCGCCATGGTGGCTCCGGCGGAGGAGATCAGTGAGGCTTACACCGCTGCGCTGCAGTCTCTTCCGCCGTTCCTCGAGACCCACGGCATGGAGCCGGTGGGGATAACGGTGCTGCGGGAGGCGGTCGCGGCACGCTACCGCGCCCGGGGCCTCGACACCGACGTCTCACAGATCATGATCACCTCGGGTGCCCAGCACGCCCTGCGGCTCCTGCTGGGCGTCCTCACCGCTCCGGGGGAGCGGGTGCTGGTCGACCATCCGACGTACCCCAATGCGCTCGAGGCGATCCGGCGGGTGGGTGCACGCCCGGTTCCGGTGCCGGTGCGACCGGAGGGAGGTGCGGCCCGCGCCTGGGATCTGGGCGGGATCCGAAGCGCCGCACGGCAGACCGCCGCCCGGATGGCGTACCTGCTGCCGGACTTCCACAATCCGACAGGCCTGTGTCTGGGCGCGCCGGGCCGGGCCGAACTGGCCCGGATCGCCCACGAGACCCGGATGACCCTCGTCGTCGACGAGACGATGGTCGACGTCTGGCTGGATGCGCCACCGCCACCCCCGGTCGCGTCGTTCGCGCGCGGCGCCGGGGACTCCGACGTGGTGACGGTCGGCTCCGTCTCCAAATCGCACTGGGGCGGATTGCGGGTCGGCTGGATCCGGGCCAATCCGGAACTCATCACGCGCCTGGTGGGTTCGCGGTCTGCGCTGGATCTGGGAACCCCGGTCATGGACCAGTTGGCCGCCGTGCGCCTGCTCCAACGGGGCGACGCCCCGATCGAGGTCCGCCGGGAACAGCTGCGCACACAGCGCGCCGCACTGCTCGACGAGCTGTCGGCCCGCCTGCCGGACTGGGTTCCCACGGTCGGCACCGGGGGGATGTCGCTGTGGCTGCGGATGCCCGAACCGGTATCGACGGCGCTGGCCGCGACCGCGCCGAGCCATGGTGTGATCCTGGCGGCCGGAACGCGTTTCGGTGTAGAGGGCGCGTTCGAACGGTTCGTCCGGCTGCCCTACGCGCGACCGGTCGACGAACTCCGGCGCGCGGTGGCCGGCGTCGCGGCGGCCTACGACGCGCTCGGCGTGGCGCGCGAGCCCGCCGAGCCCGCGCTGGTGGTGTGAACGAGTCGCCGCACCCGTAACGGCGGATCACCCCCTCGGTGCGTCCTCCTTCCGCCAGGGTGATCCGCATGCGTGAGATCACCCTCGACCTCGATGCGGTACGCCTTCAAGCCCTGACCTGGGGACCGGAGACCGGCCGGCTGGCAGTGCTGCTGCACGGCTTCCCGGACACCGCGCACACCTGGCGGCACCTGGGGCCCGCGCTGGCGGACGAGGGCTGGCGAGTGGTCGCGCCGTTCACCCGCGGGTACGCACCGTCGGCGGTGCCGGAGGACCACAGCAGTCATGTCGCCGCACTGATGGACGACGCCGTCGCGATCCACGCACGACTGGGCGGCGGGTCCGACGCCGTGCTGGTGGGACACGACTGGGGCGCCACCACTGCGAACGCTCTGGCCGCCCACGCCGAGAACCCGTTCGTCGCGGTGGCGTCGCTCTCGGTCCCGCCGTTCGCGGCCCTGCGGACGCCGGCGGCGGTCCGCGTGCTGCCCCGCCAACTGTGCAACAGTTGGTACGTCCTGTTCAACCAGCTCCCGCTGCTGCCCGAACGCCACGCGGAACGGCTGGTTCGCCGGCTGTGGGCCGACTGGTCACCCGGGTACGACGCCGGTGAGGACCTGCCGGCCGTGCTGGAGGCGATCGCCGATTCGGCGCACCGCCGTGCTGTATTCGGCTACTACCGGAACATGCTCCGGCCGTTCCCGCGTCCGCCCGCGCGTTACCGGCGCTGGGCCGGAGCCGAGATGCGGCTGCCGGCGGTCCCGACGCTCTATCTCCACGGCGGCGGCGACGGCTGCCTCGATCCGCGGCTCGCCGTGCTGGTGGGGCCCGGACTCCCGCCGGGCAGCGAGACCCACGTGATCGAAGGGGCGGGCCACTTCCTCCAACTCGAGCAGCCGGCGGCGGTCAACGCCCGGATCGTGGAGTTCCTCGCCGGGCACTGACGGCGACGCTCGGCTGGGGCCTCCCCGCCGAGCGTCGCGTGCAGACTGCCGTGGAGCGGCTCAGCGCCAGAGCGTGTCGACGTCGGTCGCGCTGTGGGCGGGCGGCTCGGGCGTGCGGTTGGGCGTGCGCGAGAAGCGCGGCGCCGGGGCGTGCTGCGGCACGCCCTCGATCTCGATGATCCCGCCGCGAGCCGCGACGTGCGGATCCTGCGGGGCCTCGGCGAACGTGAGCACCGGGGTGGTGCAGGCGTCGGTGCCGTCGAAGATCTTGGTCCATTCGTCGCGGGACTTCGACAGGAACCGGTCGGTGAGGATCTGGCGCAGTTCGGGCCAGCGGGCGGCGTCGTTCTGGCCCGGCAGCTCCGCGGGATCCAGTTCGAGGCCCTTCAACAGCACGGCATAGAACTGCGGCTCGATCGCGCCGACGGCCATGTACTTGCCGTCGGAGGTCTCGTAGGTGTCGTAGTACGGGGCGCCACCGTCGAGCATGTTCACCCCACGCTCGTCCGACCACATGCCGATGCGGCGGAAGTTCCAGATGATGTGCGACAGCGCGAGTGTGCCGTCGACCATCGCGGCATCGACGACCTGGCCCTTGCCCGAGGTCTGCCGCTCGATGATCGCCGCGAGGATGCCGAACAGCAGGAACATCGAGCCACCGCCGAAGTCGCCCACCATGTTCAGCGGCGGCACCGGACGCTCGCCCTTGCGGCCGATCGCATGCAGGACGCCGGTCAGCGAGATGTAGTTGATGTCGTGACCCGCGGAGTGGGCGAGCGGTCCGTCCTGCCCCCAGCCGGTCATGCGGCCGTAGACGACGCGGGGGCAGCGCGCGAGCACCACGTCGGGACCGAGACCCATGCGTTCCATCACGCCGGGGCGGAAGCCCTCGATCAGGATGTCGGCGCGACCGAGCAAGTCGAGGACCTTCTCGACGTCGGTGGGGTTCTTCAGGTCGGCCTCGACGACCCGGCGGTTGCGCGCGGTCTGATCCCCGACCGTGCCCTCGGGCGGGATCTGCCCGGCACGCTGCACGCGCACCACGTCCGCACCCAGATCGGCCAGCAGAGTCGCGGCGTGCGGACCCGGTCCGATTCCGGCGAACTCGACGACGCGGATCCCGGTCAGCGGGCCCTTACGCTCGGTCCCTGCAGCAGTCACGGCATACCTCTTTCTGGATGGTCGACCTCATTTCCTGTGACCGTAACCCCTGCGGATGCGACTTTGTGTCGCGGGTCACGGGAAACCGGCCACTTGTCTCCGGCACTGATCGGGGCGCACAGTGGATGGCATGGCCTTCCCCGGAGAACTCGTCGCGTTCCTGGCCAGCACCGACCTGGACGTCTCGTCGATGTTCTACGTCGACACGCTGGGCCTGGCCGTCACCGAGCGCACGCCGTTCGCGCTCGTCGTCGACGGCGGTGGCGGCACCGAACTCCGCATCACCCTCGTCCAGTCGAAGGCCGACACCGGGTACACGGTGTTGGGGTGGCGCACGAAGGATCTGTCGGCGACGGTCGACGACCTGCGGGCCAGAGGCGTCGACTTCCTGCGCTACCAGGGGATGGACCAGGACGAGCACGACGCGTGGACGGCGCCCGACGGCACCCGGGTCGCGTGGTTCCACGATCCGCACGCCAACGTGCTCTCGATCCACCAGCCGCCGGCCTGATCCGGTGGGATTCGCCCTGGCCGCGGGTGCGCGGCTGCACTACGAGGTGCACGGAGACGGCGAGCCGCTGGTGCTGTTGCACGGCAACAGCGAGAACCTCGGCTATTTCGCCGGGCAGGTTCCCGCGTTCGCCGCGACCTACCGTGTGCTCGCGCTCGACACCCGCGCGCACGGTGAATCGACCCGGGGCGACGGCCCACTGGACTTCGAGCGCTTCGCCGACGACGTGTGTGCGGTACTCGACGCGACCGGTGTCGAGAGCGCGCACGTCCTGGGCTACAGCGACGGCGGCAACACCGCCCTCACGCTCGCGCTGCGGCACCCGGCGCGGGTGCGATCGCTGATCGTCAACGCCGCCAACCTCGATCCGGCCGGACTGGGGCCGATGTTCCGGATTCCCGCGACGGCGGCCTGGATGCTCGGCGGTCTGGTGGCGCCGCTGTCGCGAGGCCTCGCGCGGAGACGCGGAATGCTGGGCCTGATGGTGCGGCATCCCCACATCGCGCCGGCCGCGCTCGCCGCGATCGACGTTCCGACGCTGGTGATCGTGGGGGAGCGCGACGTGATCCCCCGGCGCCACACCGACCTGATCACGCGCTCGATCCCGGGTGCCGAACTGGTGGTCCTCCCCGGCGCGGGCCACGCGTCCGCCGAGGAGCGACCCGATCTGTTCAACGCCGCGGTGCTGGACTTCCTGGCCCGCGTGGAGGCGCGCGGCTAGAGGATCTGCGCCGAGACGAACCCGGCGAGCAGCACCGCGAACGCGCCGATCTCGCCGACGACCAGTGCGATCATCGCCACACGCAGTGCCGCATCGGGGCGCTCGAACTGGTTGGTGGTGTCGCGGCGGGCGCCGTGCACGATGTAGCTGCCGATGGCCGCGACGAAGAAGAACACCAGGATCCCCGCGCACGTCGCATTCGCCGCCGTCGGCCAGTCGCTGAGCTCGACGAACGCCGAAACGAGAAGCGTCGCAAACGAGTACAGGAGCGCCGAGCGGTGCGCGATGTCGACGTACGGGTGCGCGAGATGATTCGGCGACGTGTGCATCTGGCGGTACTTCCACACCCCGAGGAGCAGGGCCAGCAGGAAGATGAGCCCCGCCGCGAGCAGCGTCAGGCGGGTGTCGAGGCCGAGTTCCATCGCGACAGTATGACCTGCGGCAACCGCATATAGTCCGACGCATGCGTCCCGACACTTCCGCTGACATTCCCACCCGGATCGGTACCCCGCTGAGCCCGAGCGCCACCCGCGTGATGCTGCTGGGCTCCGGCGAACTCGGCAAGGAGGTGATAATGGCCCTGCAGCGCCTGGGCGTCGAGGTGATCGCCGTCGATCGCTACGCCGACGCCCCCGGTCACCAGGTGGYGCACCGCGCGCACACCGTCGACATGGGCGACCGCGAACAACTGCTGCGCGTCATCGAGGACGAGCGCCCGCACTTCGTGGTGCCCGAGATCGAGGCCATCGCCACCGAGGCCCTCGCCGAGGTGGAGGAGCGCGGACTGGCCGTCGTCATCCCCACCGCGCGGGCGACGCAGCTGACGATGAACCGGGAAGGCATCCGCCGTCTCGCCGCCGAGGAGCTGGGCCTGCCGACGTCGCCGTACGCGTTCGCCGATTCGCTGGACCAGGTGCGTGCCGCCGCCGAGCAGATCGGGTTCCCGTGCGTCATCAAGCCGGTGATGTCGTCGTCCGGCAAGGGGCAGTCCGTCGCGCGCAGTGCGGACGATCTCGAAAGCTCTTGGGAATACGCGCTTTCCGGCGGACGGGTCAACAAGGGGCGGGTGATCGTCGAGGGCTTCGTCGACTTCGACTACGAGATCACCCAGCTCACCGTCCGCGCCGTGGACGGCACGCACTTCTGCGAGCCGATCGGCCACCTGCAGGACGCCGGCGACTACATCGAGTCGTGGCAGCCGCAGGCGATGACCCCAGCCGCGCTCGCCGCTGCACGTGACGTCGCGGAGAAGGTGACCACCGCGCTGGGCGGACGTGGCATCTTCGGCGTCGAACTGTTCGTCAAGGGCGACGCCGTCTACTTCTCCGAGGTGAGCCCCCGCCCGCACGACACCGGACTGGTGACGCTGCGCTCGCAGCGGTTCTCGGAGTTCGAGTTGCACGCCCGCGCGATCCTCGGCCTGCCCGTCGACACGACGTTGGCTGCCCCCGGCGCGTCCGCGGTGATCTACGGCGGCGTCGAGTCGGTCGGTGTCGCGTTCGAGGGCGTCGCCGACGCCCTGGCGGTGCCGGAGACCGATCTGCGCCTGTTCGGCAAGCCCGAGGCGTTCGCGCGTCGTCGCATGGGCGTCGCGGTGTCCACCGGGCCGGATGTCGAGACGGCGCGCGAACGGGCCCGTGAGGCGGCGTCCCGGGTGCGCATCGTCGTGCCGGAGTGACGTGAGCGCCGGGGTCGAGGTTCTGCTCGGCCTGGTGATGCTCGTCGGGTTGGTCGGCGTCGTGGTGCCGATCCTGCCCGGCACGCTGCTGATCGCCGGTGCGCTGCTGGTGTGGGCGATCGTCGACGCCAGCGCTGCCGGGTGGGGCGTCTTCGTGGCCGGGACCGCGCTGATGGTGGGCGCGGGGATCATCAAGTACACGTGGCCCGGACGCCGGATGCGCGACGCCGGCGTCCCCAACCGCTCGGTGATGTTCGGCGGGTTGGTCGGGATCGTCGGCTTCTTCGTGGTGCCGGTGGTGGGACTGCTGCTCGGGTTCCTGCTCGGCACGTACGCGGCCGAGGCGGCCCGGCACCGCACGCACCGCGACGCGTGGGGCTCGACCGTGCACGCCACCAAGGCCGTCGGACTGTCGATCCTGGTCGAACTGTTCGGCGCGCTCCTCGCGGTAGGCCTGTGGCTGGGCGCGGTGCTGTTCGTCTGACCGCCCGGTCGGGCCAGTCACAAGTCGAGTTCGCGGGCGAGCAACGCGGCCTGGACCCGCGACGCCAATCCGAGCTTGCAGAGTACCCGCGACACGTGCGTCTTGATCGTGGGAGCTCCCACCCCCAGTTCCCGGGATAACCCGGCGTTGGACAGGCCCTGCCCCAGCAGTCGCAGCACCTCGAGCTCCCGGTCGGTCAGGTCGGCGAGTGCCGTCGGTGGGGTGCGGCGTGCGGGGACTCGAACGAACTGGTCGATCAACGCGGACGCAGCACGCGGAGCCAGCACGGACTCTCCGGCCGCGACCGTGCGCACCGCAGCGGTCAGTTCATCCGCAGTCGCGGTTTTCACGAGGAACCCCGACGCGCCGGCGCGCAGCGCCCCGAACACGTACTCGTCGAGGTCGAACGTGGTGAGTACGACCACCCGACTGTCGGTGGTGTCGGTAATCGCACGCGTGGCCGTGATGCCGTCCGTGCCGGGCATCCGCACGTCCATCAGGACGACGTCCGGGCGATGGGTGCGGGCGAGGGTCACCGCCGATGTACCCGAATCCGCCTCGGCCACCACGTCGATGTCCGGTTGGCCATCGAGGATCATCGCGAGTCCCGCGCGGATGGCCGCGTGATCGTCTGCCAGCACCACGCGGATCGGCAGTCCATCGCGCTCGTTCATTCGGACGCTCCTCGTGACTCGAGCGGCAGCACCGAATCGACGATCCAGCCGTCCTGTGTCGCGCCGGCGTGGAGTCGGCCACCCAGCAACTGGGCGCGTTCTGTCATGTTGCGCAGTCCCTGTCCTCCGGACGCAGCGGAGGGCTCGTCGCCCGGGCCGCGTGGTATCGGGTTGTGCACGCGCAGCCGAACGGCATCGGCATCCTGCTGGATCGTGATCGAGATCTTCTGACGGGGAGCATGTTTGACCGCATTGGTGATCGATTCTTGCGCTATTCGGTACGTGGCGTGGTCCACGACGCTGGTCAACGTATCGGGATTCGTCGCGACGCTGGCTTCCACGGCGCTTCCGGCCGCGCGCGCACCGACGATCAGCATGTCGAGGTCGCTCAGGCGTAGCGGGGCGCCAGGATCATCCGGATCGCTCTCGGCGCGGAGTAGATCGATCATCGAGCGCATCTCGTCAAGCGCGGCGACGCTCCCCGCCCGGATGGCGGTCAGGACGTTGTCGAGAGTTGGATCGGTCCCGGTCGTCCCTCGAGACAGCGCGGCCTCCGATTGAATCGCGATCGCCGACAGGTGACTCGCGATCACGTCGTGCAGATCCCGAGCCATGCGATTCCGTTCGTGGGCGACCGCGGCCGCCCGGTCCGCCTCCGCGAGGGCCCGCATCGACTCTGCCCGTGCCCGTTCGGCGGCCGCGACCTCCTGGTGACGACGGATCGCGAGCGCCCACCACACGGGCGTCGTGAAGAACAGTGCGAGGACGATCCCCGCCGCCGCGGCCGCACGGCCGTCCTGCCATCCGACGTAGGCGGCAGCAGTGAGGACGACGACCGCCGCCCCGGTGGAGTAGCAGACCGCCCGGCTGACGCGGGGCCGCCCGTACAACACCGCGGCGTAGACGAGATCGGAGAGAACCAGCCACACGGGGACGGTGGGTCCGAGTGCGAGGTCGATGGCGGTCAGGACCGCCCCCACGGTCAGGGCGGCGGCCGGGTACGTGCTGCGGAAGGTGTCCGCAGCGGCGATCGCGACGAGCAGCGCGACCCGAACACCGGCGGGGGTGCTGCTCGGCCCGGTGCCGAGTTGAAATGCGCCGACGGCATACAGGACCAACCCGATGACGAGCATCCCGCCCGCGATCAGGATGTCATCACGGCGGCGTGACCGGGCGGTGTTCACGTGCCGGCGCATCCGCAGGCCGCCCCGCGACGGTTGCAACGGATACGCCATCACTCCATCACAGCACAGTGGACAGCCGGACCTGTCATACCAAGTGATGACGTCGCAGCCGCCCGGCGGCCGATGTGTCACTCCGCAGGGGGCCAGCAGTATTCGTGGCATGCGGCTACGACTTGCGGCAATGTTCGGAGTGTTCCTGATCGTCGCCGGGGCGGCGTTGTGGTTGTTCGCACGCGACGCGGAGTTCTTCTGGTTCCGGGGCGGACCGCTCGGCGTAGCACTCGTGGCGGTCGGGGTGATCGACGTCGTCAGCGCGCGTAGGACCGACACCAGTGGCCGTTGACGTGAACGTGGTGCTGCTGGCGTCGCTGGCAGGCCTTGCGCTCGTGGACAGTACGAGCATCGGAACGCTGGTACTGCCGGTGTGGATGCTGCTCGCGCCCGGGCGCCCACCCGTCGGTCGCATCGTCCGCTACCTGATCGTCATCGCCGTGTTCTACCTCGTCATCGGCGCGGCCCTCCTTACCGCGGGGCGGATGGGCCTCGACGTCGGAGGCCGGATGTTGGATTCGCCTGTGGCAAAGGCGGTCCAGTTGGCCGTCGGCGCGGCATTGTTCGTGCTGAGCTTCCGCTTCGACTCGAAGAAGCGCCGCGAACGTGGCGAGTCGAGTCGGGTCATCCGCTGGCGCGATCGGGCCCTCACGAAGGGCGGGTCCGGCGGTGTCGCCACACTGGCGCTCACGGCGGGAACGCTGGAGTTGGTCACGATGGTCCCCTACCTCGCGGCCATCGCGCTGATCGTCTCCGTGGGAGCGCCCGCTGCTCTGTCGATCCCCCTGCTGGCCGCCTACTGTCTGGTGATGATCGTCCCGGCCGTGACCCTGCTGGGGTTGCGGATATTGGTCGGGCAGCGCGCCGACGGCGTCCTGCACCGGATCGACGACTTCTTCACTCGCAACGCGGACAGCGCCGTGGGTTGGGCGTTGGGAATCGCGGGCTTTCTGCTCGCGATGGACGCCGCGAGCGCCCTGTTCGCGCTATGAGTCATCGTCGCGCCCAGGATCGGTCATTGCCGAGAAGGTCCGCCCGGGCAGCGGTACCACTCTCGCGCGTTGCCGCCGAGGACGGCCTCGAGGTCGTCCCCGACGGCGTCGGCGATGACGTCGACGTCGGCGGCCTCGAACGCGCGGCGGGCACGGGTGCCGGGCAGGTCGGTGCCGAACATGAGGGCCTTCGGGTTGACGGCGTGGATCTGCCGGATGACGCTGCCGACGTCGTCGATCGAGGTCCGCCCGAAGCCGGTGGCCTTCACCTTGGCRCCCCGGTCGACGAGGTTGAGCAGGTACCGCAGCCCGCGCGTCGACATGCCCAGGTGGTCGATGCTGACTGCGGGCAGCTTCGCGAACACCGGTTCGAGCGACAGCAGCAGCGTCGCGTCCACGTAGAACTCGGCGTGCCAGCCCACCAGTTCGTACGCCCGCAGGGCCTGCGTCGTGAGGACCTGGACGTCGGTGGCGCTGCGCCGCAGATTGAAGCGCACCCCGCGGACCCCGACGCGGTCGAGCGCGAGGATGTCGTCGTCGGTGGCGTCGGGGTCGAGGTGCGTGACCCCCACCCAGCCCTCGCCGAGTTCCTCGAGCGCGGCCAGCAGGCCAGGCCCACCGAGCGTGCCCTGGTACGACGCGGTCACCACCGCACCACCGTCGACGCCGAAGCCCGCCATGCGGCGGCGGTAGTCGTCGATCGTGAACGGATCGGGTAGATACCCGTTGTTCTCCACCAGCGGGAACCGCGGATCGATGATGTGCACGTGCGCGTCAAACACGTGTTCATCATGCCTCCCGAAACAGCTGAAGGGGCCCTTCACGCGCTGACGGCGCGTGGTGTACGGAACACCCTTGCCCTCGAGGAACTCGATGATCGCGTCCTCGCCCGGCTCGGCGGCACCCGCGAAGTTCGGGGAGTCCTCGAGCAGGCATGCGATGGTCTCGTTCGCGTCGCCCTTGGTGTGGCCGATCAGGCCGACCGGGCCACGCTTGATCCAGCCGGTGACGTAGGTGGCGTCCATGAAGCGTGACGCGCCGTCCGCAGTGTCGTCCGCGAGGACACGCCCAGCCTCGTTGGGGACGGTGCCGGCCTGCTCGTCGAACGGCAGCTTGGCGATGTTCTGCGACAGGTAGCCGACGGCGCGGTACACGGCCTGGACGTCCCAGTCGTTGAACTTGCCGGTACCGCGGACATTTCCGGTGCCGTCCAGCTCGGTGCGCTCGGTGCGCAGGCCGACGACCTTGCCGTCCTCGCCGAGAACCTCGTGCGGCGACTCGAAGAAGTGCAGGAACAGCTTGTGCGGGCGATCGCCCTGGTCACGGATGGCCCAGTCCTGCAGCGTGTTCGCGACCATGTCGACCTGCTTGGAGCCGCGACGCGCGGCCTCGGAGCCCTCGTCGTAGTCGATGTCCTCGGGGTCGACGATGACCTCGATGGTGGGGGAGTGGTCCAGCTCGCGCAGCTCGAGCGGCGTGAACTTGGCCTGCGCCGGGCCGCGACGGCCGAACACGTGGACCTCGACGGCCTTGTTGTTCTTGAGGCCCTCGTACACGTTCGCGGGGATCTCGGTGGGCAGCAGTTCATCGCCGGTCTTCGCCAGGACGCGGGCGATGTCGAGCGCGACGTTGCCGACGCCCAGCACGGCAACCTTCTCGGCCTCGAGCGGCCACGTGCGCGGGACGTCCGGGTGGCCGTCGTACCAGGAGACGAAGTCGGCGGCGCCGTAGCTGCCCTCCAGGTCGATGCCCGGGATGTTCAGGGCGCGGTCGGCGTTGGCGCCGGTCGAGAAGATCACGGCGTCGTAGTAGCGGCGCAGATCGTCGAGGGTGATGTCGTTGCCGTAGTCGATGTTGCCCAGCAGACGCACAGCGTCCTTGTCCAGCACCTTGTGCAGGGCGGTGATGATGCCCTTGATGCGGGGGTGGTCCGGCGCGACGCCGTATCGGATGAGGCCGAAGGGCGCCGGCATCCGCTCGAACAGGTCGATGCTCACCTCGGTGTCGGACTTCATGAGCGCATCGGCGGCATAGATTCCGGCCGGGCCGGCACCGACGATGGCCACGCGCAGTGGACGAGTCTGGTCAGTCATCTGAGGCGAACTACCTTTTCGATTGGACGGACGTGCTGGTGGTTGTGCGACAGCCGTGTGTGAAGCTCCAGCTTAAACTAAGCCCTACCTAACACGCGGTGCTGCCGCCTGTCGCGGGCGGTGGATTCCCCCGAACCCACCGTCCCCCGCCTTCATGCTAGAACTCGCACGGCGACCGCACCCGATACTCCCGGTGTGTTCTACCCCCGGGTAGTACGCCGTTGTTTGGGAGGTCACAAACAGCGATTGGGCCTTGGACTGTTCGCGACCCGGTTGGAGAGGACCCGGGCCGTCAGGGGAAAATCGCAGGTATGACCGATCAGCAGGAGCCCCTCGACGACCCCTCGCGCACGACGGCGAAGCCCTTCATCCTCGCCGTGTCAATAGTGGCGATCTTGATGATCGGAATTATCGTCTCCGCGCTGCTGCGACCAGCCGAGGAGAGTCGATCCGATGCCGATCGGATCAACGCGTCCGTCAGTGATTTCGTCCGCGCGAGCAACAACGACGATGCCGACGCGATCGACCACATGGTGTGCCAGGGATTTGCCGAGGAACGCTCCCCGATCGCCGGCCGTGAGGGCGAGATCAAGATCGAAGAAGTCACCAATGCGGCCGTGAACRGAACCGCCGCCACCGCGGACGTTCGGATCGACGCGGGCGACGGCAAGGGCGCCGCCACCTCGACGTGGCAGTTCGTCCAGGGCGACGGCATCTGGCTCGTCTGTAACTGACCCGCCGCACCTCCACAGTTCTCGCGTTCTCGACCCTCCGCGTGCTACGCCCCACCGGGCACTGTGGAAAGCTGGGACGGTGAGCTACGCAGGTGACATAACGCCGCAGCAAGCCTGGGAGCTGCTGCGCGAGCATCCGGAAGCCGTGCTCGTGGATGTGCGGACCGACGCCGAATGGCGATACGTCGGGTTGCCCGACACGTCGTCGATCGACCGCCGGACCGTGCTCATCGAATGGGTGAGCTATCCCACGGGTGCGCGCAACGAGTCCTTCGTCGACCAGTTGGTCGAGGCGGGCATCGTCGGTGGGGCCGACGCGGAAGCAGCGCGTCCGGTGATTTTCCTGTGTGGTCCGGCTTCGAGGAGACGTCCGAGGCGATCTACCTCAACTCCGGCTTCGTCTACGAGTCCGCCGAGGCGGCCGAGCAGGCGTTCACCGGCGAGGTCGACCACTTCGTGTACTCCCGTTACGGCAACCCCACGGTGAAGATGTTCGAGGAGCGGCTGCGGCTGCTCGACGGCGCCGAGGGCTGCTACGCCACCGCGTCGGGCATGTCCGCGGTGTTCACCGCGCTGGGCGCGCTGCTCGGCAAGGGCGACCGGCTGGTGGCCGCACGCAGCCTGTTCGGCTCGTGCTTCGTGGTGTGCAACGAGATCCTGCCCCGCTGGGGCGTGGAGACGGTGTTCGTCGACGGCGAGGACCTCGACCAGTGGGAGCAGGCGCTGTCGGTGCCCACCACGGCCGTGTTCTTCGAGACGCCGTCCAACCCGATGCAGACCCTCGTGGACGTCCGCAAGGTGTCGGAGATGGCGCACGCCGCCGGTGCCAAGGTGGTGCTCGACAACGTCTTCGCGACCCCGCTGCTGCAGCGCAGCCTGGATCTCGGCGCCGACGTGATCGTGTACTCGGGCACCAAGCACATCGACGGCCAGGGGCGTGTCCTCGGCGGCGCGATCCTGGGTCCCAAGGACTACATCGACGGCCCGGTGCAGCAGCTGATCCGGCACACCGGTCCGGCGCTGAGCCCGTTCAACGCGCACACCCTGCTCAAGGGTCTCGAGACGATGCCGCTGCGCGTGAACCACTCGGTGGACAGCGCCCTGCGTATCGCGCAGTTCCTCGAGGCCGAGGACGCGATCCGTTGGGTCAAGTACCCGTACCTCGAATCGCACCCGCAGTACGAGCTCGCGAAGTCGCAGATGAGCGGTGGCGGCACGGTCGTCACGTTCGAGCTGGACTCGGCCGAGGGCGAGGGGAAGAAGCGTGCCTTCGAGCTGCTGAACAAGCTGCAGGTCATCGACATCTCCAACAACCTCGGTGACTCGAAGTCGCTCATCACCCACCCGGCCACCACCACGCACCGCGCGATGGGCCCGGAGGGGCGCGCCGCGATCGGTCTGTCCGACGGCGTCGTGCGCCTGTCCGTCGGCCTGGAGGATCCCGAGGATCTGCTGGAGGATCTGGCGCAGGCACTGCGCTGACGCTCGCTGTGTAGTGGCCGAATGTCACACACGTTCGGTCCGACTGAACGCATGTGACATTCGGCCGGAGCGCGAACGGGAGGGGGTTGGGTCATCGACGTCGTACTGCTGGGCACCGGCAGCGCCGACGGGTGGCCCAACCCCTTCTGCGTGTGCGCGTCCTGCCGCACCGCCGCCGCGCGCGGCGAGATCCGCGGTCAGACGGCCGCCCTCGTCGACGGCACGATCCTGCTCGACTGCGGACCGGAGATCCCGCGGGCCGCGGTGCATGCCGGACGTTCCCTCGCCGGCGTCCGCCACATCCTGTTCACCCACGCGCACCCCGACCATGTCGGTCCGGCGGCGCTGCTGTTCCGCGCGTGGGTGCGGCGGGACGAACCCCTCGACGTGATCGGGCCGCCCGAGGCGCTGGACCTGTGCCGCGACTGGGTGGGCCCCGACGACCCGGTGCGGTTCGTCCCGGTTGCCGCCGGTGACCGAATCGACCTGGACGGCTACACGATTCGCGTGCTCGAGGCCGCACACACCGCGATACGTGACGGCGACAGCGTGCTCTACGACGTCGCCGCCCCGGAGGGCGCGCGGATGCTGTGGGCCACCGACACCGGGCCGCTGCCGTCGTCGACGCTGGACGCCGTCCAGGATGCGGGATACGACGCGGTGTTCCTCGAGGAGACCTTCGGGACCCGCACCGACCTCTGCGCCGGACACCACGACCTGACGACGTTCCCGCGCACGCTGGCCGCACTGCGCGAATCCGGCGCGATCACCGACGCCACCGACGTGGTGGCCGTGCACCTGAGCCACTACAACCCGCCCACCCCGGAACTGACGGAGCGCCTGGCGCCGTGGGGTGCCCGGGTGGTGGACGACGGGGCGACGGTGACCGTAGGGGCGCAGACGGTGACCGAGACGCCGGGGCTCCGGCGCACCCTCGTCCTCGGCGGCGCCCGCGCCGGCAAGTCCACGTACGCCGAGGCGCTGCTGGCGGCGCATCCGCGGGTCACGTACGTGGCGACCGGCGGGGTGCACGAGGGGGATCGGGAGTGGGCGGAGCGGATCGCGCTGCACCGGGCCCGACGCCCGGCGGGGTGGACCACCGTCGAGACGGCGGACGCGTCCGCGGTGCTGCGGTCCGCCCGCGAACCCGTCCTGCTGGACTGCCTCGGCACCTGGCTCACCGGACGCCTCGATCACCACGGCGTCTGGACGGGCGGCGATTGGGCCGCTGTGGATGCCGATGTGAGCGATCTGCTGGACGCGATGCGGGCGGTGACGGTGCCGGTCGTGGTGGTCAGCAACGAGGTGGGCAGCGGTGTGGTGCCGCCGACGTCGGCGGGTCGACGGTTCCGGGACCTGCTGGGGCGGGTGAACTCGGCGGTCGCGGGGGAGTCGGAGAGCGTCGTGCTGGTGGTTGCGGGCGTGGCGACACCGCTGCGCTGAGCGCCCACTCCGGGCCTCTGCGCACGGGAACCCGCGCCGGCGCTCGAGGAATGGGTGCTGACGCCGAATCATTCCTGCGGGAGTCGGCGGCGGCCTAGGCTGTCAGGTGGGGCCGCGGCGGGGGTGTCCGGTTCGAGGTGTTCATGACATCGGTACAGGGTCAATGTGATTCGGCGTTCTCGGCTGTCCGCGATGTCTTCGAGGACAGCTTCGCGGACGGCACGAACCTGGGTGCCGCGGTCGCCGTCTACGCCGACGGCCGACCCGTGGTGGACCTGTGGGGCGGCGTGGCGGACCGGCGCACCGGACGGGCGTGGGCCTGGGACACCCCGTGCGTGGTGTTCTCCTGCACCAAGGCCGTGACCGCGGCGGCGGCGCTGCTGCTCGCCGAACGCGGTTACGTGACGGTGGACGCGCCGGTCGCGCAGTGGTGGCCGGAGTTCGCGCAGAACGGCAAGGGCGGCGTCACCGTCGAACATCTGCTCACACACCAGGCCGGACTGCCGGCGTTCGACGAACAGGTGTCGGTGGCACAGGCGGCCGACCCGGCGGCGATGGCGGAGCGGCTCGCACGGCAGGCCCCGGAGTGGGAACCCGGCACCGATCACGGCTACCACGCCCTGACCTTCGGGTGGCTGGTCGGCGAACTGGTCCGGCGGCACACCGGGAAGACGGTGGGACAGTTCGTCCACGAGGAGTTCGGCACCGACCTGTGGATCGGGGCGCCGGCGGGGACGATCGCCCGCTCGGCCCGGATCAGCGTCCCGCGCCGCGGGGAGCCGTCGTCGCCGCTGACGGACGTCGCGACACAGACACGGATCGACTCGGCCTACGCCGAGCCCGGCTCGCCGATCTTCCGGGCCACCACGAATCCGGTTGCGTCGTACAACGATCCGGCAGTGCTCGGCGGCGGATGGCCGGCCGCCGGGATGGTGACGACGGCCCGCGCGCTGGCCCGGTTCTATCGCGACCTCGTGCACGGCGTGTCGTTGAGCCATGAGACGCTGGACGACGCGCTGCGCGAACGGGTCCGCGGCCCGGACCGGGTGCTGCTCACCGACAGCGCGTACGGCCTCGGCTTCATGCGTCCGGCGCAGAGTTTCGAGCTACCCGAGGTGGCCCGTGACACCGCGTTCGGTCACCCGGGCGCGGGCGGGGCCGTCGGCCTCGGCGACCCCGACCACGGACTGACGGTCGCGTTCGTGCCGAACCTCAAGCGCGACTACTTCGCCGGTGACCGTCGCGCGTACCGGCTGATCGAGGCCGCGTACGCCTCGATCGCGTGAAACATTCTCTTTCAGAACGGGTTCGCGGTTCGCCCCACCAGATCGGCCACGGATTCGAGGACGAGTGTCGGACGGTACGGGAACGTCTCGACGGTTGCGCGGGTGGAGATTCCGGTGAGCACCAGGATGGTCTGCAGCCCGGCCTCGAGCCCGGACACGACGTCGGTGTCCATCCGGTCGCCGATCATCAGCGTGTTCTCCGAGTGCGCCCCGATCGCGCGCAGCGCCGACCGCATCATCAGTGGATTCGGCTTGCCCACGTAGTACGGCTCACGGCCGGTCGCGCGGGTGATCAGGGCCGCGACCGAACCGGTCGCCGGCAGCGACCCGTCGCGGGACGGGCCGGTGGCGTCCGGGTTGGTGGCGATGAACCGCGCGCCGCGCTCGACGAGGCGGATCGCGGTGGTGATCGCCTCGAACGAGTACGTGCGGGTCTCACCGAGCACCACGTAGTCCGGGTCGTTGTCGGTGAGCACGTAGCCGATCTCGTGCAGCGCCGTCGTGAGGCCGGATTCGCCCACCACGTAAGCACTTCCGCCGGGACGCTGGTTCTTCAGGAACGTCGCGGTGGCCAGCGCGGAGGTCCAGATCGACTTCTCCGGGATGTCCAGGCCGCTGCGCAGCAGGCGTGCCCGCAGATCCCGCGGCGTCCGGATCGAGTTGTTGGTCAGGACGATGAACGGCGTTCCCGCCTCCTGCAGTTCGGCGAGGAAGGCGTCGGCGCCGGGAATCATGTGTTCCTCGTGGACGAGCACGCCGTCCATGTCCATGAGATAGGTCCAACCGGGGTTCCGCTCGTCGGTACTCACACCACCAGTATCCGTCATGCCCCGATCGCCGGTCCGAGCACCGCCCACGAGTCCTGCATCTCGGCCTCGAACACACCCCAGGTGTGGCTGCCCACGTCCCGGTAGACGACGGTCGCGGGGATCCCGAGCGACCGCAGGCGGGCGTCCATCACGACCGTGCATCGCTTCGTGACCGACTCCAGCAGACCGCCCACAACGCCCTGCGGGATGGCGATCAGCGGGTCGAGGCGGTCGATGGCGCCGGGCATACCGGACGCGGCGGACAGGTACAACACCTTGCCGCGCAACCTTTCTGCCTGCACCACCGGGTCGTGCTCGATCCACTGCGGCCCGCCGCCGGGACCCCACATGTTGTTGACATTGCCGCCGCCACGCAGTTCGACCATGGAGCGGACCATCGCCTGCCCGTTGAAGTCGCTGGTTCCCGCGCACCCGCTGTACGAGCCGACGGCGCGGTAGACGTCGGGTGCCTGGATCGCGAGGTCGAGCACCGGGCCGGCTGCCATCGACACCCCGCCGAGGGCGTTGACGCCGGTGGTCCCGAACTGACGATCGATCACCGGCGGCAGTTCCCGGGTGAGGAAGGTCTGCCACTTGTTGCGGCCCAGCACCGGATCGTCGTCGGCCCAGTCGGTGTACATGGAGAACTTGCCGCCCACCGGCAGCACCACGTTGACGTGCTTGTCCGCGAAGAACTGCGTCACGTCGGTGTTGTTGTACCAGGAGACGCCGTCCTCGCCGCCGGTGATGCCCGTGAGCAGGTAGAACGTGGGTGCCGGCCCGCCACCGACGGGATGGATGACGTCGCTCGAGACCACTCGGTCCATCGACGGCGAGTACACCGAGATGCGGGTGACGCGGTCGCTCACCTGGACCGTCCCCGCCACGTACGCGACGCCCGACGGAGCGGCCCGCGCGGTGAGCGCCCCGCCGAGCAGGGAGACCACCAGCACCCCGACGAGAGTGATCGAGTGGAGGAACCAGTGCCGTGCACCGACGCTCGCCCCAGAGCTTCTCATCGCGCACCTCCGGCCGAATCGGCCTGAATTGCATTCTGGCTGAATGAAGCTCACGCCAGCATATCCGCGGGAGTCGTGCCGGGGTGGCGCTTCCGGACGGCGTCGGACCCGGGAGCGTGCATTTTCCGCCCGATCGGTCTTGGATGTTCGGTATGGACGGCAACCGAACTCCCGATCCGGTCCGCGTCGTGGCCGGATCCGTCGCATTCCTCGGCGACGCTCTGCGCTTCGCGGCGGGCACCACGCTGGATCTCGCGCGCCGCGTGCCCGGGTTGGAGGCCGGTCTGGCCGTGCTCGAGTCGCGTGGCGCCGAGACGCTGCGGGCGGCGGACGAGCTCTCCGACCGCGTGCTGCGGGTCGTGCTGCGCCGAGTGGTGGCGGCCGCGCTGGCGGAGGTGGACATCACGGCCGTCGTCCGCGACCACGTCGACCTCGACACCATCGCGGAAGGCATCGACATCGAACGGATCGTCGACCGCGTGGATGTCGACGCCATCGCGGCGCGGGTGGACATCGCGCCGATTCTGGACCGGGTCGACGTCGACGACGTCGCCGCGCGCGTCGACATCGACCGGATCATCGACCGGGTGGACGTGGATGCGATCGCGGCGCGGGTGGACGTGGATGCAATCGCCGCGAAGGTGGACGTGGACGCGGTGATCGAACGGGTCGATCTGGTGGATCTGTCCAACAGCGTGATCGACGGCGTCGACCTGCCGCGGATCATCCGCGAGTCGACGGGGTCGATGTCCACCGAGGCGGTCCGCGGTGCGCGCAGTCAGGGYATGCAGGCGGACGACGCGGTCGCGGGCTTCGTCGGCCGACTGTTCGGCCGGGGCGAGTCGGATGCGCAGGATCCCGGCACCGGTGGTGATCGGTGACCGGCACCGTCCGCGCGGACCCGCCACATCGTCCGGCCGGTATTGTCACCCGCGGTCTGGCGGCGGTGATCGACATCGGCATCGTGCTGTTCATGCTGGTCGGCGTCTATCTGGCTCTGATGTTCGCGCGGTTGTTGTTCTCGCCGCAGGACTTTCACTTCCCGCAGGTCCGGGCGATCCTGTCGGTGACGACGTTTCTGACACTGTCGGTCCTGTATCTGACGGCGTGCTGGGCCACCAGCGGCCGGACGGTCGGTGCCGTCGCGATGGGTTTGCGGATGGTCAGCCGCGACGGTCGCCTCGTGCGGTGGCCGCGGTGCGCCGCGCGTGCGGTGCTGTGTGTGCTGTTCGGGTTCGGGCTGCTCTGGGTGGCCGTCGACCCGCGGCGCCGCTCGCTGCAGGACATCGCGCTGCGGACGTCGGTGGTCTACGACTGGCGCGCCGACCCCACGATCGTCGAGCACGGCGCCCTGCGCGACTGAGACGGGGGTTACTCCGCGCCCAGTGGTCGGGGCATACTCGAACCCAATCGAATCAGGTAGACGATCGGAGAACCGGTGGTACAGGGACTGAAGTTGGGTTTGAAGGCGTCCGCGGAGCAGTTCGGACCGCGTGACCTGGTGGAACTGGGCGTGATGGCCGAGGAACACGGCCTCGACAGTGTCACCGTCAGCGACCACTTCCAGCCGTGGCGGCACAACGGTGGCCACGCACCGTTCTCGATCGCCTGGATGACGGCGGTCGGCGAGCGCACCCAGCGCCTGCAGCTCGGCACCTCGGTGATGACGCCGACGTTCCGCTACAACCCGGCGGTCGTCGCGCAGGCGTTCGCGACGATGGGCTGCCTGTACCCGGGGCGCGTCATGCTCGGTGTCGGCACCGGTGAGGCGCTCAACGAGATCGCGACCGGTTTCAAGGGCGAATGGCCCGAGTTCAAGGAGCGTTTCGCGCGCCTGCGCGAGTCGGTGCAGCTGATGCGCGACCTGTGGACCGGCGACCGGGTCGACTTCGAGGGCGAGTACTACAGCACCAAGGGCGCCTCGATCTACGACGTTCCCGAGGGCGGCATCCCGGTGTACGTGGCGGCCGGTGGCCCCGTCGTGGCGCGCTACGCGGGCCGCGCCGGCGACGGCTTCATCTGCACGTCCGGCAAGGGCATGGACCTATATACCGAGAAGCTGATCCCCGCCGTCAAGGAGGGGGCCGAGAAGGCGGCCCGCAACTTCGCGGACATCGACCGGATGATCGAGATCAAGATCTCGTACGACACCGACGCCGACGCCGCGCTCGAGAACACCCGGTTCTGGGCGCCGCTGTCGCTGACGGCGGAGCAGAAGCACTCCATCGACGATCCGATCGAGATGGAGGCGGCCGCCGACGCGCTGCCCATCGAGCAGGTCGCCAAGCGGTGGATCGTGGCGTCGGATCCGGACGAGGCCGTCGCGCAGATCAAGCCGTACATCGACGCGGGCCTCAACCACCTGGTGTTCCACGCGCCCGGTCACGACCAGAAGCGGTTCCTGGACCTCTTCGAGCGCGACCTCGCCCCGCGCCTGCGCGCCCTGGCCTGACGGGCGCCGACGCCGGTTCGCTCGGGACCGGCATCTAGGCTCGTTCCCATGGAAGCCAGCGAGGAAGTCCGGGCCGCGGCACGCATTCGCACCGAGCTGATCACCGTCGGACGCGCCGACTATCGGCTCCTGTCCGACGTCCTCGCCCAGTGCGCGTTCCAGATCGCGTCCGGATCCCTGCACGTCACCCCGAACACCATCGTTCCCAACGCCGTTCACGCAGCGGATCCGGACCGTTCCACCCGGCACGTGCTGCTCGTCGTCCCGTTCATCTGGTCTGCGCTCGAGATCCTCGTCGAACGAGACGAGGATGTGACCACATGGTTGCAGGCGGTGCCGATCACCGACGCCGAGTTGCAGTTCGCCTCCCGGTTGGGCGCCGACGAGCTGTTCACACGACTCGAATCGGCGGGCGCCGACGTGTCCGACATCGACCGCCCCTCCGTGGTCTGACCCCCGCTGGCCGAATGTCACATACGTCCAGTCCAACTGAACGCATGTGACATTCGGCCACAGCGGGGTGAGGCCGGTCAGCGGCGGGTGAGGGCGAACATCCGCAGGTTCCGGTCGGTGCGGCCCTGGTAGACGGCGTACGCGCCGGCCAGTTCGACGAACTGCTTGTACAGCCGGTCCTTCTCCTCGCCGTCGACCTGCTCCGCGAGGACGGGGATGTCGCGTCCGGCCATCGTCACGCTCGCCTCGGGCTGCGCGAGCAGGTTCGACGTCCACGCGGGGTGGTGCGCCTGCCCGAAGTTGCTGCCCACGACCACCAGACGGTCGCCGTCGCGGATGTACAGCAGCGGGCTGGTGCGGCGCTGCCCGGACTTGCGCCCGACCGTGTTGAGCAGGACCGTCGGCGCGCCGATGGGGCCGAGGATCGTGTAGCGGCCCTTGCTGCGCAGGAGCAGTCGACGGTCCACCCCGGCGAGCCGGCGGATGGTCCACGACCCCAGCCCGGTCGCCGCGAACGCGGTGCCCGGCCCGCGCAGGATGCTGTTCTCCGAACCCCACCGGACGTCCGGGAATGACGATTCGCTCATGGGCGCCGATTATGCGCGATCGTCACTAGGCTGTCGCTCATGGCTGATTCGGGCACCGTGTCGAGCGTCTACATTGCCTCGCCGGAGGGCGATACCGGGAAGTCCACGGTCGCGTTGGGTGTGCTGCACATGCTGTGCGCGTCCACTGCGCGAGTGGGGGTGTTCCGGCCGATCGCGCGCGGCACCGACGAGACCGACCACATTCACGAACTGCTCGTCGAGCACACCACCGCGGACCTGAGCTACGAGCAGTGCCTGGGCGTGACGTACGAGCAGGTGCACGCCGACCCGGACGGCGCCCTCAGTGAGATCGTCTCCCGCTACCACCAGGTGGCCGAGCAGTGCGACGCAGTCGTGATCGTCGGCAGCGACTACACCGACGTCGCGAGCCCCAGCGAGCTCGGCTACAACGCGCGGATCGCGGCCAACCTCGAGGCGCCGGTGCTGCTGACGTTGCGCGGGGCCCGCCGCACGCCGCACGAGGTGGCGCAGCTCGCGAACCTGTGCACCGCCGAGCTGGCGACCCAGCACGCGCATCTCGTCGCGATAGTCGTCAACCGCTGCGATCCTGATCGGCTCGAGGAGTACGCGGCCGCGCCGGACGCGGCCGGGGTGCCGGTGTGGAGCCTGCCGGAGATTCCGCTGCTGGTCGCCCCGACGATGGCCGAACTGCTCGACGCCATCGACGGCGAGCTGTACAGCGGTGACACCGCGCTCCTACAGCGTGAGGCGCTGCGGGTGATGGTGGGCGGCATGACTGCCGAGCACATCCTCGAGCGGCTGTCCGAGGGCACCGTCGTCATCGCGCCGGGCGACCGGTCCGACGTGCTGCTCGCTCTCGTCAATGCCCATGACGCACAGGGGTTTCCGTCGCTGGCCGGAATCATCATGAACGGCGGGATCGCGCCGCATCCCGCCGTGGCGAAGCTGATCGACGGACTGAACCCACGGCTGCCGATCCTCACCACCGCGATGGGCACGTTCGACACCGCGAGCACCGCGGCGCAGACCCGCGGCCGGGTCGGGGTCGCCTCGCTGCGCAAGGTCGACACCGCACTGAGCCTGATGGAGCGGCGGGTGGACTCGCGGACCCTGACGGATCTCCTGAAGCTCGAGATCCCATCGGTGATGACCCCGCAGATGTTCGAGTACCAGTTGATCGACCGGGCTCGTGCCGACCGCAAGCGCATCGTTCTGCCCGAGGGCGACGACGATCGGATCCTGCGCGCCGCGGGCAGGCTGCTGCGCCGGCAGGTGGTGGATCTGACGATCCTCGGTGACGAGGCGAAGGTGCGTGGGCGGGCCGCCGAGCTGGGTGTGGACCTGTCGTCGGYCACCGTCCTGGACCCGCACACGTCCGAGTACGTCTCCGCGTTCGCGGCCGAGTACGCCCGGCTGCGGGCGCACCGCGGCATGACGATCGAACGGGCCCGGGAGATCATGGCCGACATCTCGTACTTCGGAACGATGATGGTGCACAAGGGGATTGCCGACGGGATGGTGTCCGGTGCGGCGCACACGACGGCGCACACGATTCGGCCGTCGCTCGAGATCATCAAGACCCAGCCAGGGGTGTCGACGGTGTCGAGCGTGTTCCTGATGTGCCTGTCGGACCGGGTCCTGGCGTACGGGGACTGCGCGGTGGTGCCGGATCCGACGGCCGAGCAGCTGGCCGACATCGCGATCTCGTCGGCCGACACGGCCGCCCGATTCGGGATCGAGTCGCGCGTCGCGATGCTGTCGTATTCGACGGGAGAATCCGGTACGGGCATCGGCGTGGACAAGGTGCGTACCGCGACCGCCCTAGTGCGCGAGCGGCGCCCCGACCTGCCGGTGGAAGGCCCCATTCAGTACGACGCCGCGGTGGAGCCCACGGTCGCGAGCGCGAAGCTGCCCGGTTCGGCGGTGGCGGGCCGGGCCACGGTGTTCGTCTTCCCGGACCTCAACACCGGCAACAACACGTACAAGGCGGTGCAACGCAGCGCGGGCGCCGTCGCGGTGGGGCCGGTCCTGCAGGGTCTGAACAAGCCGGTGAACGATCTGTCCCGCGGCGCGCTGGTCCAGGACATCGTCAACACCGTCGCGATCACGGCGATCCAGGCGCAGGGGGTGTCGTCATGACCGAACGTATTGTGCTGGTGATCAATTCGGGGTCGTCGTCGATCAAGTTCCAGCTGGTCCACCCGGTGGCGGGTGATGCCGTGGGCTCGGGTCTGGTGGAGCGGATCGGGGAGCCGGCGGGACGGATCGTCTACCGCCACCCGGGCGGCGTGATCGAACGCGAGCTCTACATTCCAGATCATGCGGCGGGCCTGCGCGCTGCCGAAGAGGTGATCGCCGAGACCGGCCCGCCGCTGCGCGAGCGCGGCATCGTCGCCGTCGGTCACCGGGTGGTCCACGGCGGCGCGGTGTTCCACGAGCCCGTCCTGATCGACGACGCGGTTCTGAAGGAGTTGCGGCGGCTGTCGCCCCTCGCGCCGCTGCACAATCCGCCGAACGTGGTCGGGATCGAGGTGGCGCGCAAGCTGTTGCCGGACGTCCCGCACGTCGCGGTGTTCGATACCGCGTTCTTCCACACGCTGCCCGACGCAGCCGCGACGTATGCGATCGACGCGGAGGTGGCGCGCGCGAATCGAGTGAGGCGCTACGGGTTCCACGGAACCTCGCACGAGTACGTGAGCGGGCGGGCGGCGGCGTTCGCCGGCCGCGACGACGCGGAGCTGAACCAGATCGTCCTGCACCTCGGCAACGGGGCGTCGGCGTCCGCGATCCGCGGAGGGCGTGCGATCGACACGTCGATGGGCATGACACCGCTCGAGGGTCTGGTGATGGGCACCCGCAGCGGCGACCTGGATCCCGGCGTCATCCTGCATCTGGCCCGCAACGCCGGGATGACGGTGGACGAGATCGACGACCTGCTCAACCGGCACTCGGGGCTCAAGGGCCTGTGCGGTGTGAACGACTTCCGCGCGTTGCTGGGGCTCGTCGCCGACGGGGACGGGGCCGCGAAGCTCGCCTACGACGTGTACGTGCACCGGCTGCGCCGCTACATCGGCGCGTACCTCGTCGAACTCGGCGGCGTCGACGTCATCACGTTCACCGGTGGGGTGGGGGAGAACAACGTCGACGTCCGGCGCGACGCCCTTGCGGGTCTCGACCGTCTCGGTATCGTGGTCGACGAGACCCTCAACCAGTCGCCCGGTCGGGGCGAGCGCCGCATCAGCGCAGAGAGTTCCTCGGTCGAGGTGCTCGTCGTTCCCACCAACGAGGAGCTCGCGATTGCACGGAAGGCGATCGCGTTGACCTGAATCGGGAAGATCGGTGTCCGTCGGCGGGAACTGTCGGGACCTTCGACCCTCGTGGCGGAACCCTCGGACGTCCGACTATGTCCGGTATGGTTGCCAACCCCGAGATCGACACAGCTCCACCACGCACGCTGACACCGTCGCGGCCGACGACGGCAGGTCGTGCGGCAACAGGTTCCAAGGGGTCGTTCATCTACAAGATGATCACGACCACCGATCCCAAGGTGCTCGGGATCATGTACCTCGTCACCGCGTTCGCGTTCTTCCTCATCGGTGGCCTCATGGCGCTGCTGATGCGGAGCGAGTTGGCGATCCCGGGTCTGCAGTTCCTGTCGAACGAGCAGTTCAACCAGCTGTTCACGATGCACGGCACGATCATGCTGCTGCTGTACGCGACCCCGGTCGTGTTCGGCTTCGCCAACTACATCGTTCCGCTGCAGATCGGCGCGCCGGATGTCAGCTTCCCGCGCCTGAACGCGCTGAGCTACTGGTTCTACCTGTTCGGTGGCCTGATCGCGACGGCCGGTTTCATCACCCCGGGTGGTGCCGCCGACTTCGGCTGGACCGCCTACGTGCCGCTGTCGAATGCGGTGCACACACCGGGGGTCGGCGCGGACCTGTGGATCATCGGATTGGCGCTCGGTGGTGTCGGCACCATCCTCGGTGGCGTCAACTTCATCACCACCATCGTGTGCCTGCGTGCCCCCGGTATGACCATGTTCCGGATGCCGATCTTCACGTGGAACATCCTCATCACGTCGCTGCTGATCCTGCTGGTGTTCCCTCTGCTCGCTGCCGCGCTGATCGGTCTGTGGGTGGATCGTCACCTCGGTGCGCACCTGTTCGACCCGGCGACCGGCGGAGTGATGTTGTGGCAGCACCTGTTCTGGTTCTTCGGTCACCCCGAGGTGTACGTGATCGCGCTGCCGTTCTTCGGCATCGTCTCGGAGATCTTCCCGGTCTTCTCGCGTAAGCCGATCTTCGGTTACAGCGGCCTGGTGTACGCGACCATGGGCATCGCGGCCCTGTCGATCGCGGTGTGGGCGCACCACATGTACGCCACCGGTGCGGTGCTGCTGCCGTTCTTCTCCTTCATGACGTTCCTCATCGCGGTCCCGACCGGTGTGAAGTTCTTCAACTGGATCGGCACCATGTGGCGCGGACAGCTCACGTTCGAGTCGCCGATGCTGTTCTCGGTCGGCTTCCTCGTGACCTTCCTCTTCGGCGGCCTGTCGGGCGTCCTGCTGGCGAGCCCGCCGCTCGACTTCCACGTCACCGACACGTATTTCGTCGTCGCGCACTTCCACTACGTGCTCTTCGGCACCATCGTGTTCGCGACCTACGCCGGCATCTACTTCTGGTTCCCCAAGATGACCGGCCGCATGATGGACGAGCGCCTCGCGAAGTGRCACTTCTGGACCACGCTGGTCGGCTTTCACCTCACCTTCCTGGTCCAGCACTGGCTCGGTGCGTCGGGCATGCCGCGTCGGTACGCGGACTACCTGCCCACCGACGGCTTCACCACGCTGAACACGATCTCGACGGTCGGCTCGTTCATCCTCGGTGCCTCGACGCTGCCGTTCCTGTGGAACGTCTTCAAGAGCTACCGCTACGGGCAGATCGTGACCGTCGACGACCCGTGGGGCTACGGCAACTCGCTCGAGTGGGCCACCACCTGCCCGCCGCCGCGGCACAACTTCACCGAGCTGCCCCGGATCCGTTCGGAGCGTCCGGCATTCGAGCTGCACTACCCGCACATGGTCGACCGCATGCGCGACGAGGCCCACGTGGGGCTCGGGCACGGCAAGGACAAGAACGCGGACACGGTCGCCGAACTGCAGCACGAGACGAGGGTCTGACGGTGGACGACGGCACGAGGTACCGCAACTGGATGGTCGAGCCGGCTCCGGCCGAGACGCGGCCCGAACCGCGCCGACTGCTGGCACCGCTGCTCACCGTGGTGCTGGCGCTGGCGACTCCGGTCGTCCTGCCGATCCCTGTCGCCGTCGTCCTCGTCCTCGCGGCGCTGTCCTGGTTCGGTGCGCGAATCCAGGAGTCCGGCAGTTCGAGCCGGGCCGACGGGGCGCTCAGAACAGGCTTCGCGGACGGACGGCGTTCGCAAGATCCACGAGCGTATAGCGGTGAGTGGGCGTAGGCGCACTGCGCGCCATCGCTCGCAGTGAGGACTCCGTCCCCGCGCGCAGGCCGCGTTCGGTGAAGGGAACACCGAGCAGCGGCTCGCGCGCGGTGGTGGGGGTGTGCCCTTCGAGGAGCCATTGGAGCGCGGTGCCGAGCACCACGGTCCGCATCTGCGGCCCGCGGCTCTCGGCCCGCGGCAGGGCCAGCACGCGCCGAGCCGATTCTCGCAACGTGGCTTCGGTGATCTTGCGGATCGGCCGCACCGCGAGGTACGTCAGGACCGCCGTCATCCGGGCGAGGCCGTAGCTGCGCGAGCCGGTCGGCACCTGGTCGAGGGCGGTGACCGCGCCGTGGACGTCGCCGTCGGCGGCGCGGCGTCGGGCCGATCCGAAGGCGGCACTGACGACGTTGCGATCGATCCGCCACACCGTCTCGTAGTACGAGACGGCCGGAATCCGCCAGCGGTCGACTCCCTCCTCGTCGCTGTGATCGAGCAGCAGCTCGGCGGTCGCACCGAGGGCGAGTTTGGGCGCCACCTCGCCGGGCAGTGCCGAGTACACGGCGTCGAAAGATGCGTAGGCGGAGGTCAGTTCGTTCGACAACAACGACGCGAGCCCTCGGTACCACTCGATGCGCCAGTCGTGCGGGTGCGTCAGGGCCAGCGGCCGCAGCAGTTGCCGGGCCCGGCTCGCCTCGCCGAGATCGAGGTACGAGCGCACCTCCGCGAGCGGCAGTTCCACCGACTTCAGCACCTCGCCGGAGCGGCCCTCCCGCGCCCGATCGAGGACGTCCAGCATCAACTGCGGATCGCTGTGCGCCGCGGCATTGACCAGTGCGGCACCGGGATCGTCGGAGTCCACCAGCGGCACCGCGAGAGCCTGGGCAACCTTGTGGGCGTCGAGTTTTCGTGCGCGCTCGACGCCGTCCACGAACACGTCGGTCTGTTCCACGAACCCGTCCGCGCCGAACGTCGCGCGTTGGCGGCTGAAGACGGTGGACAGGGCGGGATGCTCCTGGTCGTCCTGGCGGGAGACGATCTCTCGCAGGACCCCGGTGAGCTGAGCGGACAACTCGCGGGCGGAACCGAATCGACGGTCCGGGTCGGGATCGATCGCGCGCAGCAGCAGCCGTCGGTACGAGTCGTACTCGGCGAGCAGCGGGGCCCGCTCGGGGGACGGCAGTCCGTCCACGTAGCGGCCGTTCTCGGACGGCAGATCGAGCGTGAGTGCGGCGAGAGTGCGGCCGACGGTGTAGATGTCGGACGCGACGGTGGGCCCGGTCTCGGTGATCTCGGGTGCCTGGAAACCGGGGGTGCCGTACAGGTAGCCGTAGCTCTCGAGGGGTGCGACGGCGCCCAGGTCGATCAGCTTGACCTGTTCGTCGGTGACCATGATGTTGTCGGGCTTGAGGTCGTTGTACGCCAGGCCGATGGAGTGCAGGTACTCGAGGGCAGGCAGGATCTCGAGGATGTACGCGACGGCCTGATCGACGGGCAACCGGTCGGGTCGCCGGTAGGTGGACAGGATGTCGCGCAACGAGTTACCGCCCACGTACTCCATCACCAGGTATCCGGCCGGCGGGGAGCCTTCCTCCTGGAATTCGACGAAGTTGTAGATCTTGACGATGCTCGGGTGCTCCACCTCGGCGAGGAACTGTCGTTCGGATGCGGCGACGGCGCGGGACTCGGCGTCGCCGAGTTGGAGAAGACCCTTGAGGACCACCCACCGGTCGTCGACGTTGCGGTCGATCGCGAGGTAGATCCACCCGAGGCCGCCGTGGGCGATACACCCCTGCACCTCGTACTGGCCGGCGATCACCATGCCGGGGGCGAGTAGTGGCGCGAACTCGAAGCGGGACCCGCAGTTGGCGCAGATACCGGACGTCGGGCCCGGTCCGCCGTCGGTGGACCGTCCCACCGGCTTGTTGCATTTCCAGCAGAACCGTTTGCGCTCCGGGACGTGCGGATCGGTGAGGACTGCGGACGCGGGACCGCGCAGCGGGACGGGTGGCACCTCCACCAGTCCGTCTCCGAGTCGACGTCGTGAGACCGTCCGGGTGCGTTGCGTGCGGGCCCGGCGCCCGGTGGTGGGTGCGCTCTCCTGGGTCGACATCGGCTCGTCCGCATGCTGTGTGGCGCGCGTCTGCGCGATCTCGCCCGTGTCGACCGTATGCTCTTCTGCCGCATCCTTTCCCGCCATCTATCCTCCGTTCTCGCTGCCTCGTCAGTCCCGGTAGGTGGGGGGTGGTGGTCCCGGTGAGGGGCCCAGTCCGGAGAGCCATCTCTGATAGATCCTCTCCCACGTGCCGTCGTTGCGGATCCTTTCCAGTGTGCCGTTGACGAATCGCACCAGATCATCATTGCCCTTGGTGATTCCGATGCCGTAGGGCTCCGGCCCCAGACTCGGTCCGACCATCCGCAGATACGGATCCTGCGTCGACATCCCGGCCAGCAGCGTGTCGTCGGTGCTGATTGCGTCGACCTGGCGTTGCTGCAGCATCACCAGGCAGTCCGACCACGTCGGGACCGTGACGACGGTGGCGTCGGGTTGCGCCCGGACGATGCGTTCGAGGGAGCGGGTGCCGGCGACCGCGCACACCCGTTTGCCGGCGAGGTCCGCGACGTCGGTGACGGGGGAGCCCGCCATCACCAGGATCCGCTGCTGCGCTTGGTAGTACACCGTGGAGAAGTCCACCCGCTGTCGCCGGTCGCATGTGATGCTCATCGTCCGGGCGACGATATCGACTCTCGAATCCTTCAGGGCCTGTTCACGTTCGGATGAGGTGAGGATCCGGAACTCCACCTTGTCGGGGCTGCCCAGCAGGTCGCGGGCGATCTCCCGGGCGACATCGACGTCGAAGCCCTCGATGCCCCCGGTCGCGGGATTGCGGAAGCTCATCAGGTTGCTGCCGGTGTCCAGCCCGACGACGAGCCGACCGCGTTCGCGGATGGCGTCGAGCGACGCGCTGGGCGGTATCTCGCCGGCCGGGAACGGTCGCAGGCTGGCGGTCGGGTCTCCGCAGTCCACCGGCGGTGTCGGGGTCGGCGCCGAGGTCACGATCGACGCCCCCTCCGGTAGCGGCGCAACGCTGTACGTCTCGGTGGGCGGGAGGGTGTACGGGTCGGGTGGCGTCGAGCACCCGGCGGCGACCGCGGCCACCACCCCGACGACCACGACGGTTGTCGCAAGGTGCCGAAGCGGCATCACTGGTACTCCCGCAGGCGGGGCCACAGGCCCACCGGTATACCGATGGCCGCGACCACCGTGAGCACCAGCGCGCCGGGCCCGAGAGCCGACAGCACCGTCGACGAACGGGAGATGTCGCCTCTCAGTTCGGCGCGGGCGGCCTCGGCGCCGTCCGACAGAGCGGCGTCGACGATGTCGAACTGCGAGGCCGCCGTCGCGGGATCGGTACCGACCGTCGTCATGGCGGCGGCCGTCCAGTCGCCCACCGTGAGCGCGTCGATCATGCGTTGGTGCGACGCGGTCCAGCCGTCCAGCGCCTGCACCGCCCGGTCGGCGTCGTCGCGTCCGACGTCCACCGAGTAGTTGTCCAGCAGATTGCGCAGTTGGTCGGTGTCGTCGACGAACACCTGCGCGTGCTCGGCCTTCTCGTCGCGGCGGACCAGTTGCAGGATCTCCTGGGTGCGGGCCTGCTGCGCGAGGATGCGCGCGGCCGCGAACGTCGAGAGCGGCTCGGAGCCCTGCCGGACCGCTTCGTGCGCCGACACCGCGGAGATGATCCCCGCGACCAGCATCCACACCAGCAGCGCAGCCATGGCCGTGGTCGTCAACAGGAGCCCGGCGTTGAACGTGCGCCTGGTCCGCCTCGACAGCACCACCTGCGTCGCCACCAGCGCGGCCAGCAATGCCACGAGCAGCCCGATCGCGAACCACGGCGGGCGGGCGAACCCGGACTGCGGCGCCAGCGATGCGGCCGCACGTTCGGTGTGCAGGGCCTGTGCCAACGGCAGCAGGTCCGTCTGCATCAGCGCCGACGCCTCCGCCAGGTACGCGGTGCCGACCGGGTTACCGGCGCGGTTGTCGGTGCGTGCGGTCTCGACCAGCCCCGTATACACCGGGAGCTTCGTCGCGATCTCGGTGAGCAGCCGTCGGCCCTGGTCGTCGCCCGGCAGCCCGTCCGACGTCGCGACCAACTCCGCGGCCGCGGTCCCGATGGCCTGCGAATAGCGGTCCCTGTCCTCGCTCGGTTCCACGCCACCGGACAGGAAGGCGGTGGCCGCGGCGGCATCGGCGACCGACAGCGACGCGTAGAGGTTCTGTGACGATCGGGCCAGCGGCTCGGTGGTGGACAACAGCGTGTCGATGTCCTGCTTGCGCTCGCCGGCCACCATGGAGGCGATCAGACCCGCCGCCACGGTGCCGAGCAGCAGTGCGACGCCGACGGCGAGCAGGCGGGCGGGTGTCGATCGCAGCAGGTCACGCGCGGCCTGTGGGCGCACGTGGACGCGGGCGGCGCGATTCGGCGGCGCGTCCTCCCACCTCGCGTCCGCCGCGTGCGTCGACTCCGTCGTCGTCTCCGGCACTGCCACGGCTCATACCTCGGTTCGCCGTCCGTTTGGTTCGCCGTTCCGTAGTGCCGAGCATATAAGCAGCACCGGCAGGTTGTTCCGCCGATTCGTGATGCGGCGGGGAATACTGTGGGGACAGGTGAGCGGCTCGGCGGACAGGGCAGGTGAGAGGCACTCCATGCGCGGTGACGGAGACGGTTGGGCGACGACCCCCGACGGGGTACGGCATTGGGGCCGGCACGGTGCGGCGGGGCTGTTGCTGCGTGCCCCGTTGGCCGACGGTTCGGCCGGGGTGCTGTTGCAACACCGTGCCGCGTGGAGTCACCAGGGCGGGACGTGGGCGCTGCCGGGCGGCGCGCGGGACAGCCACGAGACTACGATCCACGCCGCGGTGCGCGAGGCGCAGGAGGAGACCGGTATCGACGTCGGTGCGGTCCATGTGCGCACCGAGCGGGTGACGGCGAGTGTCGCCGGCGGCTGGACGTACACGACGGTGATCGCCGACGCCGACAAGACGCTGGCACTGGTCCCGAACGGGGAGAGCACCGAGCTGCGCTGGGTGCCCGAGGCCCAGGTGGAGCACATGCCGCTGCATCCGGGTTTCGCCACCGCGTGGCCGGGCCTGCGGACCACCGAGGTGCGGGTGCTGCTCGACACCGCGAACGTGCTCGGATCCCGGCCCAACGGTTGGTGGCGCGATCGGCCGGGCGCCACGACGGAGTTGCTGGACCGGATCGCCCAGGTCCTGCCCCGCACGATCGAACTGCCCGACGGCGGATTCGGGTGGCTGCCGCGCATCGAGGCGGTGCTCGAGGGACAGGCCCGCGCCGCCGGCTACGTCGACACGCGGATCCCGGTGCACACCGCCGCCGGCAGCGGCGACGACGAACTGGCGCGGCTCGCGGCCGGCGGCGGGGCACTCACCGCCGTCGTGACCGCCGACCGCGGACTGCGCGACCGGCTGCCCGAGTCGGTGCTCGCACTGCCGCCGTCGACCGTGCTGACCTGGCTGGACTGACTTCCGGCAGTACCGCTCATCCGACGTCGGTCATCCGTTCATCGGGAGGACGTCGTCTACGCCAGATCGGACTTGATGGGATATGCGAGTTCGATTGTGGCGATGTGACATTCGGGGGACCTGGTTCGAAAGTGGCTGCGCCGCAGTGCTCTTCCCTGCGGATTGATCTCGGCCTTCTAGGATCCCCCTCGAATCTCCCGCAGGAACGCGACCAATCGGTCTTGCGATGAGTCATGGATCACGCCAATGGATTCCGGGGCCTCAAGCGTGAGATGCCGGCGCCTCGGAGGTTGCCTGCCKACGACGGCGACTCTACTTCTATGACCCCGCACACGTTATTGCTGTGTCCCCGAACACATTCGGCCCCGTCGGTGAGGGTGTTTGCCCACTGGAAAGGGTGAACGTCAGGGTGAAATTCGCGCGAACAGGGGTTTCGCGTACTGCTGAACTATTAATGGAAGAAGGCTCAAGTTACGCTCCGCTTTGTCCGCCAAAAGGCGGAATGTCCGATATTCGTGGGGATCTGAAGGACGCGATGGGTCGCGGGGGCGGCCGTTCAGCGCTCAGGTGTGGGACATGGTCGATGACAAGGAAGGAACCACATGACTGGCTTCACAGCTGCGTACAGCGCGGCTCGGAGGCTCCTCCTTGGTGTGTTCGCACTGGTACTTGCTTTCTCCGGGCTCGTGATCTTGCCTGGCGCTCAGGGAGTTGCACAGGCCGAGCCCGCCAGTTGTGGAAGCGGTGGTTGGTCGGACGTCAAGTGGCGACAGGGCGCCCCGAACATCAAGGACGGCGCGTACACCGAGTACGGGACCGGGCAGTTCGGTACCGAGCTCGAGTTCGACTGGCATGTCGCCAATGGCGCGAAGGCCGGGACGTCCTTCGACTTCGCCCTGCCACCGCAGCTCAAGCCCGTCAACCGGCAGGATATCGACCTGAAATCGCCGGACGGCAAGTTGGTTGCCACGGGTGTGTGGACGGGTAACACGCTCGCATTCACCCTGACCGACTACGCCGACACGCATTCCAATGTTCACGGCACGGCGTGGGCATCGGTCGCGTGGGACGAGACCGTCGTCGGCCGCCCGAGCGCCGATACCCGCTACAACCTGCAGTTCGGCGGGTGCGGACAGGGCCAGCTGCCCGGCGTCGTCCTGGGCGAAACCGGGGGTACGGCGACCCGGGTCGACAACAACAAGTTCGGCTCCTGGAAGGACCCCAACCAGGGTTCGGAGTCGCTCGAGAAGCAGATCGGTTGGACGATCACCGTCGAGACGCAGAAGCAGGACTTCACCAGCGGGAACTTCGTCATTAAGGACGAGTCTCAGCATGGATGGGTCCCGAACTGCAGCACCGTCAAGGTCACGAGCTACGACTTCAGGTCGTCGAGGTACGTCGATGTGGATACGAACCGGTACATCGTCGACTGCAGCGCGAGCGGTGTGACGGTCACGTTCCAGCCGGTCGGCGGTCGGCCGACGCTCGCGAAGGACGAGAACTTCGTCATCTCGTTCGACGGCGACCTCACCGCGGAGTGGAACAAGCGGGATCCGCTGAAGAACACCGTGAGCATCAACGGCGTCGACAAGTCCGCCGAGATCAAGCGTGCCGGCTCTGGCGGCGACGGTGTCGGCAGCAAGTCGGCGACTGTCGGCGACCTGGTGTGGCTCGACGAGAACAAGGACGGACGACAGGATCCCAGCGAGCCCGGGATCCCCGGCGTTGTGCTGAAGGTCTACAACGAGGACGGCACCTTGGTTACCAAGGACTACCGAGATCAGCCGTTCGACAACACGACCACGACCGATGCGACCGGCTTGTACCTGTTCACCGGCCTGAAGCCCGGCCACAAGTACGTCGTCAAGATCGATCGGGAAGACGAATCCACGAAGAAGGCCCTCACCGGCCTCGAACCGACGCGCGAGCACGAGGGTGATCGCGCCGGATGGTCGAATACGTGGGAGGCGACCTCGGAGAACTTGCCGAAGGCCGGCGCCGAGGATCTGACCCTCGACTTCGGCTTCGTCAAGAAGCCGGTGCTGGGTGCGTTCACGGTCGGCAAGGCGGTCTCGGGTGACGGGGCCGGCCTGGTCGGGGACGTGAAGTTCACGTTCGAGTACGTGTGTGGCGACATCTTGGGGTCGCGGGAGATCAAGGGTGGAGAATCCTTCACCATCGGTGAGATCCCGGCCGGTACCAAATGCACCGTCGCGGAGAAGGCCCACGAGGTCTCAGGCACCGTGTTGACGACGACCTGGACCATCGACGGGGAGATTGCCAGCTCTCCGGTGGAGTTCACCGTCTCCGACAAGAGCACCGACTTGGTGGCGAACAACAAGTACACCAAGCTCGGCGCGGTGACCGTGGGCGACTACGTCTGGTTCGACAAGAACAAGAACGGGCGCCAGGACGACGGCGAGCCGGGCATCGGTGGTGTGGTGCTGCAGGTCCTCAACGAGGACGGAACCCCGGTGACGCAGAACTACCTGGGTGAGCCCTACACCAACACGACCACGACCGATTCGAACGGCAAGTACATCTTCACGGACTTGGCACCCGCCCAGAAGTACATGGTGAAGATCGTCCGCGATGACGAATCCACCGAGAAGGCGCTGAAGGGCTTCGAGCCGACCAAGGAGCACGAGGGTGATCGCTCCGGATGGTCGAACACGTGGGAGGCGACGTCGGAGAACCTGCCGAACATCGGTGACGAGGATCTGACGCTCGACTTCGGGTTCGTCAAGCAGGCCGATTGCAGCCTCGGTACGGGCTCGACCGGCAGCCTGGGCAGCCTGGGCAGCACCGGTGGTTCGGGCAGCGACGACTGCGGCGCAATCGGAACCGGTAGCCTCGGCTCGCTGGGCGCCGGCTCGCTGGCGCTGGGCGCTGGCTCCCTTGCGGCGGGTTCCCTTGCGGCCGGTTCGGCTGGCTCGTTGGGCTCGGGTACTCCCGGAACCCCGGGTACTCCCGGAACCCCGGGTACTCCCGGAACCCCGGGTACTCCCGGAACCCCGGGTACTCCCGGAACCCCGGGTACTCCCGGAACCCCGGGTACTCCCGGAACCCCGGGTACTCCCGGAACCCCGGGCAACTCCGGGAATCAGGGAACGACCGGCAACTCGGACTCCGGGAAGGGTGCACTGATCGACTCCGGTCTGGGCGCCGACAGTGACGGTGGCATGAACGCCGGACTGGTCGCCGGTGGTCTGGCGCTGCTGGTCGCTGCGGGTGGTGTGCTGTTCGTGGCACTGCGCCGGCGCAATCAGGGCAATCAGTGACGAGTGATGTCACAGAACACATGTGACGCGCTCTGATGAGTGATCGGGTGGCCCGGGACGTGAACCGTCTCGGGCCACTCGGTTGTCCGCCAAACTCTTTGTGACCGGAGGGATTCCATCGTGAGCAGACATACCGCACAAAGAGAGTCGGGTCGGACCGGTTCGGTCGCGATGATTGTGATCGCGTTGGTACTGCTCATCGGCGGTGGTCTGCTGGTTTTTCGGGGGATGCAGCCCGAGTCGGCATCGGCCGCGCCGGTGCCGGAATTGACGTTCGATCTGTCACCTGACGGTGTGGCGGACCCTGTCGACGGTGCGGCGCCGGCGATCGGCGCCGGCAGCATGGCACACAAGCCGGGTCCGGCATCGGCGAACCCCGCGGGTCGGCCGCAGGTTCCGGTCGGTCCGCTGCCGGACAACCATCTGGTGATCCCGGCGATCGGGGTGGAGACCGCGTTGGATCCGCTGGGCTTGGCGTCGGACGGGAGTCTGTTGTTGCCGCGCGAGGTGAGTCAGGTGACGTACTGGACCGGGTCGGCGCCGATAACCGCGCCGGACGGCGGGATCCTGGTGGCCGGGCATGTGGACAACGCGAATCAGGGTGAGGGAGCACTGTATTGGATGCACACCCTCTACCCGGGTGACGCCGTCTACCTGACGAAGGAGGGTGTGGTCACCCGTTGGAAGATCACCCGGATGGAGCGGTTCGTCAAGCAGGCGTTGCCAGAGTGGGCGTTCCAGGGAGCGGGTGGTCCGAGGGAACTGCACCTGGTGACGTGCGGGGGAGAGGTCGTCAAGGACTCCAACGGGCACGGTACCTATCTCGAGAACGTTGTGGTCACGGCTGTCCCGTTCTGACCCTGCGCGGCAGGGCTTCGAGAACGGCGAACTTCACCGGAGCGCTGACGATGTTCCCGTCGACGATCCAGTGACGGCGGTGTCACGGTCGGTAGTCGCCTTTCGGCGTCTCTCGATCCGGGACCCAGCAAGCTAACCCCGGTCGAGCACGAAGCGGCGGCCGTGGATCTCCGTCGGACGGATCTGGACGAAGTTGTACTTCGCGGTCGGCACCCAAGACTGCAGAGCGAACTCCTCGGCGGCGTTGATCTCGTCGAACCGCACGAGGGTTCGCGCGATGCCGTGGACCACGATGCTCCACGCCGACGTCGCGTCGGCGTGATCGACCTGGAACGTGGTCATCGGCTTGAGTGTGAGCTCGGTGAGCTTGTCGCCCTCGGCGGTACGGAAGTAGATCTTGCCGTCGTGCACCACGTAGTTGACCGGGTATACATCCGGCCGGTCGTCGGTGACGAGGATGAGCCGACCGAGGCGTTCGGTGGACAACAGGTCCAGCGCGTCCTGTTCGGTGAGAGCGGCGACGGGGTTTGTCCGGTCCTGCATGTCTGCTCCGATCCTCGGTGAGCCTTCACCCTCGACTCTGCCCGCTGCGGCACGCTCGTGCCACCAGGTTCGGGTGTGAGCTGCGCATCACCGTGAGGTGTCCAGAATGCGGCGCAGCTGTCGCGCCTGGGCGGCGAGTTCGCCGTCGGTGGTGAACAGTTCGGTTTCGTCGACGCACTCGTCGGATGTCCACCACACCGTGCGGTGGCGCAGTCGATGCCACGGTCCGGTGGCAGACCCGGCGGCGGGAGCGAAGTGCGCCGTCAACTCGACGGTCGGGATCGGTGCCGGCGCAGTGCGTATCGCGAACAGTCCCGGAGGAAGCGCGTCGAGCAGGATCGCGGCGCGCTCGACACCGGTGAACTCCAACCCCGGGCGCAGCCGGATCCACACGTCGAACTCCGGGTCCGGTCCGCCCGCGAAGGGACGTGCGGCGTTGATCGGACGGATGTCGAGGTGCTGCGAGAAAGGCGCGAAGTCGATCGGGATATCCAGTCCCGCAAGACTGTCCGGGTCGACGGCCGTCTCTATCGACGGTGCGTGCCGGGCGGCAGCAGCACCTCGCGACAGACGGACCAGTGCCGTCGCGGCGGTGCCGGCGCGCACCTGCACGCCCGGTGACCGGCCTGCCGGTCCTCGCTGCACCGTCATGTCGATCGGGCCGGGGCGCACCGGGGCGTAGAAGTGCGCGGTGGCGGCGGCGGGGACGGCGCCGGTCTCGACGGAAGCGGCCCGCAGCATCGCCGCGAGCACCATGCCGCCGTGGATGCCGTCGAAAGCGCGCCAGGTGTCGTCGAATCGGGTGGGGAAAGGATCGAAGGTCGTGGTCATGACGAGAACTCCTGTGCGGTAACGGTTTGCGGGGGAATCTGTGCGGTCGGCCGGGGCGACATCGCGAGCGCGGTGACGGCCCCGAGCGCGGCGAGGGCGGCGATGGTCCACCACGCGGCGGTGAAGTCGGACGCCGCGAGAACGGCGACGAGGATCGCGATACCCAGGACGCTGCCGAGTTGGCGGCTGGTATTGACGACCGCGCTGCCGGTGGCGCCTTGGGCGGGCGGCAGCGTCGCAGTGGCGGTCGAGAGAATCGTCGGCAGGGCGAGTCCGACACCGGCGCCGGCGATCAGCCACCCGGGAAGCAGGCCCGTCGCGTAGTTCGGTTCGGTGTGGACGCTCGCGAGGATGAGCACGGTGCCGGCGCCCCACAGTGCACTGCCGAGACCGGCGACGACGCCGGATGGCAGGCGCCGGCCGAGGACCTGGCCGACGATCGCGAAGACCGGGACCAGCAGCGGGCCGGGCGCCACCGCGAGACCGGTGCGCAGTGCCGAGTAGCCCCACTCGGTCTGCATCCACAGGATGTTGGCGAGCAGGCCGGCGGCGAACGACGCGCTGAACGCGACCGCGGTGACGTTGGACCACGCGAACGGGCGCACCCGCAGCAACGCCGGGTCGACCAACGGATTGCGGTGACGCACCGTGCGCCGAGCGAACCAGGCCAGCGCGAGGACTCCGACGGCGACGGCGACCAGGGTGCCGGCGTGCGTCCATCCCCAGTCGGGGCCCTGCACCAACGCCAGCGACACCGCGCCGAGACCGACCGCGAGCAGACCCGCGCCGGGAAGGTCGACGTCGGTGGGGTGCGGATCGCGGGACTCGGGCACGATGCGCGCGGCCGCCCACAGCAGCACCACGCCGATCGGCACGTTGATCAGGAAGATCCAGCGCCACGACGCGGACACCAGCAGTCCGCCGAGTACGGGGCCGAGGGCCGACGCGGCGGCGCCGGTCGCGGCCCACAGGCGCACCCCGAGCGCGCGTCGGGCATCGGGCAGGGCCGCGATCAGCAGGCCCAGGCTGGCAGGGGTGAGCGCGGCGGCGCCCGCGGCCTGCGCCAGGCGGAACAGGACGAGCAGCCACAGTGACGGGGCGAGGGCGCACGCGGCGCTCGCGATCGTGAACAGCGCCAGGCCTGCCAGGAACGCGCGTCGGCGTCCGACGCGGTCGGCCCAGCGGCCGGCCGGGATCAGCAGGGCCGCGTAGACGATCGCGTAGGCGCTGAGGACCCAGCTCAGCTGGGAGAGCGATGTGCCGGCGAAGTCGGTGGCGATGTCGTCGAGGGCGACGTTGACGACGAACAGGTCCAGGGCCGCGACGAACGGCGCCCCGGACAGGATGGCGATGAGCGCACCCGGATTCTGACTTTTGTTTTGCATAGTCAGGGAGTGTGGACCCTGGCTATGAATTTAGCAAGCCAGGGAGTAATCTGGGTGCATGGAGACGGCACGGCTCGACGGGTTTCTCGCGGACCGCGACGCGTGGCGGGCCACGCAGTGTTCGATCGCGAAGGCGATGGACGTGATCGGTACGCGCTCGGCGATGCTGATCTTGCGCGAGGCGTACTACGGCACAACCCGTTTCGACCACTTCGCGGAACGTGTCGGGATCACCGAGGCGGTGGCGGCCGCACGGTTGCGGGAACTCACCGCCGAGGGACTGTTCGAGCGGCAGCCCTACAAGGAGCCGGGGCAGCGCACCCGGCACGAGTACGTCCTGACCGAGAAGGGGCGGGATGTGATGCCCGCTGTGCTGGCGCTGATGCAGTGGGGGGACAAGTACCTGCAGGGCGAGCGCGGTGGGCCGCTGGACCTCGCGGACGACACCTCCGGCGAACCCGTCCACGTCGAGGTGCGCAGCGAATCCGGGCGTCGGGTCCCACTGGGCGAGCTGCGGGTGGTCCCGAACGTCACCGCCGAACAGGCGCGGAGGGCGATGGAACGGGACGGGGAGCGRTAGGACGGGGCGTCAGCCCTCGGCCTTCTTTTCTTCCCGCCGGTTGCGGAGGAAGACCAGCGGCAGAACGAGCGTGGCGAGAGCGGTCACCAGCCACACGACGAGCGTCGCGAGAACCCACGTGCGCCAACCGGAGATCGACAGGCCGCCGAAGGCGGATGCGATCACCAGGGCGACGAAGGTCGACACCAGTCCGATCCCGCCCAGGAATGCGGGTGCATTCTTGGCCGCGATCTTCGTGATGAACGGTGACAGCACGCTCTGCGCGATCGCGAAGATCACGACGGCGGTCACGAACCCGGCGGCGCTGACCGACACCTCGGGCAGCAACCACACGGCGGCCAGGATCCCGACCGCGGCCGAGCCCAGGAAGAACGCACACCTGATCAGAAGGCGAATCATGTTCCGGCCCTTTCGTGTAGTTCGGGCGAGTGTATCGATCAGCGGCGCCGTGCGGCGGGTAACGTGGCCGAACGTCCGTGGCGACCTCTCAGGGGAGGGGGTGGCCGGTAAGAACGGATGCGGGATCGAGACGCTTCATTGCTTAGGCTTGGTATGTAGATCAATCCGGGCAGATCGGTGAGGGGGCCAGGCGGGTGTTGCGGAGAATGGGGCCCGAGGCAGGTGAACTACCGCGTCGGCGGGGCCATCTCGCGGTGCTCGTCCTGTGGGCGATCGCGTCGGTGGTGTTGGTGTTCACGACCGTGCGTCCGTGGATGCCGACGATCGGAATCTTCGCCGGCGGAGCCGACCTGGACGTCTACCGCGACGGCGCGCGGCACGTCATGGAGGATCTGCCGCTCTACACCGAACCGGTGATCCACGGCCTGCTCTACACGTACACGCCGTTCTCGACGCTGATGTTCATCCCGTTCGGACTGTTGCCGGGCGGGATCGACAGGTACATCTGGATGGGGGCCAACCTAGTCCTGCTGGTTGCCATCGTCGCGCTGTGCTGGCGGATGCTCGGGTATCGGATCACGCCGTACCTGGTGGGTGTCTCGGCGCTGCTGGCGGTGGCCTGCACGTTCCTCGAACCGGTTCGCACGACGCTGTTCTACGGCCAGATCAACCTGGTCCTGATGGCGTTGGTGCTGTGGGACGTCTCGCGCGGCGAGAACAGCAAGCTCAAGGGTGTCGGTGTCGGTATCGCCGCCGGGATCAAGCTGACGCCGGCGTACTTCGTCCTCTACTACCTGGTGCTGAGGCAGTGGCGGGCCGCGGCCGTGGCCGTGGGGACCATCGCGGCCACCATCGGCGCGAGTTGGCTGGTGCTCCCGAACGATTCGTGGCAGTACTGGACCAAGACGTTCTTCGAGTCCACCCGCATCGCGCAGGACGAGCACCCGTCGAACCAGTCGATCCGCGGCGTGATCGCGCACCTGACCGGGAAGCCCGCGCCGACGGTGCTGTGGGTGGTGCTCGCGGCGATCGTCGTGGTGGTCAGCATGTGGATCGTGCTGCGGCTGCACCGCGGCGGCGAGCATCTCCTCGCGGTCACGGTCGCAGGGCTGAGCGCCGCGGCAGTCTCGCCCTTCTCGTGGAGCCACCACTGGGTGTGGTTCGTGCCGCTGCTCGTCTACATCGTGCACCGGGCACTGACGAACTGGTGGTGGTGGCTCGCGGCGCTCGTGATCGCGGTCGCGACCGGGGCTTGGCCCTACCGGTGGGACGAGTACGTCGTGGTGGTGGGGCTGTTCCTGTTCCCGCCGTGGTGGACCGTCGCCGACGTCCTGATGAACATCTACATCCTCCTCTACGTCGGAGTGTTGATCGGGGCCGGCATCGTCGCGGCCCGATGCACACCGGACGGAGTGCACGACCAGGTACCGGCCGCCGATGCGAACCGGACATAGTGTCACCATGTCGGGCATGCGTATTCGACATGTGATCGCCCTCGTCCCCGCCGCACTGCTGCTCCTGACGGGTTGCAGTGACAGCGAGGAGACCTCCGCGTCCGGCCCGTCGGCGACCACCTCCGTGCAGGGGACGGCCGCTCAGGACGACTCTGCCGCGCTCGACGCCGCGGTCAAGGAGATGTGCAGCCAGGTGACCGCCTTCCTCGACAGTTCCGAGGCCCAGGCGAAGGGGACTGGCGAGTCGTTCGACCGTGCGGCCCAGGGGCAGGCGTTCCTCGATCAGCTGAAGGCGAACTCGGCCGTCTGGGTCGCCTCCTACAACATGCAGGCCGAAGCGGTGGGCGCGCCGCCGCTCGACCCGAGCACCGCCACCTGGGAGGACATGCCCGAGGCGAGCCGCGCAATGATCGAGGACTCGGTCGACGGGGCCGTCTCCGGAACCTGCTGACCGAGGCGCCGAGCGGTGGTCAGCCGCGCAGCGCGTCGGACAGCGCCCGCGCGGCGGCCTCCGGGTCGTCGGCGGCAGTGATGGCGCGCACGACGACGATCCGGGTGGCGCCGGCTTCGAGGATCTGCGGCAGCCGCTCCTGGTCGACGCCGCCGATGGCGAACCACGGCCGCGTCGGAACGGCGTCGGCCGTGCTGCGGACCAGTTCGATGCCGGACGCCGTCCGGCCCGGCTTGGTGGGGGTGGCCCACACCGGCCCGGTGCAGAAGTAGTCGACGTCCTCTTCGATCGCGGCGAGGCTGGCCTGCGCGCGGTTGTTGGTGGAGCGTCCGATCACGACGTCGGGGCCGACGATCCGGCGCGCGTAGTGTACCGGCAGGTCGTTCTGGCCCAGGTGCAGGACGTCGGCGCCCGCGGCGAGCGCGAGGTCGGCGCGGTCGTTGACGGCGAGCAGCGCGCCGTGCCGGCGGGCCGCGGCACCGATCACCGCGAGCGCGGCCAGCTCCTCCTTGACCTCCATCGGCCCGAGTTCGCGTTCGCCCGCCGAGCCCTTGTCGCGGAGCTGGACGATGTCGACGCCGCCGGCGAGTGCCGCTTCGACGAAGTGGGCCAGATCGCCCTTGTCGCGGCGGGCGTCGGTGCAGAGATAGAGGCGCGCGTCTGCGAGTCGCTCGCGGGGCGTCAGGCGCTTGACGGACTGGGAGGCATGCACACCTGGAACGGTAGTCTCTAATGCGGACGAATCAACACGGGAGTCCCAGGAGCGCAGACTGTGCGCGGGGCTGAGAGGGGGCCTGCCGGCCCCGACCGTCATACCTGACCCGGATCATGCCGGCGCAGGGAGTGAGGTGGAGAAAAGTTGACCCGATCGGTTTCCGTCGTGGGTGGCGGTGTCATCGGCCTGTCGATCGCCTGGCGTGCGGCGCAGCGCGGCTGGACGGTGAAGCTGCACGACCCGGCACCGGGAAGCGGTGCGTCGTGGGTGGCCGGCGGCATGCTGGCCCCGCTGTCGGAGGGCTGGCCCGGTGAGGAGAAGGCGCTGGCGCTGGGGGCGTCGTCGCTGCAGCGGTGGCCGGAATTCGGCGCCGAACTGGAAGCCGTCGCGGGGGTGACACTGTTCACGTCCGACGACTCGCTGACCGTCGCGCTGGACGCCGCCGACGCCGCGGACCTGCACACCATCGCCGAGTGGGTGGCAACGCAGGGGCACGAGCTGAAGATCTTGAACCGCGCGCAGATCCGGGAGTTGGAGCCGTCGCTGGGCCGCGGCATCCGCCTGGCGCTGCAGGCGCCCACCGAGTTGGCCGTCGACAACCGGCTACTGGTGCAGGCGCTGCGGACGGCCGCCGTCGCGGCCGGTGTGGAGCTGATCGAGCAGTCGGTGACCGACCTGGAAACGCTCACCACCGATCAGGTGGTGCTGTCGGCGGGATCGAACTCGGCGCAGCTGTGGCCGGATCTGCCGGTGCGTCCGGTGAAGGGCGAGATCCTGCGCCTTCGGGCCCGGCCGGGCGTGACGCCGGCGCCCCGGCGCACTATCCGCGGCAGTGTGCACGGCCGGCCGTCGTACCTGGTGCCGCGCGCCGACGGCATCGTCGTCGGTGCGACGCAGTACGAGTCGGGCCACGACACCCAGGTCACCGTCGCCGGGGTGCGGGACCTCATCGCCGATGCGGAGGCACTGATGCCCGCGATCGGCGAGTACGAGCTGTACGAGGCGAAAGCCGGTCTGCGCCCGATGAGTCCGGACAACATGCCGATCATCGGCCGCGTCTCGGATCGGGTGGTGCTCGCGACCGGGCACGGGCGCAACGGAATCCTGATGACCCCGGTCACCGCGGACGCGACTGTCGCGATTCTCGACGGCAACCCCCTGGCGGAGGCGGAAAGTGCCGCCGCCGAACGATTTTCACAGCAGACGTATGAGCGGGCATGAGTGAGGTTTGGATGAGTGAGTTGATCGGTATCACCGTCAACGGTGAGGACCACGAATTCGACGGGCCGCTGACGGTAGCCGAGTTGTTGGACCGGCTGGAACTGCCGCAGCGCGGCATCGCGGTCGCGGTGGACGGTGCGGTGTTCCCGCGCGGCCGGTGGACCGAGTCGGTGGGTCGCGGCTGGGAGATCGAGATCCTCACGGCGGTGCAGGGTGGCTGAGATGGGCAAGCTGACGATCGCCGACCGCACGTTCGGCTCCCGCCTGATCATGGGCACCGGCGGCGCCGCGAACCTCGCGGTGCTCGAGGAGGCGTTGGTGGCGTCGGGCACGGAACTGACCACCGTCGCGATGCGCCGCGTCGATGCCGCGGGCGGCACCGGGGTCCTCGACCTGCTGCGCCGCCTCGACATCGCGCTACTACCGAACACCGCCGGCTGCCGCGGCGCGGCCGAGGCCGTGCTCACCGCGCAGCTCGCGCGCGAGGCGCTCGAGACCGATTGGGTGAAGCTCGAGGTGATCGCCGACGAGCGCACACTGCTGCCCGACGCTATCGAGTTGGTCAGCGCCGCAGAGCAATTGGTGGACGATGGATTCACGGTGCTGCCGTACACCACGGACGACCCGGTGCTCGCGAAGCGCCTCGAGGACGTGGGCTGTGCCGCGGTGATGCCACTGGGCTCGCCGATCGGCACCGGTCTGGGCATCTCGAACCCGCACAACATCGAGATGATCGTCGATGCCGCGAACGTGCCGGTGATCCTGGACGCCGGCATCGGCACCGCGAGCGACGCGGTGCTCGCGATGGAGCTGGGCTGTGACGCGGTGCTGCTCGCGACGGCCGTCACGCGCGCGAAGGACCCGGCGCTGATGGCGTCGGCGATGCGCGGCGCGGTCACCGCCGGCTACGAGGCCCGGCATGCCGGCCGCATTCCGAAGCGGTTCTGGGCGCAGGCGTCGTCGCCGATGTAGGGAGACACGCGGATCACGGATTGGTCGAAATACCTGGCCGAACGCGCGCGGGCGACATAGGCTCGGCAGCGACTGCTCCGTTGGTTCCAGTGCCGGGATAGGACATGCCATGTCGACGCTGAATGCAGATCTTCTTCAACTCCTCCGTTCGGATGTCGTGGCGTGGAACGCCCGACGTGACAAAATGCCCGACGCTCCGGATCTTCACGGGATGGATCTGTCGGGTGCCGACCTCGCCGGTGCCAACCTGACGGGCGCCAACATGGCGGGTATCGACCTGTCGGGAGCGGACCTCACGTCCGCGGAACTCGGCGGCGCCAACCTGACGGGAGCCAATCTCGCCGGCGCCGTCGCCGCGGACGCCGACTTCAGCAAGGCGTATCTGACGAACGCCAACCTGTCGGGTGCGGTGCTGACGCTCTCGTTCCTCACGTCGACGTACCTGGCGCACGCGATCCTCGCCGGGGCGGACCTCTCGGGCGCGTACATGACCGGGGCGCACCTCGAGGACGCCGACCTGACGGGCGCCAGATTGGCGGGCGCGTACCTCGCGCACGCGGATCTGACCGGCGCGGTGCTCGCCACGGCCGACGTGAGTGGCGCAGATCTCACCGACGTGACGATGCCGGACGGCGCCGTCCGGGCCTGATCCGGGTAGTCCCCGACTCTGTCTCAGGGTTCGTGTCATCCCTGGGTATGACACGGATGTAGACCTGCGACCGATGCGCGGAGGTCCCCTCATCGGGCATTGTGGTCCCCATGATTGAAGTGAGGGGACTGACGAAGACCTACGGGTCGACGAAAGCGGTGGACGATCTCACGTTCTCCGTGAAGCCGGGCATCGTCACCGGCTTCCTCGGCCCGAACGGTGCCGGTAAGTCGACGACCATGCGGATGATCCTGGGCCTCGACAAGCCGACGTCGGGCACCGCACTGATCGAGGGGGTGCCCTACCACCAGCTGAAGCAGCCGCTGCRCACCGTCGGCGCGCTGCTCGACGCAAAGTGGGTGCACCCCAACCGGTCGGCCAAGGCACACCTGCAGTGGATGGCGGCGGCCAACTCGCTGCCCGCGTCGCGCGTCGACGAGGTGCTGCGCCT
>NZ_JBFRDL010000047.1:0-37901 GCF_052113525.1 Rhodococcus sp. TAF43
TCGGTGGGCGTCCGTGGGGCGCGGGCACGTCGAGCGGGCCGCGCCTTCGGCGGTTCGACGGGGCGACCGAACACGGTTCGCATCCAGCGGCTACCGCCGCCGTTCAGGGAGACGAGTGCTTCCGGTTCGCGCAGCGCGGCGTGCGCGATGAAACCGAACATCATCATCGTGGTGATCATCGAGGTCCCGCCCGCGGAGATGAGCGGGAGCTGGAGACCGGTGACCGGCACCAGACCGACGACGTAGGCGATGTTGATGAAGGCCTGGAGCACGATCCATGTCGTCGATGCGGCCGCGAGGATCCGCAGGAACGGGTCGCTCGAGCGCTGCGAGATACGCATCCCGATCAGGAGCACGATCGCGAAGAGCACGATGATCAGGAACGCTCCGAGGAAGCCGAGTTCTTCCCCGATGACCGCGAAGATGAAGTCGTTGTGCGACTGCGGTAGGTAGCTCCACTTCGCGTCCGACTGGCCGAGCCCCTTGCCGAACACTCCGCCACTCGCGAGGGCGTACTTGGCCTGGATGGTCTGGTAGTTCAAGCCCTGTGGGTCCATGGTCGGATTCATGAACGCCTTGATCCGATCGGACCGGTATCCCGCGGTCAGGCCGAGGACAAGGGACGCCACGCCGCCGGAGATCGTGATCGCGGCGACGGTGCTGGTGCGGAATCCACCGAACCAGAGCATGGCCATCAAGATGATGCCGATGGTGATCATCGTGCCGAGGTCGCGCTGGAGGACGACCAGCGCCATGACGAGAACGCTCACCAGGGCCAGCGGTTTGAGTGCCTTGTTGACGTCGACACCGGCCGACACGTATGTCGCGAGCAGATGCGCGCACCAGATGGCCAGCGCGACCTTCGCGAACTCCGATGGCTGGAACGAGATTCCGSCGACCACGAACCAGCTGCGGGCACCCATCTGCTCGACACCGATGCCGGGGATGAGCACGAGGACCAGGAGGACACCGGCGATCCCGAGCAACCACGGGGCCAGCGCGCGGATCGTCCGGGTGCTCACCCGAACGATGGCGACGAAGGCGACGAAACCGATCGCGGCGTAGATGGCCTGCGGGATGAATCGCGCATACGGCGAGCCGGACGAGACGAAGGACTCGACGCTGGACGACGACAACACCATCGTCAGACCGACGGTCACGAGCAACGCCGTCACGCTCAGGATCACATGGAAGTCGAACAGCGGCCGCTTGCGGGACGACTCGGGATGCCCGCCTCCCGAGCGGGTCCGGGCTCGGTCCCCTGCCAGATCCCTCTCCGACTGTGCTCTCACGCCACCATGGTCCCATGGGTCACACGCACCACAGAGCCACTCAGGCCCGTGGTGTGCCGATCTCCACCACATGCGCCCATCCCGGTGGCCGGTCCGGAACGGAGTCGAGGTCCGGCCGGCCTCGAGGACCCGCCGGAGGGAACAGACCGACCACCGTTCGACACCCTGGTCGGCTGCTCGGCCAAGGGGTCTGGCCGTCGGTGAGGACGACCACCACGTCGGGGCGGGGCCGACTGCGTAGCGCTCTGGTGAATCCGGCGCGCAGATCCGTGCCACCGCCGCCGAACAGCGGAATGTCCTCAGCCCGGCACAGCGGGTGCACGACCCGGGCCGCCGCGTCACACGACAGCACCGTGACCAGGTCGCGACGCCCGCCCACGGCCCGCGTGATGGCGGCCACCTCGAGCAGTGCGCTGCCCAGGTCGGCGTCGCTGACCGATCCCGACGTGTCGACGATCACGCTCACCCGGGGTGGGGTGCGCCGCAAGCTCGGCAGCACCGCGCCGGGCACGGCGGCGGAGCGCCGCGCCGGGCGACGGTAGGTGTAGTTCTCTCCGGTGCCGGAGGACGAGGTGGCCGTGCGGATCGCCGCGCCCAGCAGGGCTCGCCACGGCTGTGTCGGGTGCAGTGCTTCCTCCGCCCACCGCTGCCATCCGCGGGGCGCATTTCCGGGCTGACCGACGATGCTGTGTGCCACCCGGAATCGGACAGCGTCCCGCTGCTGGTCGCTGAGCCCGTTCGCCCCGTCTGGACCGAGTTCCCACTCCCGACACAGCCCGTCGGCTCCGCTGCCGCAGTCGAGCCACGTCAGACCGTCGGTGCGGGGACCGAGGCGGAACTGGCGCAGGTAGTCCTCCATGAGCTGCCCGCCGGGCAAGTCCAGGGTCGACGGCAGAACGGCATCGTCGGGTATCAGCAATCCGTCGCCGAACGCGTCGTCGTTGATCTCTGCGTCGGCGGCCAGGTTCATCCGTAGCCGCTCCGCGCGACCGGTCAGGTCGTGTGCGCGGGCGTAGCGGTCGCTGCGGCCGTGGTGATCGCGCAGCAGATGCGACACCCCGTGGACCAGGTGCGAGGCCAGCTCCTCCGCCGGCCGCTGGGCGACGAAGACGGGCGAGGCGTAGCAGCGCCAGTGCCGGTCCACACCCATTGTCGGCACCCGGGGCGACGCGACGATGTGCAGCGCATACAGGGCGGTCGCCAGGTAAGGCCGGGCGCGCGCGGCGTGCAGCCGGGCGGCGTAGATCTTGTCCGGATCGAGCGCCTGCGCCGCCGTCATCGACGGGCCTGCGCCGAGGCGCGGTCGGCGGCGCGGTCCGCCGCCAGAGACACCGACACGACCCCGGCGAGCTGGTCGATCTCCGCCGGCACCTCCCAGTCCTCCCGGCGCAGGGCGGCCAGTGTGGTCGCCGGGACGACCACGAGGTCCGGTGGCCCGGTCTGCACCGCGGCGACCAGGAGCATCCACGCTGCGTCCCAGCGGGATTTCTCCGGCCGTCGGCGGACTGCGGCGACCACCGCGTCGAGCACGGCCTGGCGCAGATCGCCGCGATCGGGGAGGTCGGCGGCCGTCGGATCGGCGAGCAGACTCTCGGGGTCCGGGAGGTCCATGCGGTCGATGGCGGCCAGCAGCTCGAAACCGGGCCCGTCGCCGACGCTGCCCCGGACCAGCAGGGACAGCACGTCCGTCGACGACGAGGCGGCGGTGGCGAAGGCGATCAGCCGCACGGTCATGTCCCAGCTCCGCGGGGACGGCCAGGCGCCGCCGCGGCGGGTCTGACTGTTCGGGAGTTGATGCACGAGAGCGGGGCGAGCGGTGAGGAGCTCGCAGACCGCGCGGCGGGCGAAGGTCACCGCGTCGGAGAACTTGGCCGGGTCGAGACGGGGCAACGTCGCGCGCGGCCAGGTTCCGCCCAGGCCCCGGACGACCACCTCGTGGTCGTGGGTCCAGTGCAGGTGCACGAAGCGGTTCGCCAACGGTGGGCTCAGTTCCCAGCCGTCCGCCGCCGAGGACGGTGGGTTGGCGGCGGCCACGATGCGGACACCGGGCGGGAGTTGCAGTGCCCCGATTCGTCTTTCCAGGACGAGCCGGAGCAGGGCTGCCTGCACGGCGGGCGGTGCCGTCGACAGTTCGTCCAGGAACAGCAGCCCCCGCCCGGCCTGCACGAGCCGGACGGCCCAGTCGGGCGGGGCCATCGGGACACCGTGTGTTGCCGGGTCGTCCCCGAGGACGGGCAGACCCGAGAAGTCCGACGGCTCGTGGACGCTCGCGATGACGGTGGTCAGCGGAAGGTCCACGGCCTCGGCGAGCTGGGTCAGGGCGGCGGTCTTGCCGATTCCCGGTTCACCCCACAGCAGTACCGGCAGGTCCGCGGACACGGCCAGGGTGAGGGCCTCGAGTTGGTCGTCGGGACGGGGTTCGGTGGTGACCGCGCCGAGCATCGCCGACAGTGCTGCGGCACTGTCGAGTTCGGTCCCGGACCGGTTCGGAAGGAGCGTGGAAGACATGTGCATCACCTGTGTTGTCGAGGGAGTCGCAGACGGCGGCCATCCGGCCGCATTGCGGGACAGCGGATTTCGGGGATGTGAAGGGAGGGCTCAGCGTGAGCGGGCGCGCCGCGACCGCCTGGAGCGCCGCGATCGCGATACGGGCGGCGTCTCCACCGGTTCGGTGCGAAACCTGTCGTACGTGCTCCGGCGATCCGCGGACGCCCGGAGTTCGTCCAACAGGGGGCCGTCGCGAAGGACTGCGTCGGGGCCGAGCAGTCCTTCGACGACGGCCAGCGCCCCGGCGGCGTCTCCGTGCTCCAGACGTTCACGAACGCCGGGCAGGCAGTCCGGACGGCGATGGGCCTGGTCGATGGCCTGCAGGCACGGTAGTGGGGTGCCACCCAGTGCGACGAGCAGTTCCTCGCGTCGGACCTCGGCGGGGTCGTGATCGAGTGCGGTCAGTGCACCGTCGGCCAGTCCGATCCGGTGTCGTTCACCGCGGCAGTCCACCAAGTTGATCCGGTTCTCCCGATTCGGCGTCCGGGACGGAGCCGGCGGAGACCAGCCCGGCTCCAGCGCGGCGGCAACCAGCGGGTGCAACCGGTCGGCGGTGATCGCTCCCGACCGAAGGAGCTCGACATCGGGCAGCACCCAGGTCGCGGCATCGGGCAGCACCGGGAGCGCGGCGAGCCGACCTCGCGGGTAGTCGTCCACGAGCCGCACCGCGGCGGGATCGGCGCCGCCGCCGATCGGCTCCACCACCACGTCGTACCGACCCCCGCACCGCACCCGCACGGGTCCGTCCCGCTGGCCGTCCGCGCGGAGCAGGATTCCGGCTTCAGCCGCCCAGCGGTCCACGGCGCAGCCCTCCGGTACCGACTCGGCCAGGGCGGGATCGGCCGCGGCGAGGGCCGGTGATATCCCTGTCCCGCAGCGAATTCGTAGATCACCGACCCATCGCACGTCCCACAGGTACCGATGGAGGTCGAGTCGGTACCGCCGGTTGGGGCGGGGATGGGGGTGGTGGGTGGAGCCCGTGCTGTCCCACAGGGTCAGTACGATCCGCTGTCCGGCATCCGCCCAGGAAGGCGCGGTGCGGGCCACCAGTTGTACCGAACCGGGCTCGCTGCAACTGTTTCGGCGTTCCGGCTGACCATATCGCGCCAGCGCGACAGTCAGTCCGGGGCGCAACAGTCCGTCGGGTGCCACCCGCGGCAGATGCCAGCGCAGCAGGTCAGGTGCCAGGTGTCGCAGGTCGGCCAGGACCTGTGTCGCGATGTCCCGGCCATGCCTGCGGGTCAGTGCCCGCAGGTCGATGTCGTCGTCGAAACCCGCTGCGGCACAGGCCCCGGACCAGTCATCTGCGAGGCGTCGGTTGGTTGCGGTCTCGATCATGGACGGCGGCACGGCGAACTCGCGCACGCGCAGCCAGAAGGAAAGTCGGGGATTGGTCCCGTTCGCGGTCGGATGGTGCATCAGCACTCACCGTGTGCGAATTGGGCCCCCAATCTTGGATCAGAGTGAGTCGTCATCGGCGCAATCGTAGCGCGGCGCGGCGATCTCGGCCAGTGCGGCGTCGGTGCGACGGTGCTCGCGATGTCGTTGCTAGCGTCGGCCGGAGCTTCCCACTGTCGAATGCCGCACTGTCACTGACGATCTCGGACCGGTCTGCCTCGCCGCGCTCCTGCTGCCCCTGGCCCTGACCTCGTGCGGCGACTCGGAACCCGACCAACCCATCTACGAGATGGAGGTCCGGGATGGTGAGCCGCCAGTTTTCAACCCCCACCGACCGCCCAGTTGCCCCCCCCGGCCCGACACAGGGGCACTCGCCCCCAAGGACATCGAGAACGCCGTCCGCAGCCAAGCCGCAGCAGACCTCGCGACAGACGGCATCCAAGCCTCCGTCGACAACGTCCAATGCCTCATCGGAGGACCACCACTGATCTACCCCGCAACCACCCTCTGCCACGCCACCAGCAACATCCATGAGGACGTCCGTGCCCGTTGTCACATACCCGGCCGCACCAGCCCAGTCTCGTAGGACAGGACGACGGCCTGGACGCGATCGCGCACTCCGAGCTTGGCGAACACGCGGCCGATGTGGGACTTGATCGTGGCCTCGGACAGGTAGAGCTTGTCGGCGATCTCGGAGTTCGACAGGCCTCCGGCGACGAGGCACAGCACCTCGCGTTCGCGGTCGGTGAGCACGTCGAGCACCGCCGGGTCGCGGGACGGCGTGATGTCGTCGTTCAGGAACCGGGAGATCAACCGCCGGGTGACGCGCGGCGAGACGACGGCGTCGCCGGCGGCGACGCTGCGGATCGCCGAGACGAGGTCCTCGGGCGGTGTGTCCTTGAGGAGGAATCCGCTGGCCCCGGCGCGCAGCGCGCTCAGGGCGTGCTCGTCGAGGTCGAACGTGGTCATGACCAGCACCCGGCTGGGACCGCCGGACCCCAGGATCCGCGCGGTGGCGGTCACCCCGTCGACCACGGGCATCCGCACGTCCATCAACACCACGTCCGGCCGCAGATCCGCGGCGGCCTGGATGGCTCCCGCCCCGTCGGCAGCCTCCCCCACCACGACGATGTCGTCGTGGGCGTCGAGGACCATCGTCAAGCCCATGCGCATGAGTTCCTGGTCGTCGACGAGCAGCACGGAGATGGGCACCCGACGAATCTAGTGGGTGTCGGTGCCCGGTCGCATCCTCATTCGTCGGGGTCCAGTGGGATCTCGGCGCGCACGGTCCAGCCGCCGTCGGGTCGGCGTCCGGCCTCGAGGGTGCCACCGAGCACCGCGACGCGTTCGCGCATGCCCACCAGCCCGTTGCCGGAGCCGACGATCCGCTTGCGGGCCGCGGCGCTGCCGTACCGGGAACTGCCGTTGTCGACGACCTCCACGAGGACGTCGCAGTCGCGGCGCGCGACGTGCACCCACGCCTTCGGGTTCGCTCCCGAGTGCCGGAGCACGTTCGTCAGGGACTCCTGCACCAGTCGGTGCACGCCCAGGCTGACCGACGGGCTGACGTCGTCGATGGCGCCGGACTGCACGAGTTCGACGGCGAGCCCGGCCTCACGCATCGTCTCCACCACCCGGGCGAGGCCGGCGGTGCCATGCTGCGGCATCTCGTCGGGGGTCGCGGGCGAGCGCAGCAACGCGACGGTGCGGCGCAGTTCGGACAGCGCCTGCCTGCCGGTGCCCGCGATGTTCGACAGCGCCCGCTCCGCCTTCTCCGGGTCCCGGTGCAGCGCGTACGACGCACCGTCCGCCTGCACGATCATCACGCTCACCGCGTGCGCGACGACGTCGTGCAACTCGCGGGCGATGCGGGTGCGTTCGGCGTAGACGGCGTCCTCGGCGCGCCGGTCCCGGTCGAACTCCGCGATCGTCAGGCGCGCGGCGACCTCCTCGTCGTAGGCGCGGCGGGCGCCGAGGAACTCGGCGAGGATCCAGGACAGCGTGTACGCGAGCGCCGAGAAGATCCCGATCAGGAGCGCGTCCTGGTCCAGCAACAGGATCGACACCGTGGTGTCGACCACCAGACCGACTGCGTAGTAGGCGGCCGCCCGCCGGCCCACGTAGGCGACGAGCGTGTACAGCGAGATCGCGAGGGCGAACACGCCCGGGTGCGAGTTCTCGCCGGCGTTGAGATCGTCGGTGGCGTAGAGCGTGATCGTGCACACGATCGACATGACAAGCACGACGGTCGCGGCCGCACGAGGATGCCGGCGCCGGCACACGAGCGGCAGACACAGCCCCGCACCGGTGATCACGTACAGCACCGGCGCCGTCCGGCCGAACGCAGACGCGATCTCGAGGGCGAACAGCAACCCGGCGAGCATCGAGTCCGCCACCATGGGCCGTTCACGCAGCCACAGACTGAACCTCCGCATGGCGAGCAGCGTAGGAGGTCGGCGCCTGCCGGGACGAACACCGGCTCGCCATCGACCGTTCCTGACATACTCATCGCAGCGACAAACACGAGAGGCAGAGACCATGGCGCATGGTCGAGCAGCCGTCTTCATCGTGTTCGACGACGTGAAGATGCTCGACGTGGCGGGGCCGGCTCAGGTGTTCGCCGAGGCCGACATGTGCGCGCCGGACAGTTCGGAACAGTGGAATCCGTCAAAGTGATCCGCGACTCTGGAGGCAACCAATGCCTGAAGTCATTGCAGGTATCGCCATTCCCGACACCGACCTGGTTCGAGAGGCCACTTCGCTGGTCCGGGACGTGGCCGATGACACGATCTTCAACCACTCACGTCGAGTGTTCCTCTGGGGAGCGTTGAAGTCGGCCGCGCGCGGGCGCGAAGTCGATCTCGAGCTCGCCTACGTGGGTGGCCTCTTTCACGATCTGGGCCTGACATCGGCCTATGCCACCAAGCATCGACGCTTCGAGCTCGACGGCGCCGAGGCTGCCCGAACGTTCCTGCTCGAGCACGGCCGGTCCGAGCAGGATTCCCACAATGTCTGGTTGGCGATCGCGCTGCACACCACTCCGGAGGTGCCGCTGCACCTCGCGCCGGAGGTCGCGGTGGTGACCCTGGGTGTGGAGACCGACGTCCTCGGCCTCGATCTCGGCGAGATCACCGAGCAGCAGCGCACCGAAGTCGTGGCGGCGCATCCGCGCCCGGATTTCAAGAACCGGATCCTGCAGGCGTTCTACCACGGCATGGCCGATCGTCCCGACACCACGTTCGGGACCATGAACGACGACGTCCTGGCGCATTTCGACCCCTCGTTCCAGCGGAAGGACTTCGTCGAGATCATCCAGAACAATGCCTGGCCGGAGTGATCGAACGCGACGCTTGCCACGAGGGTGTGGCCCGGGGGCCGACTAGGCTGGGCCGGTGATCGTCACCCACGGCGCCGTCCCGCGCGCAGTCGCGTCCGACCATCCGGTCGACCCAGAGTTCACGAACCTGCCTTTGCATGCGCTGGCGGACGCCGCGCTGGCCGTCGCCCGTGCCGCGGGCGCCGAGCACGCCGATCTGCGGGTGCACCGTCTCGTCACGCAGTCGCTGCGGTTGCGCGACGGCAAGGTCCAGTCCGTCGACGACGGCGTGGAGACGGGTTTCGCGGTCCGCGTCGTGGTCGACGGGACGTGGGGGTTCGCCTCGCACGCCGAACTGACCCCGGCCACCGCCGCGGCGACCGCGATCGAGGCGGTCCAGGTGGCGCGAACGCTGCGGTCGCTCAACCGGGAACGCGTCGAACTTGCCCCGGAGCCGGTGCATTCGGACGCGACGTGGGTCTCGGACTACCGGACCGATCCGTTCGGCGTCGCCACCGCGGACAAGGTCGCGCTGCTCGCCGACTACTCGCACCGGCTGCTCGCGGCTCCCGGCGTGGACCACGTGACCGCGAACTGCCTGCAGGTCAAGGAGCAGACGTTCTACGCCGACCTCGCCGGGTCGACCATCACGCAGCAGCGGGTGCGCCTGCATCCCGAACTCGAGGCCACCGCGGTGGACGCCGACGCCGGGACCTTCGAGACGATGCGCACCCTCGCACCACCGGTCGCCCGCGGCTGGGAATACCTCGGCGGCGACGCCGGCTGGGAGTGGGACACCGAACTCGCCGAGATCCCGACGCTGCTCGCGGCGAAGATCGCCGCACCCAGCGTGCGCGCAGGCGCCACGGATCTGGTGATCGACCCCACCAACCTGTGGCTGACGATCCACGAATCCATCGGGCACGCGACCGAATACGACCGGGCCATCGGCTACGAGGCGGCGTATGCGGGCACGTCGTTCGCCACCCCGGATCTGCTCGGCACGTTGCGCTATGGGACCCCGATCATGCACGTGACGGCCGACCGCACCGAGACCCACGGTCTGGCGAGCGTCGGCTTCGACGACGACGCGGTCGCCGCGCAGCGCTGGGATCTGGTGCGCGACGGCACGCTCGTCGGCTACCAGCTCGACCGGGTGTTCGCGCCGCGGCTCGGCCTGGAGCGCTCCAACGGCTGCTCGTACGCGGATTCGGCCCACCACGTGCCGATCCAGCGGATGGCGAACGTGTCGCTCCAGCCCGATCCGGACACCGACACCGGCACCGCCGACCTCATCGCGCGGGTCGAGGACGGCATCTACGTCGTCGGGGACAAGAGCTGGTCGATCGACATGCAGCGCTACAACTTCCAGTTCACCGGCCAGCGTTTCTTCCGGATCCGCAACGGCGAGTTGGACGGTCAGCTCCGCGACGTCGCCTACCAGGCCACCACCACCGACTTCTGGGGATCGATGGAGGCGGTCGGCGGGCCCTCGACGTGGCGGCTGGGCGGCGCCTTCAACTGCGGCAAGGCGCAGCCCGGCCAGGTCGCGGCCGTGAGCCACGGCTGCCCGTCCGCGCTGTTCCGCGGCGTCAACGTGCTCAACACCCGGACGGAGGGCGGACAGTGATGACGAGCGGAGGCTCCGCGGTGATCGCGGCGCAGGAACTCGTCGAGCGCGCGCTCGCGCTCTCGACCGTCGACGAGGCGATGGTGCTGGTCACCGACGCGGGCGAGGCGTCGCTGCGCTGGGCCGGCAATTCGATGACCACGAACGGGGTCTCGACGTCCCGGTCCTGGACGGCGATCGCGATCGTCCGGGACGGCACGTCCGCCCGGGTGGGTGCGGTGACGTCGTCCACCGTCGATGCCGGGTCGGTCGCCGAGGTCGTGCGGGCCGCGGAGGCGGCCGCCCGCGCCGCGCAGCCCGCCGAGGACGCGATGGATCTCCTGACGGCGGACGGCCCTCCCGGCCCGGGCTGGGCCGAGGGGCCCGCGACCACCGGGGTCGGGGTGTTCGAGGGCCTGGTCCCCGGGCTCGCGGACGGCTTCGACGGCGCCGACCGGCTGTACGGGTTCGCGCACCACCAGGTGCACACCACGTGGCTGGGAACCTCGACCGGGATCCGGCGCCGCTTCATGCAGCCGACCGGGTCGATCGAGATCAACGGCAAGCGCCGCGACGCCAGCGCGTGGGTGGGCACCTCGAGCCTCGACTTCACGGACGTGTCGATCCCCCGACTGCTCGCCGACCTCGGCACCCGACTGGACTGGTCGGCCCGCACGGTCGCCCTGCCGGCGGGACGGTACGAGACGGTGCTGCCGCCGTCGGCGGTGTCGGACCTGATGATTCCGCTGATGTGGGCGATGGAGGGGCGCGGCGCGCAGGAGGGCCACACCGCGCTGTCCCGGCGCGGCGGCACCCGCGTCGGCGAGCGTCTCACCGACATCCCGCTGACCCTGTTCTCCGATCCGCACGCCGACCGGCTCGGGTACGCCCCGTTCGTCGCGGCCACCTCGTCGAGCGACACCCTGTCGGTGTTCGACAACGGCATGGACGCCGCGCGCGTGGACTGGATCCGCGACGGCGTGATCAACGCACTCGCGTACCCGCGCGCGGCGGCCGCCGAGTTCGGCGCGCCCGTTGCCGTGCCGGGCGACAATCTACTGCTCACCGGCGGCGGGGACGCGTCCCTCGACGACATGGTCGCGCGCACCGAACGCGGGCTGTTGCTGACGACGCTGTGGTACATCCGCGAGGTCGATCCGGCCACGGCGCTGGTCACCGGGCTGACACGGGACGGGGTGTACCTGGTCGAGGACGGCGCGGTCACCGCGTCGGTCAACAACTTCCGCTTCAACGAGAGCCCGCTGGACCTGCTGCGCCGGACCACCGAGGTGGGCGCCGCCGAGGCGACCCTGCCCCGCGAGTGGAAGGACTGGTTCACCCGAACCGCCATGCCGCCCATGCGCATTCCGGACTTCCACATGTCCTCCGTCAGCCAGGCACAGTGAGGGTCCCGATGACCACAATCTCGAACGACGACCGCTGCCCGTGCCTGTCCGGCGAGCAGTACGGACAGTGCTGCGGCCGCTTCCACCGCGGCGACGCCGAGGCACCGACCGCCGAGCAGTTGATGCGGTCGCGCTATGCGGCGTTCGCCGTCGGCGACGAGGCGTACCTGCTGCGGACCTGGCACCCGAGCACCCGGCCGAAGCGGTTGGATCTCGACCCCGAGCAGGTGTGGCGCCGACTGGACGTGCTGAGCACCGGCGGGGGCGGCCTGCTGGACACCACCGGCACCGTCGAATTCGTCGCGTACTACGTCGACCACGGCGAACGCGGCTCGATGCGCGAACACAGCACGTTCGTCCGCGAGGACGGAAGATGGCTGTACGTGGACGCCGTGTAACTGGCAGCCCCGCAGATCCCTCGCGAGAAAAGGACCCGCAGATGCGATTCGGACTCTTCGTGCCCCAGGGCTGGCGACTGGACCTGGTCGGGATCGACCCGGCCGATCAGTGGCGGGTGATGCGCGACCTCGCGCTGCGCGCCGACGACGGGCCGTGGGAGTCGATCTGGGTCTACGACCACTTCCACACCGTCCCCGAACCCACCGAGGAGGCGACGCACGAGGCGTGGTCGCTGATGGCGGCGTTCGCCGCGGTCACCGACCGGGTACGCCTGGGGCAGATGTGCACCGCGATGAGCTACCGCAACCCCGCCTATCTCGCGAAGGTCGCCGCGACCACCGACCTCATCTCCGGCGGACGCGTCGAGATGGGCATCGGCGGCGGCTGGTACGAGGACGAGTGGCGGGCCTACGGCTACGGATTCCCGTCCGCCGGTGAGCGGCTGGGGCGACTCGACGAGGGCGTGCAGATCTTCCGGCAGGCGTGGACCACGGGCACCGCGACGCTGGACGGCAAGCACTACCAGGTCGACGGCGCGATCGTCCGGCCGCTACCGCTGCAGGACAGCGGCATCCCGCTGTGGATCGCCGGCGGCGGCGAGAAGGTGACATTGAAGATCGCGGCGAAGTACGCGCAGTACACCAACTTCGACGGCACCCCCGAGGTGTTCGCGCACAAGTCCGAGGTCCTGCGCCGGCATTGTGCGGAGGTGGGCACCGATTTCGACGCCATCACCCGGTCCGCGAACTACAACGTCGCGATCGGCCGCACCGAGGCCGAGGTGCAGGATCGGCTCGAGGCGCTCCGGGCCCGTCTGGCGCCGATCGTCGGCGCCGAGAAGGCGGACGCGTCGCTGAACGCATTCCGCGGCATGCCCGCCGTCGGCACCCCGGAGCAGATCGTGGAGAACCTGACCGCGCTGAAGAAGCAGGGCCTGGAGTACGCGATCTTCTACGTGCCCGAGGCGGCATACGACACGTCCGGTCTCGAGTTGCTCGAGCAGGAGGTCCTGCCGCACCTGGTGTGAGCGAGTAACGTCCACAGCAGAAGGGTCTGCTGTGGACTGGTTGGACGCGGACGGCTACTGGCTGTCGCGGCTGTTCTTCAAGGAGGGGCTGGCCGCGATCTACCTGGCTGCGTTCCTGGTGGCGGCCAATCAGTTCAAACCGCTCATCGGCGACCACGGCATGCTGCCGGCCAGGCGTTTCGTCGACGCGACGCGCTGGCAACGGTCACCGAGCATCTTCCACGTGCACTACTCGGACCGCTTCTTCGCGGCCGTCGCATGGTCGGGCGCGGGGCTGTCCGGGCTCGCACTGCTCGGGTTGATCGACCGGCTCCCGCTGCCGGTGTCGATGCTGGGGTGGCTGCTGCTGTGGGGGCTGTATCTGTCGATCGTCAACGTCGGGCAACTCTGGTACAGCTTCGGGTGGGAGTCGCTGCTGCTCGAGGTGGGACTGCTCGCGGTGTTCGTCGGGAACTGGGATACCGCCCCGCCGGTGTTGACGTTGCTGCTGCTGCGCTGGCTGCTGTTCCGGCTCGAGTTCGGCGCCGGCCTGATCAAGATCCGTGGCGACCGGTGTTGGCGGGATCTGACGTGCCTGTACTACCACCACGAGACGCAGCCGATGCCCGGCCCGCTGAGCTGGTACTTCCACCACCTGCCCCGGCGCCTGCACAAGGTCGAGGTCGCCGGCAACCACTTCACGCAGCTGATCGTGCCGTTCTTCCTGTTCGCCCCGCAGCCGGTCGCCGGTGGCGCCGCCGGGATCATGGTCGTGACCCAGTTGTGGTTGGTGGCGAGCGGCAACTTCTCGTGGCTCAACTGGCTCGCGATCGTGCTGGGGCTGTCGGTGCTGCCCGACGGTTTCTGGCAGTTCGTCCTGCCGGTGACGGTGCCGGGCGGCGTCGGGGCGGTGCCGGTGTGGTTCGCGGTACCGGTCCTCGCGGTGACGGTGGCCGTCGTCGCCCTGAGCTACCGCCCTGTGCGGAACATGTTCTCCAGCCACCAGATGATGAACGCATCGTTCGATCCGTGGCACCTGGTGAACACCTACGGCGCGTTCGGCCACGTCACGAAGACCCGGCACGAGATCGTCATCGAGGGCACCGCGGACGAGGACGTGACCGCCGACAGCGAGTGGCGCGCATACGAGTTCAAGGGCAAACCGGGCGACCTGGGGCGGCGGCCGCGCCAATTCGCTCCGTATCACCTGCGGCTGGACTGGCTCATGTGGTTCGCCGCGATCTCCCCCGGCTACGCGACGCCGTGGTTCGGCGGGTTGGTGGGCCGGCTGCTCGCGGGCGACAGCTCGATCCTGAAACTGCTGCACCACAATCCGTTCCCGGATGCCCCGCCCGCGTTCGTGCGGGCCCGGATGTTCCGCTACCGGTTCACCACCCGCGAGGAGCGCCGCATCACCGGCGACTGGTGGTCCCGGTCCTTCGAGGCCGAGTTCCTGCCGCCGGTGGCGCTGCGGCACGCGGGGTGACGGACCAGCGACCGGACGGCCCCAACAGCACTGCCGGACCGTCGGAATCGTCCTACCCACGCTAACTGTCATTAGCGCCATCATGTATCGAGCAGTTCTGGGTGGGCGTCGCCTGTCGACATCGCGTGCGGCCGGGCGCGCCGGACCCGCAAGAAGAGCCTGCACACCCGCGTTGAATTCTTCCCGGGACATGGCGTCATTTCGTCACTGTGACGGGGTGGGGTGATCCCGGCCGCTGGGCATCCGGAAATGTCGGAACCGCTCGGTACGCTCATCCCGTCGGGGACGAGAGGAGCACGGATGTGAGCGAGCAGGGCGACATCGCCACGTCCGTACCCGCACTGCCCGCCGTTCCGGAACGTCCGACGCCCCGGTCGGCGCCGGGGATGGAACCTGCCGTCCCGGCACTGTCTGCCTCGGCGGAGGCTCGGATCGTCGCGGCACTCGAGCAGCGGCACGCGCCGTCGACGGTCCGGAACTACCGGGGCGACTGGGACAAGTTCCGCGCCTGGTGTGCCGAGCGCGGCCACGTGCCGATGCCGGCGCACCCGCACACCGTCGCCGACTATCTCACCGAGCACGCCGAGCGGCGCACCGGGACCGGGGACCGCGTCTACGCGACGAACACGCTCACCCGATGGGTGGCGTCGATCAACTACTGGCACCGCGCCTGCTCGCGACCCGCCCCCGGCGGCACGCAGATCGTCAAGGACACGTTGGCGGGAATCCGCCGTACCTACGCCGCGGCCGGGGAGCGCCCAACCAAGCGTGTCGCGCCCCTCCTCGGAGAGGAGATCAGCTACATCCTCACCACCCTGCGTGAGAACGCCGACACGTGGCAGGACCGGCTGCGCGAACGCCGCGACTCGGCGGTCATTCTGCTCGGATTCCTGGGGGCGTTCCGCCGCTCCGAGTTGTCGGGTCTCCAGCTGCGGGACATCACCCTGCACCCGCAGGACGGCCTGCACATCCTGGTGCGCAGATCGAAGACCGACCAGGTCGGTGACGGCATGGTCAAGGCCACGCCGTTCGCCGTCGGGCACCGCTCCTGCCCACCGTGCGTGTACCGGCGCTGGCTCGATGTCCTCCTCGCCCACCATCGGGGCGGCCGCGACGCTACCGCCCAGCTACTCGACGCCCCCGGCAGATTCGCCACGCACATCTGCCATGTCCCCTACCCGGATCTCGATCCCGACGTCGCGACCTCCCCGGTGTTCCGGCCGCTGCGCGTGAACGGGAACATTGGCGAGGCCGCACTGACCGGGCAGGGCATTCACGGGGTGATCCGCCGCGCTGCCACCGACGCCGGTCTGACTCCCGCCAAGATCGCGAAACTGGGCGGGCACTCCCTGCGCGCCGGGTTTGTCACCCAGGCGTTCCGCAACGGCGCCCAAGCCCACGAAGTCATGCGACAGACCGGACACAAGAACCCCGCCACCCTGGAAATCTATGCCCGCGAACATAATCCGCTGACCGGGAACGCCGTCGCCGGGTTCGAGCTCTGATGTGTCGGTACGGCAGACGCTGTCCCCGACCCGGCGTCGACGATGCTCCCGCCTGGCGCAACTACAGCGTTGTCGATCCGAAAATCATGCCGAGCGGCACGAGGATCGCGGCGGCCGCGAGCGCCAGCGGATTCCCGGCGAGCATGCCGTCGCGGAGCCAATTACCAACCTGAGCTGCAATGTCGTTCGAACCCATCGTGTGCCTTTCCTCGGACTCTTCGCTGAATACTTGTCTTCTGGTTCATCTCCCGGAAGCGCTACTGCGTTACCGCCACCCCCACCGTCCCACTACGTCCGCGTCGAATCAGACTGCCCTTGACGCCGATCCAGCCGAGGATCCCGTACTTGCGGGCGATCACGGCGCGGGCCCGGTCTGTGCCGACGTCGTCGAGGATCGTCGCGGTGGCGTCGATCTGCGGACCCTTGGGATTGCCACGGGCGTCGCACACCCCGATCGTGACGCGCGGGGAACGGCGGATCCGTTTGACCTTCCACGACTCGGTGACCGTCCACATGAGCAGCCGCCCGTCGTCCATCGCCGCCCACAACGGCGTCGGCACGGGGGTGCCGTCCTTCCGGAACGTGGTCAGCAGAACGTATTTCGCGGAGCCGATCTCGTCGAGCGTGGTAGTCATGGGCCCAGAGTACGCAGCAGCACTGCCGCGGGATGAATGTCGCGTGAACATGTGTCCGGTCTCGGCGGTTCCTGTTGAACGGACGTCCATTCTGGGGTTTGCTGTGCCTCGTGACCGAACTCGATCCGATGAACCGCCGCCGTTTCCTCGCCGCTGCCGGCGCGACCGGGGCCGGTGCGGCCGCCATGGTCGCCATGGCGCCCACCGCCTCGGCTGCCGGCCCCGTCGCGGACACCGCCAAGTTCCCGTTTCCCACCGGAAACAGTGTGCGGGTGCTCGTCACCGGTGACGCCGGCACCGGCACCCCGGCGCAGTGGGCCGTCGCCGATGCGATCCGCGCCGTGCACGCGGCGGACCCGTTCGGGATGGCACTCGGGCTCGGCGACAACATCTACGAGTCCGGACCCAACGGCGACCGCGACGTCCAGTTCGCGACCAAGTTCGAGGATCCGAACCACGGCCTCGACTTCCCGTGGGTGATGGCCCTGGGCAATCACGACAACAGCGCCGTGTTCCCTGGGGACGGCGGCTGGCTGCTGCGGGGCGACGACGAGGTGGCCTACCACCGGTCCTCCCGCAAGTGGTGGATGCCCAGCCGCTACTACTCCGTCCGGGTGCCGGAGCAGAACCCGATCGTCGAGTTCTTCGTCCTCGACCTCAATCCCGTCGCCGCGTACCTGCCCCCGCTGTTCGTGCCGTACTGGGCGGCGGACGGGCAGTTCATGAACGAGCAGCGCGCGTGGCTGGACGCGGCGATCGCGTCCTCCCCCGCCAAGTGGAAGATCGCCTGCACCCACCACCCGTATCTGAGCAACGGATCGCACGGCGACGCCGGTGAGTACGACGGGATCCCGCTCGAACCGATGAACGGCGCGCACGCGAAGCGGTTCTACGAGGACCACGTGGTGGGGCGGTGCCAGTTCATCCTCGCCGGGCACGATCACTCGCTGCAGGTCCTCGATCCCACCGCCGAGTCCAAGGGCACTCGTCAGATCGTCTCCGGTGCGGCCGGGAAGAACAGCCACGGCAAGTCCACCAGTCCGGACCGGGCGAACCTGTACCAGAACTTCGACGACGTCGGCTTCATGGTCATGGACCTGTCCGCGGAGTCGGTGCGGCTGCGGGCCTACACCGTCGACATCCCCACCGCCGAACCGAAACTCGCGTTCGACCGCCGACTATAGGCGCGTTACCCCCCCCCGGAGTTCGAAGGCGTTGCGCAGCGGCTATTCGCAGAGCGTGACGACCTCTACTGACGGCGCAGCCGGAGCCTGCTGTAGGTGACGACTGCGAGCACACAACTGATGAGGACCAGCATGGCGATGCTGAGCAGCCACCACGATCCGGAGTGCTGCCACAGCGTGTCCGGCTCGGTGCCGGTGGCATTCGTGACCAGGTCCACCGTCGAGGCGGCGGCCGCGAACCCCCAGCGTGACGGAAACAGCCACGCGACCTGTTCGAGCACGGCGCGTCCGGTGATCGTGATCAATCCTCCGCACATCACCAGCTGCGCCATGATCGTGACCACCAGCATCGGCAGCACCTGCTCGTTCGAGCGCGCCACCGACGACAACGCCAGTCCGACCACGACGCAGGAGCAGGTGGTGGCGGCGATGTCCACGATCAGTTCGACGGAGCCCGAGGGGAGCACACTGCCGTGGCCCGGGAAACCCTTGCCCACGAAGACGATCAGCACCATGACCACCGACTGCACGATGCCGGCGGCGCAGAACACGACGATCTTCGCCGTCAGATACGCGGACGGCAGCAGCCCGGCGGCACGTTCGCGCTGATAGACCATGCGCTCTCCGACCAAGTCGCGGATGGTCAGTGAACAGCCCATGAAGGCGGCGCCGAGAATCAGCACCACCAGGATCTGGGTGAGTTCGCCGGATACGTCGGCACCAGACGGCCCGAACCCGGTGTCGCCTGGCACGAGCAGGGCCAAGCCGCCGAGCACGAATGGCAGCAGCGACAGGAAGATCAGGTAGCCCCGGTCGGCGCGGATCAGCCGAACCTGGCGGCGGGCGACGGTGCTCAACTGTTTGCGCCTCGAGGTGTGCGCGGGAGAGCCGAGCGGCCCGGGTGGGGTTGGTGGTGGCGCCTCCACCACCGGGCAGGTGGCGCGGTACTCGGCAAACACCCCGTCCGGGTCGGATGCGACGCGGGCGAAGATGTCGGCCCAGTCGGTACTGCCGAGCGCGCTCCCGACTCGATCGGGCGGTCCCACATATGCGGTCTTGCCACCGGGAGCGAGGAGGAGGACCTGGTCGCACATTTCGAGGTAGGACAGCGAATGCGTGACGATGACGACGACGCGGCCCGAATCGGCGAGGCCGCGCAGCGTCGCCATGATCTGTCGGTCGAGCGCAGGGTCGAGACCCGAGGTCGGTTCGTCGAGGATGAGCAGCGAAGGGCCCGTGAGCAACTCCAGCGCGACCGATGCGCGTTTGCGTTGCCCGCCGGAGAGGCGATCGACGCGGGTGTCGGCGTGCTCGGTCAGTTGCAGTTCGTCGAGTACCCCAGCGATCACCGCTTCACGGTCGGCCCGGGTGGTGTCCGGCGGCAGTCTCAGCTCGGCGGCGTACCCGAGGGCCCTCCGGATGGTCAGCTGCCGATGAACGACGTCGTCCTGAGGGACCATCCCGATGCGGGAGCGCAGTACCGAATAGTCGGTGTGCACGCTGCGTCCTTCGAATTCGACGACGCCTTCCGTGGGGCCTGCCGAGCCGGAGATGATCTTGGCGACCGTGGTCTTTCCCGCGCCGGAGGGCCCGATCACCGCGGTGAGACTGCCGGGTCCCGCCGTGAAGGTGACGTCCTCCAGCAGTCGCCGCCCACCTTCGATGGTTAGTCCGACGCCGTCCACACGTAGACCGCCGACGGTCGAGGCTGCCGCCTGCCGTGGAGCGAGACGGCCTTCCTGCACGCTGAAGTCGGTGTTGCCGATGGTGACGACGTTGCCGTCGGTCAGCCGTGCGCGCGACACCCGGGCACCGCCGACGAACGTTCCGTTGACGCTCCCCGAATCTTCGATTTCGAGGCCGGACGGCCCATTGTGGACTATCGCGTGACGGCGTGAGGCCAGCACATCCCGGACGACGATGTCGTTGTCGGGGGCCCGTCCGATCGTGAGGGCTCCCGCGGGGACTGTCTCGCGCGGTGCCGGAGGCGGGGTGATCGAGGCCCCTACGTCGATCGTCGACTCGTCCCATCGACTGCCCACGTCCCGTCGCGTCGCGTCGGGATCTTCGATCGAGATCCGCACGGTGGGTCCCTCGACCGCGTCACCCAGGCGGACGAGGACGGTGTCCGTGACTGGGACCTCTTCTCGGCGCTTGCCGTCGACGTAGATCCCGTTCTTGCTGCCGGAGTCGACGAGCTGCCATCCCCCGTCCCACCTGAGCCGCGCATGCTCGCGCGACACCACAGGATCGACGATCGTGATCTCCAAATGCGGGTCCCGGCCGATGCGTACCGCTTTGCCCGCGCCGTATGTTGTGCGGCCGTGTTCGGTCTCGACCACGACGCGCGGGTACTCGCTTCCCGTCCAGTCGTCCATCGCCACGGCCTCCGGTCAGCATCAGGCGTAGAGCGTCGACTTCTCCATGGTGGCACGCACCCGGGATCCGACGACAGAACGGTCAGTCTCGTATCCTCGCGGCCAGGACGTCATGATGAGTTTCGTCGACGCGGCGAGTCTGTCTTTTCGTAACACCACCCTCGAGAGCGGAGCATCACGTGAGTCAATTGCTACGGGTCCAGAACTTCACCATCTCGAGCGACGGTCGCCTGCGGCGAGAACCAGACCTTCGAGAGTCCGTTCGGCCTCGACCCCGGCGAGATGCTCTCGTGGGCGGGCGCGACGGCGAGCTGGGCCATGCGCACCGATTCGGGCGGCAGCCGCGGCCTCGACGACTACTTCATCCGCGACTTCTCCCACAACATCGGCGCCGAGATCATGGGTCGCAACAAGTTCGGTCCGCAGCGCGGCCCGTGGGAGAACCTGGACTGGGACGGCTGGTGGGGTGAGGAACCGCCGTTCCACACGCCGGTGTTCGTCGCGACCCACCACCCGCGGCCGTCGATCGCGCGCGGCGAGACCACGATCCACTTCGTCGACGGCGACCCCGCCACGATCCTCGAGCAGGCCAAGGAGGCGGCGCAGGGCAAGGACGTCCGACTCGGCGGTGGCATCACCACCATCCGGGAGTTCCTCGACGCCGACCTGGTCGACACCATGCACGTGGCCGTCTCCCCGATCACGTTCGGGACCGGACTGCGGCTGTGGGAAACCCCGGACGAACTGCTCGACCGATTCCACCTGGAAACGGTGCCCAGCCCGAGCGGCGTGACACACCACCTGTTCTGGCGAAAGTAGCCCGACGGGCCTGCTCCGATACCGGAGCAGGCCCACGGTCCAGGGATGACCTGTTACAGCCCGTAGTTCTCGACGTCGTATCGGTTCGGGCGCGCGAATCTCAGGGTTTCGATCTTCGTTCGTTCGTCCCGGTAGAAGACGATCACCAGAAGCGGTTCCGCGTAGTAGATCTGGACGGGGTCGCCCTGATCCTCGTCACGAGAATTCCCCAACAGGGCGTCGACCTCTTCCTTGCTCATGGCATGGGAGAGACCGAGCGGGAGGATGCCGCCGAAACCTTGGTGGACGTCGACGGACCGAAACGTGAGCCAGCCGTCCCCGACCGGTCCGGAAACATGGTCCTCCCGATAGGACTCGGTCAGGTCGAACTCCAGCGAAACCAGCTTGTCCGAGCTTCGCACCCGGGTCGTGGGATCGACTCGGGGCAGCCTGTTCATGCCGTGTTCACGCAGGAAGGCCCGGAATTCGGTGCTGCCGGAGGTGTGCCCCAGGAGTGCAACCAGATCGGTGACGTTCACACGCTCATCCTGCCCGGTCGAACGACTACCCCTCCAGTTCGCCCTCGGTCTCGAGATACACCTGGCGCAGCCCGTCGAGCACCTCGGGGGACGGCTCCTCCCACATCTTCCGTTCGACGGCCTCGAGCAGCCGCTCGGAGATGCCGTGCAGCGCCCACGGGTTCGACTCGGACATGAACTTGCGGTTCTGCTCGTCGAGCACGTACGTCTCGGCGAGCTTCTCGTACATCCAGTCCGCGACGACGTTCGTGGTCGCGTCGTAGCCGAACAGGTAGTCGACGGTCGCGGCCATCTCGAAGGCGCCCTTGTAGCCGTGGCGGCGCATCGCCTCGAGCCAGCGCGGGTTCACCACGCGGGCACGGAAGACGCGGGCAGTCTCCTCCGACAGCGTCCGGGTACGCACGGCGTCGGGGCGGGTGCTGTCGCCGATGTACGCCTCCGGGGACTTACCGGTGAGCGCGCGGACCGTGGCGACCATGCCGCCGTGGTACTGGAAGTAGTCGTCGGAGTCGGCGATGTCGTGCTCGCGGGTGTCGGTGTTCTTGGCCGCCACCGCGATCCGCTTGTAGGCGCTGCGCATGTCGTCCGACGCCGGAATGCCGTCGAGTCCGCGGCCGTACGCGTAGCCGCCCCACGTGGTGTACACCTGCGCCAGGTCGGCGTCGTTCCGCCAGTTCTTCGAGTCGATGAGCTGCAGCAGGCCCGCGCCGTACGTGCCGGGCTTGGAGCCGAAGATGCGGGTGGTGGCGCGGCGGTCGTCGCCGTGCTCGGCCAGATCCGCCTGGGCGTGGGCACGCACGTAGTTGTCCTCGTCGGACTCGTCCAGGCCGGCGACCAGGCGGACGGCGTCGTCGAGCAGCGCCAGTACGTGCGGGAACGCGTCGCGGAAGAAGCCGCTGATCCGGACGGTGACGTCGATCCGGGGGCGACCGAGCTCGGCGAGGTCGATCACCTCGAGGTTGGTGACACGGCGGGACGCCTCGTCCCACACCGGGCGCACACCGAGCAGTGCGAACACCTCGGCGATGTCGTCGCCGGAGGTGCGCATCGCGGACGTGCCCCACACCGACAGGCCCACCGACGTCGGCCACTCGCCGTGGTCGGCGCGGTAGCGCCGCGCCAGCGACTCGGCCATCGCCTGACCGGTCTCCCACGCCAGCCGCGACGGCACCGCCTTGGGGTCCACCGAGTAGAAGTTGCGGCCGGTGGGCAGCACGTTGATCAGCCCGCGCAGCGGCGACCCGGACGGGCCGGCGGCGATGAAGCCGCCGTCCAGGGCGTGCAGCACCTGCGCGATCTCGTTGTTCGTCTGCCGCAGCCGCGGCACCACCTCGGTCGCGGCGAAGCGCAGGATCTGCCGGACCGTGTCGTCGTCGGAGAGGGTGTCGGCGGCGGCGGGATCCCAGTTCGCCTCCGCCATCGCGGCGACCAGGGCATGCGCCTGCGCTTCGATCTCGTCGACGCGGCCGCGGTCCTCGTCGCCGGCTTCGCTCAGGCCCAACGCCTCCCGCAGACCCGGGACGGTCTGCTCGCCGCCCCACATCTGCCGGGCCCGCAGCATCGCGAGCACCAGCTCCACCTCGGCGTCGCCCTCCGGCGCGCGGCCGAGGATGTGCAGGCCGTCGCGGATCTGGACGTCCTTGATCTCGCACAGCCAGCCGTCGACGTGCATGAGCATGTCGTCGAACACGTCCTCGTCGGGACGTTCGGTCAGGCCCAGGTCGTGGTCCATCTTCGCCGCGCGCATCAGCGTCCAGATCTGCTGGCGGATCGCGGGCAGCTTCGCCGGATCGAGCGCCGAGATGTTGGAGTGCTCGTCGAGCAGCTGCTCGAGCCGGGAGATGTCGCCGTAGCTCTCGGCGCGCGCCATCGGCGGGATCAGGTGGTCGACCAGGGTGGCGTGCGCGCGGCGCTTGGCCTGCGTGCCCTCGCCCGGATCGTTCACCAGGAACGGGTAGATCAGCGGCAGGTCGCCGAGCGCGGCGTCGGTGCCGCACGACGCCGACATGCCGAGCGTCTTGCCGGGCAGCCACTCGAGGTTGCCGTGCTTGCCGAGGTGCACGACGGCGTCGGCTTGAAAGCCTCCAGCAGCCACCTCCGCTGCGATCCAGCGGTAGGCCGCCAGGTAGTGGTGGCTCGGCGGCAGGTCCGGGTCGTGGTAGATCGCGACCGGGTTCTCCCCGAAACCGCGGGGTGGCTGCACCATCAGCACGACGTTGCCGGCGCGGATCGCGGCGATGACGATCTCGCCCTCGGGGTCGGACGAGCGGTCCACGTACAGCTCGCCGGGCGCGGCACCCCAGTGCTCCTCGACGCCGTCGCGGAAGTCCTGCGGCAGCGTCGCGAACCATTCGCGGTAGCGGGCGGCGGAGATGCGGATCGGGTTGCCCTCGAGCTGCTCGGCGGTGAGCCAGTCCGGGTCCTGACCGCCCGCGGCGATGAGCGCGTGGATGAGCGCGTCGCCGTCCTGCGCGGCGAGACCGGGCAGGGCGTCGTCGCCGTCGACCGGGCCGACGTCGTATCCGGCGGCACGCATCTCGGTGAGCAGGTCGATCGTGCTGGCCGGGGTGTCGAGTCCGACGGCGTTGCCGATGCGGGCGTGCTTGGTCGGGTAGGCCGAGAGCATCAGCGCGATCCGCTTGTCCGCGTTCGGGATCCGGCGCAGCCGGGCGTGCCGGACCGCGATACCGGCGACCCGCGCGGCGCGCTCGGCGTCGGGCACGTACGCGGTGAGGCCGTCGGCGTCGATCTCCTTGAACGAGAACGGCACCGTGATCAGTCGGCCGTCGAACTCCGGAACCGCGACCTGGGTCGCGACGTCGAGCGGGGACATCCCGTCGTCGTTGGCCTCCCACGCCTCGCGGCTGCTGGTCAGGCACAGGCCCTGCAGGATCGGCACATCCAGCGCGGCGAGTTCGGCGACGTCCCACGCCTCGTCGTCGCCGCCGGCCTGCGCATTCGCGGGCTTGGTGCCGCCGGCCGCGAGGACGGTGACCACCATCGCGTCGGCGCGGCGCAGGGTGTCGAGCAGATCGGCGGGTGCGGTGCGTAGCGACGCACAGAAGATCGGCAGCGGGTTCGCCCCGGCGTCCTCGATCGCGCGGCACAGTGCCTCGACGTACGCGGTGTTCCCGGCGAGGTGCTGGGCGCGGTAGTAGAGCACCGCGACGGTGGGACCGTCTACCGAGCGGGCCTCGCGCTCGAGTACGCCCCAGTTCGGCAGATGCACCGCCGGCTCGAAACCGTAACCGGTGAGCAGCACCGTGTCGGACAGGAAGTTGTGCAGCTGACGCAGGTTGTCGGCGCCGCCCTCCGCGAGATACGTGTGCGCCTCGGCCGCGATGCCGGCGGGCACCGTCGAGCACTCCATGAGCTCCGCGTCGGGGGCCTGCTCGCCGCCGAGGACGACGGTCGGCAGACCGGACGCGAGGACCGCGTCGATGCCGTCCTCCCACGCGCGCCGGCCACCGAGGATGCGCACCACCACGAGGTCCACGCCGTCCAGCAGCGCGGGCAGGTCCTCCGAGACGAGCAGACGCGCCGGATTGGCCCAGCGGTAGTCGGCGCCGCTCGCGCGGGCGCTGAGCAGGTCGGTATCGGAGGTCGACAGCAGCAGGATCACTGTGCAGCCTTTCTGGGGTTTCGCGCCCCACGGCAGGGTTCCGGCGAGACGAGGTCTCGGGAAGCGGTTCGGGCGGCGGGAGAGGGTCTGGCTTTCACAGTGGCGCGACCGCACCGGAATCTCACCGGTTTCCTCTCGTGCCGCGGTCGCGCATGATGCTACCGGTCGAGTGTTTGCCGGCGGCCCCCCGCACGTGACTAGCCTGGATGCGTGCCATCCCCTCGCTCCGGCCCGGACAGATGCCCGGGTGCCCTCCAGGTCCACGAAGCCGCCGACGGTCCCCTCGCCCGCGTCCGGCTACCCGGCGGCACCATCACATCGGCCCAGCTCCAGACGCTCGCCGAGGCGGCAACCCAGATCGGCAACGGTGAGATCGAGCTGACCTCCCGCGGCAACGTCCAGCTGCGCGCGGTGTCCGACCCGAACGAGTTCGCCCGGCGGATCGCGGACGCGGGCCTGCTGCCGTCCACCACCCACGAGCGGGTCCGCAACATCCTCGCGTCCCCGCTGTCCGGCCGGATCGGCGGCCACGCCGACGTCCGCGGGCTGGTCACCGACCTCGACACCCGGTTGTGCGACGACCAGGCACTGGCCGACCTGCCGGGTCGGACGCTGTTCACGATCGACGACGGCCGCGGCGACGTGTCGAGCCTGCGCGGCGACTTCGGTCTCCACGCACTGCCCGACGGACGGTTCGCGCTGATCCTCGCCGGCGAGGACACCGGCGCCCGGGTGGGCGACGACGCGGTCGGCGTGCTGCTGGCGGCGGCACGAACCTTCGCCGACATCCGCGACTCCGCGTGGCGGCTGAACGAGGTGCCCGGCGGCACCGAGCGCATCCTGGAGCGTCTCGGACTGGGTTACGGCGACCCGGTCGAACTGCCCGCAGCCGTCGAGCGCGGGCCGATCGGCTGGCTCGACCAGCCCGACGGACGCGTCACCCTCGGCGGCGGTCTCGCGTTCGGCACGCTGCCCGCGCGTCTCGCCGAGTTCCTCGCGGCCGTCGAGCGCCCGATCATCGTCACCCCGTGGCGCTCGCTGCTCGTGCCCGACCTCGACGAGTGGGCCGCCGAACAGGTCGTCCGGGTGCTCGCGCCGATGGGCCTGATCTTCGACGAGCACTCGCCGTATCTGCAGGTCAGCGCCTGCGCGGGACAGCCGGGCTGCGCCAAGTCGCACACCGATGTGCGGGCCGACGCGCGCACCGCGATCGAGAACGACGACCTGCCCGCCGACGGGCGTCAGCACTGGTCCGGGTGCGATCGCAAGTGCGGGCGGCCGCGCGGCGAGGTAACAGACGTGGTCTCCGGCCCCGACGGTTACCGGGTGGAAAACGAGTGTTCCTGATGCCTCTATCGTGTGGCGCATGATCGACTACATTCGCGACGGCGCGGAGATCTACCGCCAGTCCTTCGCCACCATCCGGGCCGAAGCCGACCTCGGCAGATTCCCCGCCGACGTCTCGCAGGCCGTCGTCCGGATGATCCACGCGAGCGGTCAGGTCGATCTGGTCGACGACGTCGCCTTCACCCCGAACGTGGTCGCCGACGCCCGCGAGGCCCTGCGCCGCGGCGCCCCGATCCTGTGCGACGCGAAGATGGTCGCGGCCGGAGTCACCCGCAAGCGCCTGCCGCGTGACAACGACGTGCTGTGCATGCTCGACGATCCGCGGGTCCCGGTGCTGGCCAAGGCAATCGACAACACCCGCTCGGCCGCCGCGCTCGAACTGTGGGGACCCAAGCTCGAAGGTGCGGTCGTCGCGATCGGCAACGCCCCGACCGCGCTGTTCCACCTGCTGAACATGATCGAGGCCGGCGCCCCGCGTCCCGCCGCGATCGTCGGTGGACCGGTCGGCTTCATCGGGGCCGCCGAGTCCAAGGAGGCGCTGATCGAGCACCCCGCCGGCCTCGAGTACCTGGTGGTACGCGGGCGTCGCGGCGGCAGCGCGATCACCGCCGCGGCGCTGAATGCGATTGCGAGCGAAATCGAGTGACGGACAGCATGAGCGCGGCAGGCAAGCTGTGGGGCGTCGGCATCGGGCCCGGCGACCCCGAACTGGTGACGGTCAAGGCCGCCCGGGTGATCGGTGAGGCCGACGTCATCGCGTTCCACAGCGCCCGGCACGGCCGCAGCATCTCCCGCGGCGTGGCGGCGCCGTACATGCGGGACGGCCAGATCGAGGAGCACCTCGTCTACCCGGTCACCACCGAGACGATCGACCACCCGGGCGGATACCAGGGTGCGATGGACGAGTTCTACGAACAGGCCGCCGCACGCCTGGYCGGGCACCTCGAGGCGGGACGCACCGTTGCGTTGCTCGCGGCCGGCGACCCGCTGTTCTACAGCTCGTACATGCACATGCACAAGCGTCTGGCCGACCGGTTCGAGGCCGAGGTGATCCCGGGCGTCACCGCGTTCAGCGCCGCGTCCGCCGCCCTGGCCGAGCCGCTCGTCGAGGGCGAGGAGGTGTTCACCGTCCTGCCCGGCACGCTGCCGCAGGAGGAGCTGACCCGACGCCTCCGCGACACCGACGCCGCCGCGATCATGAAGCTCGGCCGCACGTATCCCGCTGTGCGCCAAGCACTGAAGGACTCCGGCCGGATCGACGAGGCCCGCTACGTCGAGCGGGCGAGCACCGACCGTCAGCGCGTCGCCGCCGCCGACGAGGTCGCCGACGCGGACGTCCCCTACTTCTCGATCGCGATCGTCCCGAGCCCGTCGAACAACCGCGCAGAGACCGCACCGGTGCCCGGCGAGGTGGTCGTCGTCGGACTCGGCCCGGGCGACCAGGAGTGGACGACGCCGGAGGTCCGCCGCGAACTCGCGCGCGCCACCGACCTGGTCGGCTACACCACCTACATCGACCGGGTCCCGGTCCGCCCGGGTCAGCGCCGGCACGCGAGCGACAACCGAGTCGAGGCCGAGCGCGCGGCGATGGCCCTGGACATGGCCAAGCGCGGCGGACGCGTCGTCGTCGTGTCGTCCGGCGATCCCGGCGTGTTCGCGATGGCCGCCGCAGTGCTCGAGGTGGCGGCCGAGGACCAGTGGAGGGACGTCCCGGTCCGGATCCTGCCCGGCATGACCGCCGCCAACGCTGTCGCCAGCCGTGTCGGCGCCCCGCTGGGCCACGACTACGCGATGCTCTCGCTGTCGGATCGACTCAAGCCGTGGGACGTGGTCGCCAAGCGGATCTCCGCCGTCGCGGGCGCCGACATGGCGTTCGCGGTCTACAACCCGGCGTCGAAGAGTCGCACGTGGCAGGTCGCGGCGATGCGCGATCTGGTGCTCGAGCACCGCTCCCCCGACACCCCGGTGATCATCGGCCGGGACATCGCCGGGCCGCAGGAGTCGATCAAGATCGTGCGACTCGCCGATCTCGATCCCGCGGACGTCGACATGCGGTGCCTCCTGATCGTCGGGTCGTCCCAGACGACGGTCGTGGAGAACCCGCACGGCACAACGGTGTTCACGCCGCGGCACTACCCGGGCTGAGCCCACGTCGGGACGGGTGCCCACCGCGGTAGGTACCCGTCCCGATCACGCGCTGCGATCCGTTGTGCTGCCCGGACCGAGCGGGCGGACCGTGAACCGACGGCGGTACTCGCCCGGACTCAGACCGTGCTGGCGGACGAAGCTGCGGTGGAGCCCCGCCACGGATCCGAAACCCGACCTCGCCGCCACCGTCGGCAACGGAGCGTCGGTGTGAACCAGCTGTTCGACCGCGGCCTGGATGCGCATACGTTCGACCACGGCCCCCGGTGTGCTTCCCGCCTCGTCGCGGAACARCCGGGCGAGGTGACGTGGGGAGACGTTGACGCGGCGGGCCCAGGTAGGCGCTGAACTGCTGCTGGCCGCCGGGGCGGCGCAGATAGACGACCATCCACTGGGCGACGCGCCGGGCGAGATCGTCGCCGTGATCGGCCGCCACGAGGGCCAGCGCGAGGTCGATTCCGGCAGATACTCCCGCTGAGCTCCACACCGGGCCGTCCTCGACGAAGATCGCGTCGGCGACGACCTCCACCTCGGGATGCTCGGACGCGAGAACGTCAGCGGTGGACCAGTGCGTCGTCGCCCGGCGTCCGTCGAACAGCCCTGCGGCAGCGGCGATGTGCGCACCGGTGCAGACCGAGACGATTCTCCGGGCCACGCCACCGGACTCCACCAGCCACGCCACCAGCTCCGGATCGATCAGCGGACGGACGCCGCCGGCACCGACGACGAGTCCGCCGGGAACGAGGAGGGTGCCGACCTCCGGCCCGAGATCGTGCCACGAGCGTTCGGCGACCAGCGGAACACCCACGGAAGTGCGCACGAAACCTCGCCGCGCCGCGGCGAGCACCACCTCGTAGTCGGCACTACCGCGACCGACCCGCTCGGCGGTACCGAAGACCTGCATGGGGCCGGCGACGTCGAGCATCTCGACACCGTCGAGCATCTCGACACCGTCGAGCATCTCGACACCGTCGAACACCGCGATCGCCGCAGCCGACTTCGCGCGCGTCGCGGCGCCGCAGTTCCTGCTCAACCACAGCTACCGCACCTACCTCTTCGGGATGTCGGCGGTCACCGACGACGTCGACCGGGAGGCCGCGTTCGTGGCGGCGATGATCCACGACCTCGGACTCACCGATCGCCATCGCGGCACCGACGAGTTCGCGGTCGTCGGCGCCGACCTCGCCGCAGAGATCCTGACCGAGCACGGATGGGAGCTGGACCGCATCCTCCTCGTCGAGCAGGCGATCCTGCGGCACACCAATCTGATTCCCGAGGACGATCCGACCCACCGGGTCGTCCAGGTGGGGGCGCAGGTCGACGTGGCCGGATTCGGTGCCGAATCCATCGACCGAGAGAACCTCGCGGCGGTCCTGAAGCACTACCCGCGGCTCGACTTCGTACCGCGAATGCGCACGGTCTTCCTCGACGAGGCACACCGGCACCCCGCCGGCGTGTTCGCACAGCTGGAGAACGCCGTCACACTCTCCGAGCACTTGTCCACCAACCCGATCGACCTCGAAGAGCTGGTCTGACCACTTGACCACCTGATGTCCGACGCCTAGCGTCTGTGATATGGATCTCACCCCGGTGCGTCGTCGGTCGATCCCCGACGACGTCTTCGAGCAGTTGCTGGACGGTGTCGTCGGCGGCCGGTTGGCGCCCGGGGAGGAACTGCTCAGCGAGCGGCGGATGGCGGAGGCCCTCGGTGTCTCGCGTCCCGCGGTCCGCGAGGCGGTGAGCCGGATCGCCGCGATGGGACTGGTCGACGTCCGGCAGGGCGGGGCCACCGTCGTCACCGATCTGCGCCGACGGGCCGGGCTGGATCTGCTCCCCCGGCTCCTGGTCCGCGGCGGCGAGATCGACCTCGCCGTCGCGCGCAGCATCCTCGAGGCCAGGTTGTGGAACGGCCCCAAGGTCGCGGAGCTGGCGGCCACACGCGCCGGCGACAATCTCGCGACCTCGCTCGGCGCCGTCCTCGACGAGCTCGAGGCCGACGCCGATCCGGTGCGACGTCAGCGGCTGGCGCTGGACTTCTGGGATCTGGTGGTCGACGGCGCGGATTCGATCACCTTCCGGCTGATGTTCAACACACTGCGCATGTCGTACGAACCGATGCTCGACGCCCTCGCGGTGGTGATGGCGGCCGAGGTGAACGAGGTCGACCGTTACCGGGCCATCGTCGACGCGATCCGTCGCCGTGAACCGGACGTGGCCTCCGAGGCCGCGCACGCTCTGCTCGAACCCGCCACCGCGCTGATCGCTGACGCTCTCGGCTTTGCCGGCGACAACTTCGAGGAGAACTCGTGACCACAACCCGCACGAACTCGCCGGCCTTCGGGCGAAACGTCGCCCTCGGGGGCGCTGTCCGTGAGTTCGTCCGCCACCCGAGCCCGTGGATCATCGGCGTCCTGTTCGTCGGTGCGCTGACGGCCCGCCTGATCGTCGGTGCCTGGAGTTGGGCGGACGCCCTCGTACCCGCGGTGATGCTCGCGCTGTTCCCGTTGCTGGAGTGGATCATCCACGTCTTCGTACTGCACTGGCGTCCACGTCGTGTCGTCGGACTCACGGTCGATCCGCTGCTCGCCCGCAAGCATCGGGCGCACCACACCGATCCGCGCGACATCCCGCTGGACTTCATTCCCACGCCGGTGTTCGTGTGGCTGGTGCCGCTGCTGCTCGCGGTCACGGTGTTCGTCGCGCCCCGGATCGAGCTCGGGCTGACGTTCCTCACCGTCATCACGGCACTCGGAATGATCTACGAGTGGACGCACTTCCTCATCCACACCGACTACCGGCCGAAAACAGCGCTGTACAAATCGACATGGCGCCACCACCGCAACCACCACTACCGCAACGAGCACTACTGGTTCACGGTCACCACCTCGGGTACCGCCGACCGCCTGCTCGGCACCGAACCCGATCCCGACTCCGTCGCCAAATCGCCCACCGCGAAGCACCTGCACGGTATCGAATTCAGCGCGCGCTCCTAGCCAAGTGTGAGGTGCGGCGCGGTCAGCGCGCCGCGGCCGCGGTGTCTACGATCAGCCGGTGACGCAACAACGTGTTGAAGCAGTCGGCTGGCGACGCCCCAGTGCGTGGATGGCAATCGGGCTGATCGTGGCCTACCTCGTGTTCTACCTGTTGGTTGGGTGGCTGATCACGACGATCTTCGCCGGCGAGATCGACACGGACAACGTCCTGAGTTCGGCGCCCAGCATCCTGTTCGCTATGGCCTTGCCGATCGCGGTCGGCGCCATCGCGCTGTTGATCGTCACCGTCCGGCTCGGCCTGCTCGGGAAGATCTTCGGGCCCCAACCCATTCGCGGACGCGGCTGGATGTGGATCGGCCCCGTGCTGGTTGTGGCCGCGATCATCGCGCACCTGACGGGGACGGACTGGCGTTCGTGGACCGGCGGCCAGATCGCGGCAATGTTCGTGTTGGGGGCCTGCGTCGGCATTGCCGAGGAACTGGCCACCCGAGGACTGGTGGTCCAGATCCTGCGGGACGCCCGCCACAGCGAGAAGTTCGTCGCGGCGATCTCGTCGTTGATGTTCGCGCTGATGCACACGGTGAACCTCATCTCCGGGATGGAACTGACCACCGTCGGTGCCACCGTGATCTACACCTTCGCCTTCGGCATGTGCATGTACCTCACGATGCGCGTGACCGGCACCATCTGGGCTGCGATCGTTCTTCACGCCCTCACCGATCCGACGACGTTCCTGTCCTCGGGTGGCGTGGACACCACCGTCGGCACCTCCAACAGCGGCAGTGCGATCGCGGCACTGATCACGATCGTGCTCGTCGTGTTCGGTTTCGTCGCAGTGTTCCTCGTCCGAGGCAAGGTCGAAGCAGCCCAGTCTGCGCCCGCAGCTTGACCTCCCGGCCGGCCGCGTCAATCCCGCGGCCGGCCATTGTTGTGCCACAACATAATTCAAAACGACCTCAGGCGGCCCCCGAACCACCCCAGGACCACACACCCCACCGAGCTCGAGCACCACGCCCACCCCACACGCCGGCCCCCACCCCGGGACATGCCATCACCCCAGTTCAACCCGCATAAAGCCCCCACATCCGAACGGGTGGGAACCGCGCCAGCACTTTCTTCCCGCTGCCCACCAGATCACCGCCAAACGGGTCCTCACCGATAACGGATCCTGCTACCGGTCAAAGGATTTCGCCGTCGCTCTCGGTCCGGTCGTCCACAAGCGCACCAGCCGGTACCGGCCGCAGACCAACGGCAAGGTTGAACGGTTCAACCGCACCCTCGCCGCGGAATGGGCCTACGGCAACGCCTACACCTCCGAAGCGGCTCGCGCAGCGACCTATCAACAGTGGGTGCATCACTATAATCACCGCCGACCCCACACCGGGATCGGCGGCAAGTCGCCCATCGCACAACGTCCCTGGGAACTACACCTAGGTCACATCGGACGCACGCCCGCCTCTGCGATGTCGACGGGTTGATCGGGCACGGGACCCGCATCGCTCGGTGCACCAGCCCTGGTTCCTTCTGCGCGGAACGAAGAACATGCCGCAACTGGGTGCGGGGCAACGGCGGACGGTGAACGTATCGGGCGCGGCTATGAGCTGCAACGTCTCTCTCGCGAGTTCCGCGTCGACCGGGCCCCCGCGTCCGACTTGCCGGAGGAGGCCGGCCTCGTCGAGCTCGAGCACCAACGGCGCATCGGCGGCTAGCCCGTTGATCCGTGCGCGCAGGTGGGGCGGCAACGGCTCCGATTTGTGCGCAGCATCGAGAGCCTCTCGCACGACAGCGCGGAGCTCGACCAGTCGCTCCAGTGGCATTCGGGCCAGTCGATCGTCCGACACCTGCTGCCGCCACCGGGCAGTCAGCGCGGGATCGGTGAAGAAGTCGAGGTCCTCGCCGCGGCTCGCCCCCACGATCACGGTGTTCGCCAGGTCGAGCGCGCGACCTTCCCCGATCCACGGCATCTCATCCACGTCACGAATCACCCGTCCAATCCTAACGGATTCAGCTCTACAAAACCGTGATACGTTGTCACGGTCTTGAGACACTAAAACCGTGACAATCTGCTTGGAGGATGAGCGTGAGCAACACAATCGAGTACGTGCGATTCGAGGCCGCCGACCCGGATGCCCTGGTAGCGGCTCGCGGACGGATGGTGACAGTTCTCGAGGAGCGCTACGGCAGCGACTTCCTGGGTGCCCACCTCGCCCGATTCGACGACGGATCGCTGATGGACTTTCTGATCTGGGCCTCGCCGGAAGCTGCCGAGCGCGCGGCGCGGGAGATGCCCGAGGAGGGTCGCGCACAGGAGTTCTTCCGCGAGATCGGTGACGTCCACGAGATGCGGCACGCGACCGTTCTGCACACCGCATAGGTCCAGGAGACGAAAGAGGGGAGTTCGGTGCCGTGCCTACAGCGGACGAATTGTTGAACGCGCGGACGGTCAAGCAGCTGGCCGACTGTCTGACACGAGCGCACGCGGGTCCTGTTCCGCGGCTGCGCGGGTGCGGCACCGAACTGTCCGGTCGACGATTCTCGGAGCGTGTCGAGTCAATCCGTGACGCTCTGCTTGCCGACCTCCCTGCGGACTTCGGCTCTTTCGCTGCGCTACTGCGTACGGCGCTCGACGGCGAGGAATTCGCCGGTTGGATGATCTTCCCGGTTACCGAGGCGGTCGCTGTGCGAGGTATCGAGTTCGTCGAACCCGCACTCGGGCTCCTGGCTGACCTGACGCCGCGACTGACCGCGGAGACGGCCGTTCGCCCCTTCCTGCGGGTCGCCCAGGATCGCACACTCTCCGTGGTCGAATCCTGGACCCGCCATCCAGATGCCCATGTGCGACGTCTCGCGAGCGAGTCCACTCGACCCCGGTTGCCGTGGGCTGTTCGGGTTCCCGGCCTGACCGCCGATCCCCGGCCGACGCTGCCGATCCTCGACGCCCTGTATCGCGACGACTCCGAGTACGTGCGGCGATCGGTGGCCAACCACCTCAACGACATCAGCCACGATCACCCGGACCTGGCCGTCGCTGTCGCCACTCGATGGGCACACGTTCCCGACGCGTCCACCGCGTGGGTCCTCCGCCACGGACTGCGCACGCTCGTCAAGAAGGGGCACCCAGGAGCTCTGGGGCTGTTGGGGTACTCCGCCGACACACCGGTACACGTCGCAGGACCCGTGGTGCGCACAGAGTTCGTGGCCATCGGCGACAGCCTCGAGTTCGGCTGCACCATCACGAACACAGGGCCCGGACCGGCGGCGTACCTCGTGGACTATTCCGTACATCTCCTTCGGGCCAACGGATCCCATGTGGCGAAAGTGTTCAAACTCTCGTCGCGCACCCTCGAGGCCGGAGCCGAGTGGTCGATCGTCCGGCGCCACAACTTCGCGCCGATCACGACGAGGCGCTACTACCCAGGAACGCACTACCTTCAGATGCAGGTCAACGGTGTGCCGCACCTGGCGACCCAGTTCGAGCTCATCGCCGCCGATTGGCCGCGTCGTACCTGATCGGCGGTCCGCCTCGACGTGACACAACAGCCGACGCGGACCGGATGGACCGACTGCTGGGACTGCCCCGGGTTCAGTTGATCTGATCTGCGAAAGCTGTGGCGGTGATCTATTCGGGAGTGCCGTAGGTCATTCTCATCGTCTCGGGCTTGTTGATGAGGGTCATCAGATGGGTGAGCGCATCTGTGCCGGCGACCATGCCCATCGAGGTCTGCGCGGTGGTGAGCGTGTCCCACCGGTAGTCGAGAATCCATCCGTCATCGACATCTGCCGCGCGGTATAGGTCGCGCGACTGGAATCCGCCGATAGCGCGCAGCTCGTGATCGAGCGCCTCCAGCGCGTGCTCGAGGTCCCGGCGTTCGACGTTCGGGTGGGTGGTGAACTCGATGATCTCGATAACGGACATGAGCGTCCCTTCTGAATCGTTTGTATGGATCTAGATGGATCGGAGTGCTCGAGTGGCGATGCGTTCAGTGGCGGCCCCCGTTCCGGCGTGGAGCCATTGCTCGCAGAGAGCCCGGCCCAGTCCGGGTTGGGTCTTCGCGGCGTCGTTGATCCAGTTCGCTACCGAGTCCTGCACGTACCGGGAGGGGTCGGTGCGGAGCCGCTCGGGGATGGGCAGGCCCCGGCCGGGATCTTCTTTCAGCTCGGGGATGTGCGTAGCCCAAACCCCGCGAGGCCGTAGCGCTTCGCTCGTGAACCGCCGTATGCGCTCGGACCCGTCGCCGGCCCATCCGGAGAGGAGCTGAATGCTCGTGTTCAATTCGGCGGCCAGTGCCGGGCGCACGGCCATCCACGCCCACTCGCGTACCGCGAAATGAGGGTCGTCGGCCAACGGACGTATCGCCGCCAAGACCCTCGACGTCGGGACCGGTTGTGCCGGCGATCATGAAGCACACCCAGCCGCGGACCGTGTCCGACTGGTGTGTGGCGAGCACTACCCAGCCTTCGACGTCCAAGTAGTGGCCGAGCGCGGCACCGATGCGCTGCATCCGTTTGAGGATGCCCAACGACTGCGCCTCTGCGACGGCGGCACGCAGCTCAACGTCCGCGTCGGGGATGACGCTGTGGAGCAGGGTTACATGATCGACGGCCAAGGCCTCGGCGAGCGTGCGCGATGCCACCCGCCCCTGGCTCAGCGCAGCAGGTGGTCAGCGTCGATACCGGCGCGCCGGCGCGCCCCGCGCCCGTTCATCCTTCGTCACCGCTGCGGAGGTTGCGCTGGATCGCGATCATCGTGCGGGCCGCAACCTCACGATTCTCGGCGCTGATCCCTCCGCCGAGCTGACGTAACCAGTCCGCATAGATCGGGGTGAGAGTGGCGACGAGCTGTTCGCCCGGTGCGGTGACATGGAGCGCGAGCGAGCGCCGATCACCCGCCTTTCCGTCCCTCGCGACCAGCCCTCGGCGTTCAAGGCCGTCGAGCAGTCCGGTGACCGTTGCCCGTGTGACATCAAGACGATCAGCGAGCAAGCCAGGGGTGATCCCCGGCTCCGCGCCGACCGCCAGCAGCGCGGCCAGTCGCCCCTCCGACAGATCATGGCCAGCGAGGAGCTCGGCGCACGCCGCATCGATCCGACGCGCCGTCGTCAGCAGCGTCATCACCAGCCGCGCCAACTCGTCCGCGCCGATCCGAGACAGCAACAGCTCTTCCTTCACGCCCACCCAAGTATTCATTAGCCGCCATACTATCAGGTGGCTTACTTCCCCCCCTGTAGCTGGCGTGGCAGCTCGCTGGCGGCGTCGCACGGCTCCAACTGGCAAAGAAGGGTGGCTATCACCACCCCTCGGAGGACTATTCGCATGCCGGGCACTCGACGGACGCTGGGGGTCTCGGAAATCGACCACTCGTCGAGAGAGGCCCCTCGACCGAAAGGAACCCGCCGCCATGCCGCCCACGAACCGGCTGGTGGATTCCAGCGGTCGGCGCAACCCGGGTCGGTTTGAATCACACGACGAGCAGTCTGCGCAGGCGCTCAGCCGGTGTGTCCCAGCCGAGCGTTTTGCGGGGGCGGTCGTTGAGTTCGGCGGCGACGGTATCGAGGTGTTCTCGACCGCGGACGGACAGGTCAGTGCCCTTTCGGGAACTACTGCCGCAGTAGGCCGTTTGTGTTCTCGTTCGATCCTCGCCGCCAGGGGCTGGCGGGATCACAGAAGTAGGCAGGGATGTCGGTGGCGATCGTGAACGAGTGGTGGGCGCCCATCTCGCTGCCCTGATTCCAGGTCAGCGACCGAGTCAGATGCGGGGCAGAGTTGTGACGGTTTCCACCAAGGCATCCCGAATAAGGTCGGCGCTGCGTCCGCGGGGAAGATGCACCAGCATCACGTAGCGCGTGGCCCGTTCGACCAGGGCGCCGATGGCCGACGCGCCGTCCTTAACCGATGATCAATTCGCCTTCCCAATGGCCGGGCACGGCCCGGTCCTCGGCCTCGGCGGGGGCGGTCGCTGATCATGACCATCGGGCTGGTGAACCTGGATTGGCGCTTCTGTGCCTGGCGGCGAGGTTTCCGGCTCGTCCGGTACGCAGAGCCTTGACCGGTTCTCGGCGCAACCCTCCGCGCCCCTGGACATGCAAGGCCTGGTAGATCGTCTCGTGCGCAACATGCATCTCCGGTTGCCTGGGGAAGGCCGCCTGCAGGTCAAGTCCAGAGGCGTGGTGTAACGAGGTCGCCGCGTGATTCCTCGCGGGGCTATGCGGTCAGGGCGGGTGTGACCTCCTCGGTGGGTTCGGTGGTGTCGGCGGGCTTGTCTCCGCGGGCGTGGGCGAGGACGTCGAGGCCGAGGT
>NZ_JBFRDL010000048.1:0-95361 GCF_052113525.1 Rhodococcus sp. TAF43
ATCTGCCGAGATATGTGGTTCGGGCATTACGGTGGGACACGAGAACCTCCGAGCGGATGTGGGCCTTAGACAAGCCACACCCCACTCGGAGGTTCTCTTCACATCAAGCCGACACGCCCGCTACCAACGTCCTGACCGGGTACACCTAGCTCCGTTGGTCCCGGTCCTGCGGATCGGCGTGACCGAGCAACGCGCGCAGGATCGGTTCGGCGTGTGTCCACAGGACGGCGCCGCCGATGCCGGGCACCAGGTGGCGAACAGCTCCGGGGATGCGGGCGGCCAGACTCTCACCGTTGTCGGGTGAGTGGCCGGTGTCCTGATCGCCGTACCAGATGTCCACGGGGACAACGATCGTCGTGAGGTCGATGGGCCAGCGGCCCATCGCCAACACCGTGTCGCGTGCGTAGCCGGCGGGGCCCGGCGCGAACGCCTCACGCATGCTGGCACGATAGGAACCCTCGAACGTGGGGTCCCGGTAGACGGCGAGGTCGGACGCGGGGCTGGAGTCGATCACCATCTGCCACATGGCGTCCGCGTCGAACGTCGCGAAGAGACGCTCCGCGGCGTCCGGATCCGACGCGGTCAGTTCGACGAGATCGCGGAGTGGTTCGGGCAGGGCATCGGCGAACTGCGGTGCCGCCACCTCGTCCGCACCGGACACGATCGCGACCGCGCCACTGACACCGGCCGCCGCGCAGGCGAGGGCGAAGGGCGCCCCCTGAGAGTTCCCCACGATCGCCGGCCTGCCGAGCCCACGCAGCGCGGTGAACTCGCCGACATCGGCCGCGAAGTCTCGAAACGTCTTACCGGGCAGCGGTGTCGACCGGCCGAGGCCCGGACGGTCGAGCGAGACGAGCCGCGCGCCGAGCGCATCGACGACGCCGGCGCCGAACCCGAGTGATCGGGTGGTGGCGGCGCCCGGGCACACCAGCACCGGAACGCCGTCCTCGCGTCCCCATTCGGCCCACCCGATCACTCGCCCGTCGGCGAGGCGCGATTCGCCCAGTCGGGCCGGCGCCGAGATATCCACAGACATGGGCCCGATCCTCGTCCGCCCTGCCGGGCCTTGTAAACGGATTTTCGATGCCTAGACCCGTGCGGTGCTAGTCGGTGACGGGGCGGTAGGTGCACACGAGTACCCCGGTGCCCGTGGTGACCGACGAGACCAGCTCGAGCGGGCGCTGGACGCCGTCGTCGGGGAAGATCGTCTTCCCGCCGCCGAGGAGCACCGGCTCGATCATGAGCAGGAGTTCGTCGACCAGGCCCTCACGCAGCAGCGTCCGCACCAGCGTCGTGCTGCCCATCACCGACAGGTCGCCGCCTGCGGTGGCGCGCAGCTTCCGGATCTCCGCGATGGCGTCGCCGGCCGGGATGCGCGTGGTGTTGGTCCAGGTCAGCTGGTCGTCGGTGAGGGTGTCGGTGACGACGTACTTGCGGATGTTGTTCATGTGGTCGGCGAACGGGTCTCCGGCCCGCTCCGGCCACGCGGCCGCCATCGTCTGCCACGTGCGGCGCCCGAACAGCAGCGCCTCCGTCTGCTGCGCCGCGGCACCGATCGCCGCGCCCATCACCTCGGCGTCGAAGTACGGATGGGACCACCCGCCGTGGGCGAAGCCACCGTCGGTGTCCTCCTCGGGCCCACCCGGTGCCTGCACGACGCCGTCCAGGCTCATGAACTCACTGACCACGATGCGCACGGACTGTCTCCTTCGTCTCGACGAACTGTTCGGTGATACAGACCGACGATCCACCCCAAACTCATCGGTGTCGAGGTGCCCGCCCGGCGTTCGCCCCAGTGTCCCCCGACGACCGCGCGTCGTTCACCTCGACGCGCTGCAATGACGGTCGGGCATTCCCCCCTCACCACGGATCTTCGGGCACGTTCCTGCCCGTGACAGGAAGCACCTACGTCCGCCGGTCTCAGTCGATCATGCAGCGGCGCATGACCCGTCGCTCGGTGCGAGTCCCGAGACCTACACGGTGAGCTTGGTATTCAATGCGGTGATCGTGTCGGCCGACAGCCCGAGCCCGGAGGTCAGATAGTTGTCGAACGTACCGAAGTTGGTGCTGATCTCGTCGAACCCGGCCTGGAGGAACTCGGGCGAGACGCCCATGAGAACCTTCATGGCCGCACCGGCCTGCTCGCCCTTCGCGGCCGCGACCTGTGCGGCGGTCGCCTCGATGGAATCCTTCGAATACTCGTTGGTGAGTAGGTAATTGCTCATCACCGTCGCGTCGTCGACACCGGCGATCTTCAGCAGAACCGCGCTGGTCCAACCGGCTCGGTCCTTGCCCGCGGTGCAGTGGAAGAGCTGCGGCCCGTCGGTGGTCGCGATGTCGGTCAGCAGGGTCGCGAACTGTGCGCGCATCGCCGGATCGGTCACGAACCGTCGGTTGGCCTCGGTGAGCACTGCCGCGGCGCTCTCGGGCGTGGAGAGATCCACCGACGACGTGACCGCGCCGCTCGCGGCGTCGCCGAGGATGTTGACGTGGGTGTAGCGCGCGCCCGCGGGAACACGATCCGGACTCTTGCCGATCTCCGCCGTGGTTCGGAGGTCGTAGACAGCCTTCACGCCGAGGGCGTCCAGCGTCGCGGCGTCCGCGTCGCTGGTGGCCAGTGCGTTGGAGCGGTAGAGAACGCCCTCGCGAACACGACGTCCGTCGGAGGTGGTGTAGCCGCCGTCCGGCCCGGCAAGATCGCGGAAGTTGTTGACCGACATCAGACGCGGAGTCTGCGCCGTCGCGGTCGAACTCGCCGGCAGCGAGGACGTGGTCGACGAGACGGTCGGGGCGGTTGCGGTGTCGGCGGTCGTCGACTGGCTGCATCCGGCGAGGACAACGGTCAATGCCGCAGCGACACCGACAACTTTGAGACGGGAATTCAACGCTTCTCCTTCGAACACTCGCAACAGAACGACCGAATCCTGATCGAAGGAACTGGCGGAACCGTGGCCGCCCGGTGAACGGTCGGTGGCCGGCGGCTGTGGTTCGTGAGATCGGCGTGACGTATACGTGGCGATTTCGGGGGAGGGACACTGTCGGATGGGCATGCTGTCGAAACGAGAAGTGGATCGGTGCGCTCGGTCGCCTCACGGCGAAAGGCGCAACGCGGCTCCAGCCGGACGGAACTCCGCGAGGGCAATGGGTTGAGCCCGGGGGACACGGAGCGCACCGATCCGAAGTCCACAACGCCGACCGGTAGCGGGGTATTCCGGAACCGCGGGTGTGATGTGGATTGTCCGCGTCCGGCAGCGACGTGATCCGGCCGCGTCCACTTGTAACGGACTGCTCTCACATTTCCCCCTCACCTGCGGCCCGGCGGCACATCAGCGGCGGCGGATGTCGTCGAGAACCCGGCAGCGAACCGGATCGCTCCGTACCGTGGAGTGTCAACTGATACCCAGGGGGTGGGCGGAGTAGTGATGGGGCGATCAGCCATGACGACGGTGGGCCTGACGGCCGCGCTGTCGATGTTCAGTCCGGCATTCGCGGCGAATGCCGTGCCGATCGAGCAGATGCCACCGGCGGTTGCCGCGGCGGCGCACGTCGACCACGTGGYGGAGTTGACGGATCAGCGCACGGCACTGTTCGTGTTCTCGCCGGCGATGAACAAGGTCGTCCAGGTGCAGATCCTGCATCCGAAGGGCGCGGCCGCACGGCCGTCGCTGTATCTGCTCGACGGTGTCAGCGCCGGATCCGAGTCGGACTACCAGGAGAGCACCTGGACGCAGAAGACCGATGCCGTCGAGTTCTTCGCGGACAAGAACGTCAACGTCGTCCTGCCCGTCGGTGGCACGGCCGGCTACTACACCGACTGGGAGCGAATCGATCCCGTTCTCGGTGAAAACCGTTGGGAGACATTCCTGACTCGCGAGCTGCCGCCGATCGTCGACGGGCGGTTCCGGGGCAACGGCGTCAACGCGATCGCCGGCCTGTCGATGGGTGCACAGGGCGCGATGACACTCGTCGCCCGCAATCCCGACCTCTACCGCGGGGTCGCCGCGCTCAGCGGTTGCATGGACACCGGCCGCGTCGAATCGCAGGCCGCGGTGCGCGGCACCGTCGCGTCGAAGGGCGGCGACGCCGACAACATGTGGGGGACGCCGGGCGACCCGGCGTGGCCCGCACACGATCCATCCGTGAACGCGGAACAGTTGCGTGGCAAGGACATCTTCGTCTCCACCGGCAACGGGCTGGCGGGCCCGTACGAGCTCGGCGCACCCGATGCGCTCGAGAAGGTGGTCGTCGGCGGGCCGCTCGAAGCAGCGTCGCACTCGTGTACCCAGCTGTTCGACGGCAGGCTGGCGCAACTCGGCATCCCGGCCACATTCCTGTACCGCCCGTACGGAACTCACTCCTGGCCGTACTGGCAGGACGACCTGCGGGAAGCGTGGCCGACGCTGGCCCGCGCCTTGGGGATCTAGCAGGATCTGTTGGCTGACTGCCAAACTCGCCCACCGAGCCTGACACCCGCCTTCGATCGGCGCCGGCTCGGACGGTGAATCTCTGTGGTGGTGATCGATCGGCTGTGGTGCTGCGTGGCGTCGCGCAGGACGGTGAAGCCGTCGCCGCCGTCGGCGAGGAACTTGTTGACCGCCACCCGGTAGAGGCCGTCCGGATCGACGGGACCGCCGTCGACGCGGATGTCGGCGATGCGCGAACCGAGCGGCGATCTGCGGTCGATCCGGTAGGTCAGTGTGGCCGACGGTGCCAGGATCAGCTCCAGCACGGACCCGTCGTCGCGAGGCTGGAACTGTTGCTCGAGAACCTCTTTCAGCTGCGCTCCGGTGAGGGTTCGGACCTGGAGCGAGTTCGCGAACGGCTGGACCTGGTAGGCGTCACCGAAGGTGACGGTGTCGTCGTCGCCGGCGAGCAGGTCGGCCCGGACGCCTCCGGGATTGGTGAGGGCGATCTGTGCCCCACGCCCGCGCGCCGCCTCGAGTTGGGCGTCGGCGATCAGGTCGCCCAACGGGCTCTCGCCGCCCGTGCCGGGTTCGCGGGTGATGTCCGCGGTGACGGCGCCGACCGGCCGCTGGGCCACCTCGCCGGACTGCGTACTCGCCCGGTCGACGAGTTCGGCGACCCGCGGGTCGGGCGTGATGTCGTGCGTGACGATCTGGTTGAAGGCCTGCGTCTGTTCGCGATCCACCTCACCGGTCGCGCGGTCGAGACTCATGTCGACCACCGACACGATCCGTCCGTGCGAGGCGGCCTGCATCATCGGCCGCGGGTTGCCCGCCGGGTCGTCGACCGTGCAGTTGTACTGGGTGTGGCTGTCGGCGGTGAAGATCGCGTCCACCTTCGGGGTCGCCCGGGTCGCGATGTCGCGGGCCGGGCTGTCGCCGACGTCGCACGCGTTGGGGCCGCCGGTGGCCTGCTCGTCGCCGCGGTGCAGGAGGACGACGATCGCGCGCACCCCGAGGAAGTCGAGGGAGTCGGCCGTGCGGTCGATGGCGTCGATCTCGTCGCCGAACTGGAGACCCGCGACGCCGTCGACGCTGACCTTCGACGGTGCGTCGAACGGCATCACGCCGATGACGCCGACGGGCACGCCGTCGACGTAGTTCACCGAGTAGGGGAGCGTGGCGGGGGTGCCGTCGGAGAAGGTCATGTTCGCGGCGAGCAGCGGAAACTGCGCGCCGGTGAAGTCCGCTTCGAACTGGCAGCCGTCCACCGGGTGGCAGCCGCCGTCCTGCAGGCGGCGCAGCTCTCCGAATCCCTCGTCGAGCTCGTGGGTTCCGATCGATGCCGCGTCGACGCCCATCTCGTTCAACAGGTTCACGGTCGGTTCGTCGTGAAACAACGCCGACTCGATCGGTGACGACCCCCAGCTGTCGCCGACCGAGTAGAGCAGCGAGTGGGAGGCCTGCGCGCGCAACTGGTCGACGTACGCGGCGAGGTAGGCGGCGCCACCGGCGTCGGTCGCGGGACCGTCGGGCCGTGAGATCTGGGCGCGCGCCCCCTTGGGCGGCTGCAGGCTGCCGTGCAGGTCGTTGATCGCGAGCAGACGCACCGGAACGGTGTCGACGTCCGGCGGGCGGGCGTCGACGGCATGCGTGCCGACGGTCAGCGACGCCCCGAGCGCCGCGGCGAGAACCGACACACGACCCCGCGTCCGGCGTCCGGACAAACCGCTCCCTGGTCGACACACCGCCCAGAGTCTGCCAACGATTCGGCGGCGGTGAAACTGCCGACCGATAACGGTTGGATTACGTCGTGGGGGAGCCCGCCGTGAGGCCGGCGAGTTCCAGTGCCGCACCGGATGTCGCGAACGCGAGGAACGCATCGTTCTCGTGCGGGTCGCCGATCGTGATCCGCACGCCGTCCACACCGTAGGGGCGGATGAGCACGCCGGCCTCGGCGCTGGCCTCGCCGTATGCGGCGGAGCGGTCCAGCAGCGGCAGCCACACGAAGTTGGCCTCCGTCACCGGGACGTCGTAGCCCGCGGCGAGGAGCGCGTCGCGCATCCGCTCGCGCTCGGCGACCACGGCGTGGGTGCGGTGCAGCAGCTCGTCCTGCGCGTCGAGGCACGCGATCGCCGCGGCCTGTGCCACCGCGTTGACGCTGAACGTGATGTGCACCTTGGCCAGTGCGGTGACGATCGCCGGATCGGCGACCGCGTAGCCGACGCGGATGCCTGCCAGCCCGTACGCCTTGGAGAACGTGCGCAGCACCACGACGTTGCGGCGGGTGCGGGCCAGCCCGACGCCATCGACGCCGGAGCGGTTGTACTCGAAGTAGGCCTCGTCCAGTGCGACGACGATGTTCGCCGGGACGGCGTCGAGGAACCGCTCGAGCTCCTCGCGGCCCAGCGCGGAGCCGGTGGGGTTGTTGGGGTTGCACACGAAGATCAGGCGGGTGCGGTCGGTGATCGCGGCCAGCATCGCGTCCAGGTCGTGGCCGTGCTCGGCGGTGAGGGGCACCGGGACCGGCGTCGCGCCGGCGACCTTCGTGACGACCGGGTAGGCCTCGAACGAGCGCCACGCGTAGACGACCTCGTCACCCACGCTGCACGTGGCCTGCACCAACTCCTGGCACAGCGCGACGGAGCCGCATCCGGTAGCGATGTTCTCAGTGGGAACACCGAGCGACTCGGACAGCGCGCGGATCAGCGCCGCGGAGGTGTTGTCCGGGTACCGGTTGGCGGTGGCGGCGGTGTCGGCGATGGCCTGCGCGACGCCGGGCAGCGGGCCCTGCGTCGTCTCGTTGCTCGCCAGCTTGATCGCCCCGGGATAACTGCGGCCCGGCACGTAGGTGGGGATGGAATCAAGATCGGCGCGGGTCGTCACGGGGGTCACGATGCGATTATGCGCCCTGCGATCACGTGCACTGTCGACGTGGTCGTGCCAAGGTTGAATCATGCCGGGAATCTTCCGGGACAGCGCCCCCCTGCGCGCCGACGACGACGCCGTCGTGGAGGCGCCGCGGGTACCGCTCACCGCCGTCCAGCCCGATCGCCATGCGCGCGGCGGCATCGTGGTGCTCCACGAGTCCCGACAGTTCACCCCCGCGCTGATCGACCTGATGCGCGCCCTCGCCGCGGAGGGCTGGCTGGTGGTGGCCCCGCACCTGTTCCATCGCGAAGCCGCGCACAGCGACACCGAGGTGTTCGGCCAGAACCTCTTCGACGACTTCGATGCCACCTTCGACTGGCTCGTCGACCGTGGCATCTACACCGACTGCGTCGGGGTGCTCGGATTCGACGACGCCGGCACCGCCGCGATGATCGTCGCCACCAATCGGCCGGTCGCGGCCGCCGTGAGCGTCTCCGCCCACGGCATCGTCGAACCCCTCAACGCCGACACCCCCACCCTCGTCGAGGCCGGGCCGTCGCTCAAGGCGCCGTGGCTGGGCCTGTACGGCGAGGACGATCCGATGACCCCGCGCGACCACGTCGAGCGGCTACGAGACGCGGTCGCGCGGGCCGACGTCGCCACCAACATCGTCAGCTACAGCGGTCTCGCGCACCGGGCCGACGAGCCGCCGGTCACCGAGGCGGCCGCCGGCGACGAGGACCCGCTCGTCGTGGCGATGCTCGACGCCCAGCGCCGGATCTTCGACTGGTTCGACGGGAACCTGCGGTGATTGCATGTGCTTGGGCCGCTGACCAGCGGTTTTGCGTTTGCCGGGGATCTCTGTGTAATGTTTCGCCCGGCGGTTCGAAAGGGCCGGCCCCCAAGGAGGCGTGCCAGAGCGGCCGAATGGGACTCACTGCTAATGAGTTGTCCCCCTTAAAGGGGACCGGAGGTTCAAATCCTCTCGCCTCCGCCACACTGGTGCTTCGTTGGGCCAGTAACAAATGAACACTGTTTGGACATGCGCCCGTAGCTCAACGGATAGAGCACTTGACTACGGATCAAGAGGTTAGGGGTTCGAATCCCTTCGGGCGCACATCAGAAATCCCCCACCAGCACCGCTGGTGGGGGATTTCTCGTTTTGCGTCAGCCGGTCACGACGGCACGTTCTCGGGGCGTTCGGGTATACCCACTTGGAACTGTGGGGTGCGATTCACGTCAGCTGCGCGGCAAGCTCAGCCGCCGTAGGCGCACTGCTCAGTCCATCCGGTCGTTCCGTCGGTGAACTGCGTGGTGCCGCGTTGATACATCGACTGATCCATGCAGTAGTCCACCGTCTTGCCCGTCAAGGGCCCGGGTGCCCCATTCGGTGCACCCGTGAATCCGATCGGCGCCTGCGGCTCCCCGGCGGCGGGGGCCTCGTAGGTCGGCGTCACCTGCCGGGCAGTCGCCACGGCCGGTRCCTGCGTCACCCCGGGTGTTTCGACCGCTGGCGCGGAAACGGAGGTAGCTGGTGCCGGAGCAGCGGACTGAGTCGCGACGACCTCGTCATGGTTCGGCATCCGTGACGGCGGCGCCGACTCAGCCGCACCGGGCACGGTCCACGTTGCAGCAGGGAAGGCGCCCTCTCGTAAGTACGAGATCTTCGAGACCTGGATGTCCGGCTTGCCGGTCCATGTCACCATCCCCGCGCGCTGCTGGCCGGCGGGGATGTCACCGGTCTGGATGTCATCCGACTCGCCGCCGATTGACAGCGTGAGGCTCGCCCCGTCTGCGGAGATGGCCTCAAACGCATTCGACGCGAGTGGAGTCGCGCCGCTGACGGACCGGACCGCGACTAGCGCCCGGTATTGCCGTTCCGGCTTGATCTCGCCGTAGTAGTCCATCTCGCGCGTGACGAGATCCGCGACGGTGACCTCGGCTTCCCAGCCGTCGCCCTTCACAGTTTGCGTGGCGCCGAGCTCCGCAGTCGGGGTCGAGTCCGATGGTCCAGGATCCGAGCTGGAGCACCCTCCGATCACCAGCGCGGCAGCAGATATAGCGATTGCGGTGATTGTCCGTTTCATGCCCGGGATGAATCAGACCAGTCGGACTGATTTTTGGCGATGGCATCCATCGTGGTCAATGACACCTCGATTGGCTGTCAGCGCCCTCCTCGAGTACGACACGGAACGAATCGGAAGTCGCACTTCCCGTGGGCGGCCCGCTCCAGACGTTGGAGCGGGCCGCTGATACTTCGTTCCCCTGCTACTGCAAGGGCTTCGGTCTACGAGCCGAACGGCAGACTGGCCGAGCCGAAGGAGAAGCCGGCCGAGCCGACGGACGAGCCCGTCGAAGTCCGCCAGGGGCCCCGGATCGCGACGGTGATCCCGGGGGTCTGGATGTTGGCGTAGAGCGTCTGGCCGTCGTGGCTGAATGCCGGACCGCAGAACTCGCTCTCGTTCAGTTCGTTCCGGGCGACCGAGAACGGCTCGCCGTTCTCGGTGACCCCGATCAGATGGCTGATGCCGTCGCCGTCCTCGGCGAGGATCAGGCCGCCGTGCGGCGACACAGTGATGTTGTCGGGCCCGTCGTAGTTGCTGGTGTCGACGGAGGGGTCCGGGTTCACACCGAACAGGGTCTTCAGCTCGATCGTCTGGGTGGCCGGATCGTAGAACCACACCTGCCCGTCGTGCTCGGCGACGCTGCCATCGCTGGTGCGGGCGAAGCTGGCGACGACGTAGACGCCGCCGTCGCCCCACCACTGCCCCTCGAGCTTGCGGCTACGGGTGACCTGGTCGTTGGTGAACTGCTTGCGCACCGAGGTGGTCTTCGCGTCACGGTCGGGGACGTCGATCCACTGCACGGTGTAGCGGACGCCCGGTGCGGTCGCCTGCGAGAGATCGGGCACGTGGGTGCCGTCGAGGAAGCACTTCATCGCCTGCAGGGTGCCGGCGGTGTCCCCGCCCGGCGACTGCGCGAGCGCGTGGAACGCACCCGGGCCACCGATGAAGCCCTGCGGCGGGGTCCACCGGTAGAACAGGCCGTTGGGGCCGCCTGCGTCCTCGGTGAGATAGACGGCGGTCGACGACGGGTCGACGGCGACCGCCTCGTGCGCGTACCGGCCGAGGAACTTCAGCGGAATCGGGCTCTTGCCGATGTTCGCGGCCTGGCTGGTGGGATCGACCTCGAAGACGTAGCCGTGGGCGAGGGTGAAACCGTTCGAGCCGGCGCGCGCCTCGGTCTCCTCGCACGTGAGCCAGGTGCCCCACGGGGTGATGCCGCCCGCACAGTTGTTCACCGTGCCCGCGACGCTGACGTACTGGCCCTGGCGTGCACCGCTGCGGTCGATCGCGGTGGTGGTGGTGGTGCCACCGCGGGCACCCGGGTCGTAGGTGAGCCCGTCGACGGCCGGGACACCGTACGGTTCGTTGCTGCCGACCTCATGGTTGGTGACGATCGTGGTGCCGGTGCCGTTCGCGAATACACCGTTCGCATCGGGATCACTCGGGAACGGGACGCCACCGTCGAGCAGCGTCTCGCCCGAGCGGGAGACGATCGTGTACGAGAACCCCTCGGGCAGGGCGAGAATCCCGTTGGGGTCGGGGACGAGCGGGCCGTAGCCGATCACGCCGCCGGGCGCGGCGCCCGCGAGAGCGGGCCGGAACAGGGTGCCGACACTGCCCGCGAGCGTTACCCCGATTCCGGCCAGGGCGGTGCGTTCGAGGAACGTGCGGCGATTGAGCGGTGAGGTGGTCACTGTGCGGGTACCTCCCATTGGATAGTCAACGACGCGAGGACGGTAGGTCGGCAACCACAACGACGGAATGCCGCCGGATGGCCTGCCGATGAACCGGGCCGGAACTTCCTCGCGCTGGTACCGCCGCGCCGACGGTGACGGGCTCCTGCGCAGAGCCGCAGATCGAGGTCGGAGGCTCTAATCCCTTCGGACGCATATCGGAAATCCCCCACCGGCACCGCTGGTGGGGACGGCAGCTGTAGATCCCGCGGCCTCGACGCCTAGCCTCGGACCCGAGGCCCGGGACGACCGGCCGCACTGCGAAGGAGACCTTGTGACGACACCGATGCTCATCGCCCTCGGCCCGAAGCCCGACGACCTGCTGTCGGACGCCGTCGTCCGCGGTGGCGCTGAACTCGCGGACCTGGCGGACGCGCAGGCGCTCGTGTGGGACGGCGAGGACGCCACGAGTTTCCCGGCCGAGCTGCCCGAGTCGATTCGGTGGGTGCAACTCAACTCGGCCGGCGTGGAGCACTGGTTCGACGCCGGCGTCATCCAGCGGCACCCGGAGGTCGTGTGGACGTCGGCGGCCGGTGCCTTCTCGGCGACCGTCGCCGAGCACGCGTTCATGCTGCTGCTGGCGGGTGTCCGCGCGCTGCCCGAGCACCTGGCCGCGACCACGTGGCGGCAGCGCGAGTTCTTCGGCAGGGTCGGGACGCTGCGCGGGGCGCGGGTCGCGATCGTCGGGGCGGGTGGAATCGGGCGGGCGATGATCCCGATGCTCGCCGCGGTCGGCGCGACGGTGATCGCGGTCAACCGCTCCGGCCGCCCGGTGCCCGGCGCCGCCGAGACGATCCCCGCCGACCGCGTCGACGAGGTCTTCGGGCGGGTCGACCACGTCGTGGTCGCGGCCCCGGCAACCAACGAGACCCGGCACCTGGTCGGGGCCCGGCAGCTCGCCGAACTCGGCCCGCGGTCGTGGGTGATCAACGTCGCTCGGGGGTCGCTCGTCGACACCGATGCGCTGGTGACCGCCCTGCGGGACAACATGATCGGTGGCGCGGGACTGGACGTCACCGACCCGGAACCGCTGCCCGACGGCCACCCGTTGTGGACGCTGCCGAACGCGATCATCACCCCGCACGACTCGAATCCGCCCTCGGTGCGCCACTCCGCGTTCGCTGAGCACGTCGCGGAGAACGTGCAGCGCTTCGTCGCGGGCGAGGAGTTGGTGGCGCGGATCGATGCGTCGGTGGGCTACTGATCCGGGGTGACCCGTAACCGGTCGTGGTCGTCGCGGTGCTGCTGTTCTGGCTGTGCCAGCGGGCGAACTGTGTTCCCCGTGATGAAGTGGAGTTGCCACGCGTGCCAAGTCGGCCCGTGCGACCAGGTTCTCGTCACGTTTGCCCTCGTCACGGGTCCGGGAGAGTGGAACGGAGCGCGCACGTACTCAGCTGAGGTGAAGGACGCGCGAGGCTTCGCGCGTGGCGTCGAGGACGAGCGGGGCGAAGTGCTCGAGCTTGCCCGAACGCGCGTCGCCGCACAGTGAGATCGCGGCCACCGGGCGGTCGCGGAGGTGGACCGCGGCGCCCACGCAGGCGACGCCGCGAACCGCCTCGCCGCGCTCGTAGGCCAGCCCCCGGCGATGGCGGATCCGCCCCAACTCCAGATGCAGCGCGGAGATGTCGGTGATCGTGCGGTCGGTGCAGCGGCTCAGCCGGTTCTCGTAGAGTCCGTCGATCCGCTCCGGGTCGAGCCACGCGAGCATCGATTTTCCACCGGCGGTCGAGTAGGCGGGGCCGCGGCCACCGACGCGGGTCGGCAGCGTCGCGGCGAGGCGCCCGCCGACCTTGTCGAGGTAGACGCTCTGGCTGCGGTCCAGCACCGCCAGGTGGACCACGAGTCCGGTCTGCAGGTGCAGTTCGTGCAGCAGTGGCGCCGCCGCGGCGCGGATCTCGGTCTGGCTGTCGTCGTCGGCGGACAGGGCCATCGCGCGGCCCCCCAGGCAGTAGCCCGACGTCAGGTGCTCGAGCCAGTCCAACTGGACGAGTTTGTCGAGGATCCTGTGCACCGTCGAGCGGGGAAGTCGCGTGCGCCGGGTGACCTCCTCGAGGGTCAGTCGCGACGTCCGACTGTCGAACGACTCGAGGATCAGGGTCGTGCGCTCGATCATCGAGACCGGGGGTTCGCCGCGTAGTTCGCGGGAAGCCAGGGGGCTCCGCGACCCGCCGACCGTCATCGACACCTCCACGTCTCGCCTCATTCGGTCAGCCGTTTGTTCGGACTGGCCGGATACATCATTGCCGAGAGGTGATGTGGCCGACGAGTCCGGCGCCCGGTACGGCTAGCCGTCGGCGAGCTCCCGCAGGATTCCGGCTAGTTCCTCGATGGCGGCGGAGGATTCCGCTGCGGGTCGTCGGAACAGCCCCACCGGCTCTGCGGTGCCCGGCGTCGGCTGCGGCAGCCGCACGAGGGTGCCGTCGTCGAGGTCGGTCTGCGGCACCCGCTCGGGGGTGAACCACACCGCGTTGCCGCGGCGGGCGAGGGTGCGGGCCACGGTGACGTCGAGGGTTTCGACGCAGCCGGCCGGCAGGTGCAGGCCGTGCCGCTGCAGCAGCACCTCGGTGTGGTGACGCGGGACGGTGCCGGCCGTCGCGACCACCAGCGGGTACTCGAGCACCGCGGGCATCGCCGCCGGACCCGTGGACGCGGTGAGCGGGTGGTCGGGGCGGACGATCAGCGCCAGCGACTCGGTGTAGAGCAGTTCGAAGGCGACATCGTGCAGCGCAACGGGTTCGGTCATGCGGCCGAGGGCGAGATCGAGTTCCCCGGCGCGCACCGCGGCGAGCAGGACCGCATTGGACCCGGTGGTGACCTGGACTCCCACGCCGGGATACCGCTCGTGCACGCGGGAGATCGCGGCCGGCAGCAGCACGCTGGCGACCGTCGGCAGGGCGCCGACCCGGATCGGTGTGCTGGGGGCGCCCGCGCCCGCGAGGGCCGACGCCGCCGACTCCATCGCGTCGGTCACCTCCACCGCGTGCCGCAGGAACTGCTCGCCGGCCGGGGTGAGCCGGGCGCCGTGCCGACCGCGGTCGACCAGGCGCGTCCCGGCGAGAGCCTCGAGCTCGTTGAGGGTCTTGGTCACCGCGGGTTGCGTCAGGTGCAGCCGCTCGGCGGCCCGGCCCAGGTTGCGCTCCTGGGCCACCGCGACGAAGCACGTGAGGTGTCGCAGCCGGATCCGGTGCAGCAGTCGGGACGCGGCGAGGGATTCGGGAGGCGGAACGAACCCGGCAGGCATATCCGTAGGTTATGGAAAGGCGCCGAAATGGTCAATTTACATGAGGTGAGCTCAAAAATAGTGTGGTCGGGAACCCGCTCGACAGGAGTATCACCATGACCATCGGCGAATTCGTCGAACGCGACGCGACGGTGCATCCGCCCGCGCTGACCCCGGGCTACAAGACCAGCGTGCTGCGCTCGCCGCGCAACGCGCTCATCTCGCCGCGGAACACGTTGTCCGAGATCACCGGGCCGGTGTTCGGCGCGCGCGAACTGGGGGAGAAGGACAACGACCTGATCCTCAACTTCGCGAAGGACGGGCTGCCGATCGGTGAGCGCCTGGTGGTCCACGGGTACGTGCGCGACGAGTTCGGCAATCCCGTCTCCGGCGCGCTGGTCGAGGTGTGGCAGGCCAACGCGGGCGGCCGCTACCGGCACAAGAAGGACCAGTATCTCGCGCCGATCGATCCGAACTTCGGCGGCTGCGGCCGGATGATCACCGACAGCAACGGCTACTACGTCTTCCGCACCATCAAGCCGGGACCGTACCCGTGGGCCAACAGCACCAACGCGTGGCGGCCCGCGCACATCCACATGTCGCTCAGCGCCGACGGCTGGGCACAGCGGCTGATCACCCAGCTGTACTTCGAGGGCGACCCGCTGATCGAGCGCTGCCCCATCGCCAAGACGATCCCCACCGTCGAGCAGGTCCGCAGCCTCATCGCGCAGGAGGATCCGGCGAACCACATCCCGTTCGACGCCCGCACCTACCGCTTCGATCTCACCCTGCGCGGCCGCCGCGCCACCTTCTTCGAGAACACCCTCCCGGGAGCCCCGCGATGACCTTCGCCCTGCCCTCCGCCCCGCTGACCCCGCGCCCGATGGTCACCCGGTTCCCGGAGACGCCGTCGCAGACCGGCGGCCCGTACGTCCACATCGGACTCGCGCCGCAGCAGGCCGGCTTCGAGATCTTCGAGAACAACTTCGGTAACGACCTGATCGCCGACGACACCGTGGGCGAGCGGATCACGATCGAGGGCCGCGTGTTCGACGGCAGCGGCACCCTGGTGCGCGACGCGTTGCTCGAGATCTGGCAGGCCAACGCGTCGGGCAAGTACGCGCACCGCCTCGACCCGCAGGACAAGCAGCTCGACCCGACGTTCCGGGGCTGGGGGCGCACCGGCGCCGACTTCGACTCCGGCGTCTTCGAGTTCCGCACGATCAAGCCCGGTCCGGTCGAGGCCGACGGCGGTCGCGTGCAGGCCCCGCACATCTGCGTCGTGGTGTTCGCCCGCGGTATCAACGTGGGACTGCACACCCGGATCTACTTCGACGACGAGGCCGCCGCGAACGCCGCCGACCCCGTTCTGGGCGGCATCGAGTGGGAGACCCGTCGCGAGACGCTGATCGCGAAGCGTTCCGAGCGGGACGGAAAGGTGTTCTACACCTTCGATATCCGGCTGCAGGACACCCCCGACGGCGGCGCGGAGACGGTGTTCTTCGACATCTGATCAGGGGACGGCGACCGGCAGCACGGTGCCCTGCGCGACGGCGCACAGGCGGGTGCTGCCGTCGTCGGCCACCATCTCCAGCTCGCACCGGCACACCGCGCGGCGTCGTCCGGAGTGGACCACCCGCGCGGTGGCGCGCAGTGTCCTTCCCTGGGCGGGGCGCACGTACTCGATGGTCATGCCGCCGGTGAGGACGCCGGGCCCCAGCGCCGTGCCGGCGGCGTAGGTGAGGGTGTTGTCGGCGGCGTAGGCGAGCACCCCGCCGTGCAGGAAACCGTTCTGCTGCAGCAGGTCCGGTCGGGAATCGACCTCGAGAACGGCGCCGTCCGCGTCGAACGAGACCAGTCGGGCGCCGAGCAGGACGCTGAACGGCTGCGATGCGAGATGGGTGCGGGCGTCCTCGACGCTGAGCCGTGCCCCGCTGCTCGACATGGAACCTCCTCGGCGATGTTCGACTGTCCGTCATCGACTATCGCACGTCAGCGACGGCGGTGCCGGTGACCAGTAGTCGAGCATCTCGGCGAACGTCTCGCACGCCGCGCCGGAGACGCCGTACGGCGCCTCGAGGTGCACGCCCAGCGGGAACCCCAGATCGTGGACCCCGTCGATCACGCGTCGGTAGAGATCCAGCAGCGCGTGTCGGCGCTGTTCCAGTGAACCGGCCGCAGTGTGGGCGACGAATTCCTGTTCCTGCCGGACCAGTTCGTTGCCCGTGTCGTGGATGAGCCAATCGATCAGCCGCACCTGCCGCTCCATGCCGGGCACGTATCCGAACGACAGCAGGATCTCCGGGCGGTGTGCGCTGCGCGCGGCGAACGTCTGCAGGAAGTCCACGATCCGGTCGGAGTACAGCAACTGGGTCAGCGCGAAGGTCGCGCCGCACTCGCATTTCTCGTCGAAGCGGCCGACTTCGCCTCGGCGCGTGGGGATCATCACTACGCCGCGGTGGGGGATCAGGTCGCGGAAGCGCATGAGCGCGTCCTGGGGCGTGATCCCCGGCGCGGCGGCGACCGGCATGCCGTGCGGCTTGCCGACGAAGGTGATGCCGTCCATGCCGGCGTCGCGCAACCGCCGCACGCGGTCGGTGAGTCGGCGTTCGTCCTGGAACACCGTGACCTGCGTGCACAGGCCCACGACCGGGCCGAGCGCCGGACGGACCGCCGCCCAGAAGTCCAGCACGTCCATCCGCGGCGTCAGCGCGACGGGCCGATCCGCGTCCTCGGCGACGATGCCGGGCAGCATCACGTGGCTCACGCGGCCGGTGAGCCCGTGGCGCCGACAGTGTTCGGCGGCCGCGCCGGTCTCCTGCACGGCCCGGTCCGTGCCGCCGTCGAGTTCCGGTGGCACCAATTCCAGTGCCACCGTGTTCATTGCGCGCGTTCGGCCGTGGCCAGCCAGGCCGGGGCGAGGAGACGGTCCTGGGCGTCGTAGCCGAGTCTGTCGGCGACGGCGGCCAGCGGCGCGTCGGCCTGCCCGGCCATGTCGCCGCGGGTCATCGCGGTGGTGTACGTGGTGCGTTCGAGCCGTCTGATCGCCCATCCCGCACCCGCGAGCGTGTCGCGGAGGTTGCCTTCGCTGATCCGGAAGGGGCCGGGGAACTCGTCCGGAACCAGGTCCGAGAAACACAGGAGATGCAGTCGCGCGCCCGGTCGGCAGGCGCGGTGCAGCGCCGCGACGTAGCGGTGGCGCGTGTCCTCGTCGAAGCAGTGGTACAGCGCGCTGTCGATCGCGGTGGTGAATCGGTCGGTGTAGCCGGTCAGGGTGAGGGCATCGGCGACGTCGAAGTGGACGGCCTTCTCGAGCCCGCGCAGTCGGGCGCGTTCGCGGGCGATGTCGATCGCGGCGGGCGCGGCGTCGAGCCCGCAGACCCGGTATCCGCGGTCTGCGAGGAATATCGTGTTTTCGCCCGGCCCRCAACCGATGTCGAGAACCTCGCTCGCGATCTGACCGTCGGCCTCGAGGTTGCGGATCACCGGCTGGGCCTCGCCGATGTCCCACGGCACCTTGTCGAGCTGGAACCCGGGGTGTTGTGCGGTCTCGGTGGGCTGCGGGTTCTGGTTGAGGGCGTCGAAGTCGCCGCGATACAGCGCATCGAAGTCGGCGGGACCCGGTGGGGTGGGTGGTTGGGGCGCATTCGCGTTCACTTGCTGTTCCTTCCCGACGAGGCGGATGTCGAATCCTGGGTGGAGGCCGGGGTGCGGGCTCGCACGGTGAGCATGTTGCACCGCTGCCGGGTGTAGATCCGTTCACAGCCGAGCTGCTCGAGCAGGATGGCCGGGCCATCCGGGGCGAACATGCGTGCGCCGCCGAAACGTTCGGCCAGGTCCGTCAGCGGGCGGGCGACCACCGCGGCGGGTCCGTCGGGTCGGCACGGGACCATCACCAGCAGCCATCCGCCCGGTTTCACGATCCGGATCATCTCGGTCAGGGCGTCGACCGGTTCGGGCACGAGCATGATCACCAATGTGGCGCAGGCCGCGTCGGCGCAGTCGTCGCGCAACGGGAGGTGTGTCGCGTTTCCGCGGAGAAGTCCGATGTTCGGACGGGGCCGCTGACCCGCTCGCGCCAACATCGGCGCCGACAGGTCCACCCCGACCGCCAGCCCGTGCGGGCCGACCGCGTCGGCCAAGGCGGTGGTGACGTTGCCGGGCCCACAACCGACGTCGACGACCGTCTGCCCCGGTCGCAACCGGAGTTGGGCGGCGACGGTCGAGAATCCGGGGGCCATCACGGCGGCGGTCACCCGTTGCATCCGTTGGTACATCGCCGCGCCGAGCGACGTCTGCCACGCGGCCTGCGCGCGCCCCGGTGGGGGAACGGTCTCACCGGGCAATGTGTCGAAATACCCGTCCGCCGTCGGCACCCACGTCACACCCGGCCGCAGCAGCTTTTCCAGCCGCTGCGGGGTCGCGAGGGTCGAGATCTGTTCCGGCTCCGTCGATCGATCCACGTGGATCATCTCCCTGGATTGCACCTGCCGAGGCCCGCCGCTGCCTCGGTCACACGGGCGACAGGTCCACTCCCGATGGTACCGAGAACCCGGCGACTGTCGGGGTGGCCGACGGCGACGCCCCCGCCGACAGGTGTCGGCGGGGGCGTCGAATTCGAATGGGTGAGGCGCTACTTCTTCGCCGCGGGCGCGGGCAGCTCGAGTCCCCGCTCGGTGAGGACGGTGCGCAGGCGGTCGGGGTAGTCGGTGATGATGCCGTCGACGTCGAGGTCCATCAGGGCATGCATGGTCTCGGGGTCGTCGACGGTCCACGGGATGACCTTGATGTCACGTGCGTGGGCCGAGTCGACCATCTCCTTCGTCACGTACAGCGTGAAGTTCGGGTCGGACACCTTGCCGTTCTGCGGGGTGCCCTGCACCGGCGAGTACGCCGACGCGCCGAACGTGGAGATCGCCGCGATGGCGTCGCCGCCGAAGTCGTCGATGTCGAGCCCGCCCAGCCACGGCGAGGCGCCGTCCTTGCCGATCTGCAGGAAGTCGCCGTTGGTGAGCGCGACGAGCGGGACGGACGGCGCGAGCTGACGGGTGAGCATGAGCGATCCCCAGTCGAAGCTCTGGATCGTGACGCGGTCGAGCATCCCGGCGTCGCGGATGGTGTTCAGCACGGTGCCGACGAACAGCTCACGGGGCGCGGTCTCCGACGGCGCGCCGGCCTCCACCTTGGTCTCGATGTTCATCTTGACGTCGGGGGCGTTGTACGACTTCACCAGATCGAGCACCTCGGTGAGGGTCTGCATCTTCGCGCCCGGGACCGTCTGCTGACCGGGGTGGTCGGCGAGCCGCAGCGAGCCGCAGTCCATGGTCTTGATCTGCTCGAGCGTCAGGTCCTTGATGTACTTGCCGACGTAGGGGAACTCCGGATCGCCCGGGGTTGCCGGGGCGGTGTCCTGACACTTCTTGTGCGAGATCTTGCGGTCGTGGGTGACGACGGCGATGCCGTCCTCGGTGACCTGCGTGTCCAGTTCCATTGTGCTGACACCCATTTCGAGCGCGTTGGAGAAGGCGGCGAGGCTGCTCTCGGTGTACAGGCCGAGGCCGCCGCGGTGCGCCTGGACGTCGAAGGTGGGCTCGGCCGGGGCGCTGCTGCCCGCCGATCCGAACCAGTCGAGGCTGCCGGTGGCGGACGCGGTGGCCGGGGCGAGGGCCGCGAGTGGCAGCGCGGCGAAGGAGGTGACCGCAAGTGCGGAGATGGCCCGACGAAGATTCATGCCGCGAAAGCTATGCGGAGGCCGTGGCCGCCCGATGGTCGTCAGGTGAACGACGAGTATTGATTCGGTCTATTTCCGGAATCGGAGGCATGATGTCCGCCATGTTCAGTGACACCGAAAATGGCGATCTCGCAATAGAAGCCGGTGACATTCGCGTCGGGATCTCGCCACGGCGCGGCGGCGCGATCACCGGCCTCGTCATCGACGAGGCCGAACTGCTCGCGCAGGGCGACGGGTACGGGTGCTTCCCCATGGCGCCGTGGTGCGGGCGAATCGACAACGGCCAGTTGTCCGTCGGCTCGGTGACGCATCACTTCCCGCTCAATGCGGGCCCCCACGCCATCCACGGCACGGTACGGGACGGCGAATGGGACGTCGTCGACGCATCCGCCACACACGTGACGTTGCGGCAAGCGCTGGCCCCGCCGTGGCCGTTCGCGGGTCGGGTGACCCAGAGATTCCGCCTGACCGAGGACTTCCTCGACCTCTCCATGGAGGTGACCGCGGAATCGGATCCCTTTCCCGCACAGGTCGGGTGGCACCCGTGGTTCACACGCCACCTGCGCCGCGACACCGAGCCTGTTCGGATCGATTTCGCGCCCGACTGGCAAGAACTACGCGGCCCCGACTACCTTCCGTCGGGCGCGCGGATCGCCCCCAGGCCGGGACCGTGGGACGACTGCTTCGGGATGGTCGACGGCGTGCATGTGGTGCTGACGTGGCCGAGTCTGCTCCGGTTGGAACTCGGTAGTCCCGAGCAGTGGGTGGTGGTCTACGACATGGAAGATGACGCCGTCTGCGTCGAGCCGCAATCGGGACCACCCAACGGGGTCAACACGATGCCGCAACTCGTGACGCCGGAATCTCCCCTCGTTGCCGACTGCCGATGGACGTGGACGCGGCTCTGAGCCGCCGTGGAGTGCGGACAGGTGTGCCCCTATGCGTCCGGTCGGGTGTTGACCGCGATCAGGTCACGCATCCGTTGGAGCAGTGAGTCGCGCACCTCGGGTGGGGAGAGCACTTCGATGGTGGCCCCCAGGCCCAGGAGGTAGGTGACGAGCATATCGGTGTCGTTGCCGCCGATGACGACGATCGTGGAATCGGAGCCTCGAGCGGTATGCGTTCCGATCGTCGGTGGGACCACTGCCCGAGCACGCTCGATCGGTAGGGGGAGACGAATGGTCGCGTAGATCGGGTACACGACGCTGGAGATTCCTTCTGCCACAAATATTTCCGGATCCGGTGCGTCCAACGGCTCGGCCCGGCTGCCCGTGGTGCGGGTTTCGAGCACGCGATCCGCCCGGAAGCTGCGCCATGCCCCCTTCGACACGTCCTTGGCCACCAGGTACCAACGGCGGTTCCGTCGAACGAGGCGATATGCGTCCACCTCTCGAACGGAGTCCAACCCGCCGTGATTTCGGTAGGCCAGCACGAGCCGCTCGAATCGGCGGCATGCCGTCGCCAATCGCAGCAGGATGTCCGGATCGATCTGTGGCTCGCCGGCCTGTGCCGAATGCACGATCACGGTATCCATCGCACGCAGCCGGTCGGCCACACTCGCAGGCAGTACCCGGTGCAGTTTGAACAGCGCGGACAGCACGGCCTGATCACCGCCCAGCACGCCGGTGCCGGCCGCTTCGCGCAGCGCGACCGCCACCGCGAGCGCCTCGTCGTCATCGAGCACGAAGGGCGGAATCTGGCGACCGGATCCCAGTCGGTACCCGCCCCATGGTCCCGGATCCGATTCCAYGACGTAGCCGAGTTCCCGCAACCGCGCGACGTCACGACGGATGGTCCGCGCATCGACATTCATCCGATTCGCCAACTCGGCGGAAGTCCATTGCACACGAGTGGACAGCAGGGCCAGCAGGTCGAGCAGCCGGGCAGAGGTACCGATCACAACACCATCTTCCCGAACAACCAGGACAGTAACTGTCCTTATCGGCTTCTATGGTGGCGCTCATGACGCACAACGTGACATCGCCACCGCAAATCCGCTTCCTGTCAGTCGATTTCGACTGTCCGGACCCCGCAGAACTGTCTGYCTTCTACAGCTCGATGCTCGGGCTTCCGGTCCTGTACTCGAGTGACGACTTCGTCCTGCTGGGCCGTGGCGGCGAGCCCGGTCTCGGCTTCATTCGTGTCGCCGACTACCGCAGGCCCACGTGGCCGGACCCGGCAGAAGGAAAACAGGCACACATCGAACTAGGCGTCGACGATCTCGATGCGGCACAGGCGTACGTGCTGTCACTGGGGGCGGAGCTTCCCACGTTCCAGCCCGACATCGCCCACTGGAGGGTTCTGCTGGACCCGGCCGGGCACCCCTTCTGCCTCTCGCGCAACGGCTGAGCGGTCTAGGGGTCGGCCGCCGTCGTCGGATCGTCAGCCCGACATCCCCGTCCGCCATGTCGGGTACTTCGGTTCCCAGCCCAGGCCGCGTGCTTTCGCGTTCGACGCGCCCCGACCGTGGCCGGGCCCCAGGCCCGTCGGCTCCTGCGCTCCCACCCAGCGGCAGAACGTCGGCACCCAGGTGTCCGGTCCTGCGGGCTCGTCGTCGACGATGTTGACGATCCCGGTGGGCCAGTCGAGGGCCGCGACGGTGGGGGCGACGGTGTCGGCGATGTGCAGGAAGCTCTCGATGCCGTTGCCGGCGAAGACGCCGTCGCGTGCGGCGCGGCCGAAGTCGCCGTCGGGGGAGTACCACGTGCCGGGGCCGTACAGCTTGCCGTAGCGCAGGACCACGTGGTTCGGGATCTCGGCGGACTCGTGCTCCATGGCGACCACGCCCTCGACGGTCCGGGCGTTCGGCCCGGTGGCCTCCATGAGCGGGGCGGTCTCGTCGGCGAGACCTTCCCCGTCGGCGTACAGCCACGCGATGGACTGCGTGATCAGTCGCTCGACGCCGTACCGGCGCATCGCGTCGACGAGGGTGCGAGTGCCGACGATGCGTAGTTCCGCGTTGGCCTCGAGGTCGGCGCCGGACAGGTCGGTGAGCTGATGGATCACCGCGTCCGGGCGGGCCTCGGCGATCGCGTGTTCGACGGAGGCCGCGTCGAAGGCGTCCAACCGGACGACGGTGGCGCCCGCGTCGCGCAGTTCGGGACGCGAGTCCGGCTTGCGCGAGGTGCCAACCACCTCGTGGCCCTGCGCGATCAGTTCCCGGGTGAGTGGCAGTCCGACGACGCCCCCGGCACCGGCGATGAGGATCCTCATGGACACGAGCCTAGGAAACTCGCGCCGTCGCCGCCGGTTTCGCGGCCGATTCGAGACCCGCGGTCACGCGCCGGCCAGAGCCGCCTGCACCCGGTCCGCCGCTTCCGCCGGATCCTCGTGCTCCCAGATCCGCACCACGGTCCACCCCGCCGCGGCGAGTCGGGCGTCGGTGTCGCGGTCGCGAACGACGTTGGCCGCCAATTTGTCCGCCCACCACTGCGCGTTGTTCTTGGGCGCGGTGGCGTGCTGCGGGCAGCTGTGCCAGAAACAGCCGTCGACGTAGACCGCGACGCGGCGGCGCGGGAACACCAGATCGGCGCGCCGGCGTAACCCGGTCAGGGGAGCGCGGTCGACGAAGAACCGGGCCCCGCGGCGGTGCAGCTCGCGTCGCAGCGCGACCTCCGGGACGGTGTCGCGGCGGCGCTGCGCCCGCATCCGGGCGCTGGTCAGGGGATCGGTCGAGGGCATCGACACCATCCTCGCACCGGAATCAGGCGGCTGCTTCCGGGTAGCCACCCATCCGGTCGAGGTGGCTCTCGATGTCGTCGAGGAAGCCGGGCACGAAGCGCAGGCTGCCGGTGCGCGCCCGCTTGAGGAACCCGGCGGTGGCCCGGGCCGACAGCAGCTGCGAGTGCTCGAGGAACCCGCTGAGATCCTCGTACGGGTCCTGGACCGGCCAGTGCGATTCGTGGACCCGGAACGCCTGCCGGTTGCGGCCCCACGCGGCGCTGGGCCACGCGTCGCCCGGCTTCAACGGTGTCTCGTGGTCGGGGCTGTAGGGGATGCGTTCGGTGAGGCGGCCGCCCGCCCACGCGGCCATCCGGACGCTCACGGCGTTGCCGACCAGCCGCCAGCGGTGCCCGTTGCGAACCCCCTTGGCCTCGACGGCCGGTGCGGTCCAGTCCGGGTCGAAGCCCTGCAGGCGTTCGGCGTCGATCAGGCCGGGGGTGACGATCTCGCCGGACGGCAACCGCACCGCGGGCGGTGACGCGATCCCGACGGTGGAGCCGCCCTTGAGGGTGGGCACCGCGTTGACCGCCCAGCCGAGACCGCGGATGCCCTCGGTCCAGTAGAAGCCGCACGGATGCAGCGACGGATCGCCCTCGTCGGGGGCGCCGGCGTCCTGGCCGAACAGCACCTCGCGGGGATCGTCGGTGCGCGACGCGAGCATCAGCACGCGCTGGCGACGCTGCGGCAGGCCGAACGCGCGGGCGTCGACCACCCGGTACGCCCACGTGTAGCCGAGATCCTCGAGCGCGTCGGTGATGTGCCGCATCGCCGCGCCGCGGCTCAGCTGCAGCATGAACGGGACGTTCTCGATGAGCAGCCAGCGCGGGCCCTTCTTGCGCTTGACCAGGCGGAACACCTCGTCGACCAGCCCGGAACGGGATCCGGTGATGCCGGCGGTGCGGCCGGCCTGGGAGAGGTCCTGACACGGGAACCCGGCCGCGACCAGCTCGGTACGCTGCGGCAGCGAGCGCAGCCGGGTGACGTCACCGTGTAGTTCGACGCCTGCGAATCGGGTGCGCAGCACCTGCTGGGCGCCGGCGTCGATCTCGCACAGCAGTTCGGTTTCCCAGCCGTGGCTGCGGAGGCCCAACTCCACCCCGCCGATGCCGGCGAACAGCCCCACCATGTTCCCGGTCGACGTCACGGCACCCTTCCTCACGCACAAATACTGGGTGAACGTTACTCGAGAACTCCGACGACTTCGCGCACAGCGCCCGCCCGCCCGGGTCGGCGTCCCCTCGGGGTGGGTGGAAACAAGTTATCTGACTAAAGTCAGGTAAATGAGCGACCTATCGAAGGACACCGCGGCGCTGCGTTCGTTCAACATGGGCATCACCGAGCAGTTGGGCGTGCTGCACGATCGCTACCTGGATCTGCCGCGCCCGTACTCGCAGGCCAGGATCCTGTGGGAGGTCGGCCACGACACTGTCCGCGTGCGCGATCTGCGGGCGCGATTCGACCTCGATTCCGGCTACGCGAGTCGTCTGCTCGGGGCCCTCGCCGACGCCGGGGTCCTGCGGATCGAGCCCGATCCGGACGACGGGCGCGGGCGTGTGGTCACGCTCACCACGGCCGGTCGCGCCGAGTGCGACGCGCTGGAGAAGGCGTCGCAGGATCGGGCGGAGCGGATCCTGGGCGCACTGCCGGACCGTCAACGCGGCGAACTGCTCGCCGCGATGGGCACGGTCACGCGCCTGCTCGATGCCGCCGCCGTCGGCATCGCCGTGGCCGATCCGGACTCGGAGGCGGTCCGCTTGTGTTTCGGCCGCTACTTCGCGGAAGTCGACGAGCGCCTCGACGTCGGCTTCGATCCGTCGGCGAGCACGCCCGCCGACGGCGACGACCTGCGGCCGCCCAACGGGACCGTCCTGATCGCGGATCTGCGCGGCACCGCGGTCGGCTGCGGCGCCGTCAAGCTTCACGACGGGGTCGCGGAGATCAAACGCATGTGGGTGTCCCCGGACGCGCGCGGTCTCGGGATCGCCCGTCGTCTGCTCGACGCTCTCGAGGCCTACGCCGCCGACCACGGCGCACGGCTGGTCCGGCTCGACACCAACGCCGCGCTCAATGAGGCCGTCGCGCTGTACGAGCGGTCGGGCTATCGGCGCATCCCGGCGTACAACGACAACGCCTACGCCACCCACTGGTTCGAGAAGGACCTCATGTCCAGGTTCGAGAAGGGCCTCATGTCCAGGTTCGAGAAGGACCTCGCGTCCGCGGCGGACTGATCGCCCACCGCGGACGCGCGGGCCGCGGTCACGACTCCGACGCCGCGGTGGCCCCCGACTTCTCCGACTTGTCCGTGTCGTCGGGTTCCAGCTCGCCCGACAGCAGCAGTCCGGCGAGCCGGTTGTCGAGCTCCTTCTGGATGGTGCGGCGCAGCGGCCGCGCCCCGAACTCCGGCTGGTAGCCCTTCTCGGCGAGCCAGTCGACGGCGTCCTCGGTGATGTCGAGCTCCACCTTCTGGGCGTGCAGCTGGCGGCGGGTGCTGTCGAGGATCAGCTCGATGATCTGCCGCAGCTCGGTCTGGTCGAGCCGGTGGAACACGATGGTCTCGTCGATCCGGTTGAGGAACTCGGGCCGGAAGTGCGAGCGCAGCCGCTCCATCAGCGTCGGCACCAGATCGTCGATGTCCTCGCTCTTGGCGCCGAGGATCAGGTCGGAGCCGATGTTGCTGGTGAGAATGACGATGGTGTTCTTGAAGTCGACGGTGCGGCCCTGCGCGTCGGTGACGCGGCCGTCGTCGAGCAGCTGCAGCAGCACGTTGAACACGTCCGGGTGCGCCTTCTCGACCTCGTCGAACAGCACCACCGAGTACGGCTGCCGCCGCACCTTGTCGGTGAGCTGCCCGGCCTCCTCGTAGCCGACGTAACCGGGTGGGGCGCCGACGAGTCGGGAGACGGTGTGCTTCTCCTGGAACTCGCTCATGTCGAACCGGATCATCCGGTCCTCGTCGCCGAACACCGCCTCCGCCAACGCCTTCGCCGTCTCGGTCTTGCCGACGCCGGTGGGGCCGAGGAACATGAACGACCCGATCGGGCGGTTCGGATCCGACAGCCCGGCGCGGGAGCGGCGCACCGCCTCGGCCACCGCGGTGACCGCCTCGGCCTGCCCGATCACCCGCTCGTGCAGGACATCCTCGAGCTTCATCAGCCGCTCGCGTTCCTCGGCCGTGAGGTCCGCGACCGGAATGCCGGTCTGCCGCGAGACGACGTGCGCGATGTCGAGGACCGTGACGTCCGGCGTGCTCTCCTCCGCCGTCTCGCCCAGCCGCTCCTCGGCCTCGGTGATCTGCGCCTTGAGCGCGTTGGCCCGCTCGTAGTCCTCCTGGCCGACCGCGGAATCCTTCTCCCGCTTGAGTCGCGACAGCTCCTCTTCCGCGGCGCGGGTGTCGAAATCGGGTGTGCGGGTGCGCAGCCGGACGCGGGCACCCGCCTGGTCCACGAGGTCGATCGCCTTGTCCGGCATGAACCGGTCGGTGATGTACCGGTCGGAGAGTTCGGCCGCCGCGACGAGGGCCTCGTCGGTGTAGTGCACCTGGTGGTGCGCCTCGTAGCTGTCGACCAGGCCGCGCAGGATCTCGATGGTGTCGTCCACGGACGGTTCCGCGACCAGCACCGGCTGGAAGCGGCGCTCGAGCGCGGCGTCCTTCTCGATGTGCTTGCGGTACTCGTCGATCGTGGTCGCACCGATCGCGTGGAGCTCGCCGCGCGCCAACGCCGGCTTGAGGAGGTTGCCGGCATCCATCGCGCCCTCGCCGCCGGCCCCGGCGCCGACGATCGTGTGCAGCTCGTCGATGAACAGGACCAGCTCGTCCGAGTGCGCCTTGACCTCGTCGAGGATCTTCGTCAGCCGCTCCTCGAACTCGCCGCGGTACTTCGTGCCCGCGACCAGCGAGCCGACGTCGAGCGCGACGACGCGCCGGTCCGTGAGCGTCGACGGCACGTCGCCGTTGACGATCCGCTGCGCCAGTCCCTCGACGATCGCGGTCTTGCCGACGCCCGGATCACCGATCAGCACCGGATTGTTCTTGCGCCGCCGGGACAGGATCTCGATGGTCTGCTCGACCTCGTTGGCGCGGCCCACCACCGGGTCGATGTTGCCGGCCCGGGCCTCGGCGGTGAGGTCGCGGCCGTACTCGTCGAGCGTCGGTGTCGAACTCGGCGGCGCCGACGCCTTCTCGCCCTCGATGGTGGCGCCCAGCAGCGCCTTGCCGGCGGGGCTCTCCGAGTTCGCGGCGATGCCGATCAGGATGTGCTCGGGGCCGATGTAGCTGCTGCCGGCCTCGCTGGCCTGCTGTTGCGCGGTCCGCAGTGCGAGCTTCGCGGCCGGACTGAGGCTCGGCGCGCCGGGTGTCGTCTTGGGGGTGCCGTGCTTGTCCAGATGGGCCGCCATCTTGGCGGCCAACTCGTCCGGATCCAGGTTGATGCTGCTGAGCACGCCGCGGGTCGGATCATTCTGCGCCGCCGCGTACAGCAGGTGTTCGGGGGTGATCTCGGTGTTGCCCCATTCGCTCGCCGCATCCCGCGCGACGGCGATCAGTCGCCGAGCGTCGTCATTGAGCAGCCGACCCAGATCGACGCGTTGGACCGGGGGCTGAGACGACAACCCCGATCCGAAGAACCTCGCGAAAATGTCGTCGAAGGGGCTGTCCATGCGTCCCCAGCCTTCGGTCATGTCCTATCCTCCAAATCTCTGATTACAGCTATCTGGTTCGGACTCGTCCTTACTTCCCGGTGGACCACCCTCAACCTTGCGACCACCGCGGGTGAAAGTAAAGAGTCCTCCGCCCCCCAGTTCGCGGCACGTGCCGCCGACACCTGCCGAAAGGGTTTGTGCCGCATGGTGACCGCGCCTGTTCCCACCCAACACCCGTCCAGTACCCGCAACCCGAGGCTGCTGCGTGACGCGCAGGCCGGCGCGCTGGTCGAGGCGTTCGTCGTCATCGGAATCCTGACGATCCTGGTGACCCGCGCGTACCTGTACGCGACCGGATTCCCTCAGATCGGTGGCGCGACGCTGCACATCGCGCACGCGCTGTGGGGCGGACTCGGGATGGTGGTCGCGCTGGTGGTCGTCTTCTCGTTCCTGGGCGCCCTGCCGCGGATGGTCGCGGTGGTGGCCGGCGGTATCGGCTTCGGTCTGTTCCTGGACGAGGTCGGCAAATTCGTTACGCAGACAAACGATTACTTCTTCCAGCCCGCGGTCGCGATCATGTACGTGGTCGTCGTGGCGCTGCTGCTGGTCAACCGGTGGATTCACGACGCCCGGCAGCAGACCACCGCCGAAGACCTCGTCAACGCCGCCAGCACCGCCGCGGACGGGCTGGTCCGCGGCCTCACGCCGCACCGCCAGGCCCAGGCTCGCCGGCAGTTGCGCCGGGCCGCGGCGTCCGGTGTCGACCCCGCGGCGATCGCGAGCGTCGAGGACCTGCTGTCCCGGTGTGCGCCGCGCCGGACCGGACGCCTCGACACCGTCGCCACGTGGCTCGGCGAGCGCCTGTCGCGGGTGTTCGACGGCACCCGCGCGCTGTGGATCGCCGCGGTCGCGCTCGCCCTGTTCTCCACCGCCGGACTGGTCAACGCCGTCGTCACGCTCTCCGAGGACCTCGAGGGCGGCACCGGTACCGACATCACCACGATCGGCCAGATGTGCGGCTCGACCGTCGCGTTCGTGCTGTGTTGGGTCGCGATCGCCCGACTGCGGGGCGGTCGTATCTGGCCGGTCCGGATGCTGCGGGTCGCGGCGCTGGTGACGATCCTGCTGACGGAGGTCTTCAACTTCGTCGCCGAGGAGTTCGGGGCGCTCATCAACGTCGCGGTCGGGTTGAGTGCCCTCGTGGTCTTCTCGCGGCGCATCGCCGTGCTCGAGCGCGCCGAGGGGCGCGGCGAATTGTCCGAATGACGACCCGCGCGAACCAATCCCACCCACGGTCCACGCCTGGACGGCGTTCGTCGCCTACCGTAGACACCGTGAGCAACCCCGTCCCCGGTGCATCCCGGTCGTCCGCGAGCGCCCCGTCGCCTTGGCCTGCCGTTCTGACGTGGCGCGCCCACGCCGCGCCGCGGATGGAATCGGTGCGGGTGCAGTTGAGCGGAAGTCGGATCAAGGCCACCGGCCGCATCATCGGCGGCGAGTGCGCCGAGCATCCCGCGTTCAGCGCGTCCTACGACCTCGTCACCGACGAGAACGGCGTCACCCGGCGGCTGTCGCTGCGCACCGCGCTCGCGACGGGGGAGCGGCAGATGTCGATCAGCCGCGACGAGGAGGGCGTCTGGATGGTCGAGACCGGCACCACCCACCTGCGCTCCGGCTTCGCCGGCGCGAAGGACGTCGACGTCGTGCTCAGTCCGTTCTTCAACACCCTGCCGATCCGACGGTTCGGCCTGCAGCACGAGTCCGAGGACCTCCAGGTCCCCGTCGTCTACGTCAACCTGCCCGACCTCGCCGTGCAGGAGGCGTCCCTCACCTACAGCAGCGGCGCCGACGGCATCCACGTCCTCTCGCCGGTGTCGAGCTCGTCGATCACCGTCGACGAGGACGGCTTCGTCCTCGACTACCCGGGCCTGGCCGAGCGGATCTGAGCGGCCGGCCACCGGGAAACGGTCGACAGGCCGCCCCTGCGAAAGTGATTGCTGCCGTGTTCGATCCGCCGACTCTCGGAGATCTCCACGTCCGCCCGCGACTACCGGATACCCCTACCCCGTAGCTGTCACGTTACTGTCGACGGCATGGCTTGCAACCGGTTCGCGAAGACAGTCACGGCCCTCGTCTGCGCTCTGGCGGGGGTAGCGCTCCTCGCCGGATGTGCCACCACCGAACGCAACGAACCGTCCACGACCGCGGCCGAAGAACTGCTCGCGGAACACGACCTCGACGGACTCGACGCCCGCGAGGTGATCGCTCGACTCGACACCATGCCGGTCGCCGATCGCCCCGCCGATCTGCTCGCCTCGGTCAAGCCCCGCACGGTCGAACTCTCCGACGGCAGCGGTGCCACGGCGTCCCTGGCGCTACCCGACGAGCAGTTCTACGTCTCGATCGCGCCCTACGCCGACCGGACTCACGAGTGCTTCTTCCACAGCCTCACCACCTGTCTCGGCGAGATGCCGAACGAGGACATCCGGGTCGAGGTCACCGACCGCGCAAGCGGCGCCGTGCTCGTCGACGAGACGGTCCGCACCAACGACAACGGGTTCCTGGGGCTCTGGCTGCCGCGAGCCGTCGACGCGACCATCACACTCGAAACCGGCGGCCGCACGACCACCTCGGCGATCTCCACGCACGACGACGACCCGACCTGCGTGACGACGCTGCAGCTCACCTGAGCCGCTGGCGCGGGGTCAGCTGCTCACCGCCAGTGCGCAGGCGAGGGCCGCGGATTCGGCCGGATGCGAGCCGTGCCCGCCCGCGGTGGTGGGCAGGCCGATCAGCTGGATGCCGACCGGCGCGCCGTCGTCGATCGTGACCGGCGCCGAGATCGCCGGGATGCCGAGCGCGTTGAACGGACTGCACATGCGCAGCAACGGGGTTCGGGCCAGGGCGGGATCGGTCGAGAGCGCCTGTTCCTGGGTGACGGCACGCAGGGGAGTGGTGGCGGTGATCAGGGCATCCAGGCCCAGGTCGCCGCGCAGCCGTGAGAGCGCCTGGCGGCGAAGCCGTTCCACGGTCCGCAGCGCGTGCAGGTACTCGACGGCGGGGCGATCCTTCTGCGCCGCCAGCAGCGCGGCCGTCGGCGACTGGTAGCGCTCGGGGGCGGATTCGAACCAGGCCCGGTGCGTCTCGTACGCCTCGGAGCCGGTGACGATCGGGTAGGCGTCCAGGAACTGCTGCGTCTCGGGCAGTTCCACGTCCACCACCTCGGCGCCCGCGTCCACCAGGGACCGGCACGCGGCCTCGACGGCCGCCGCGATGGCCGCGTCCGCGACGTCCCAGTTCTCCCCGCGCAGGCGCCCGACCCGCAGCCCCGCGACCGGGGTGCGGACGTGCGCGATACCGGGGATCGCGCCCCACGCGAGCGAGACGTCGAGGACGTCGGCGGCCAGCAGGCCCACGTGGTCGAACGTGGTCGACAGCGGGAACACACCGCCGGTCGGCAGCGCACCGAAGCTGGGCTTGAAGCCGACGACGCCGCACAGGGCGGCGGGAGTGCGTGCGCTGCAACCGGTGTCGGTGCCCAGCGCGAGCGGGACGACGCCCTTCGCGACCAGTGCCGCCGACCCGGACGACGACCCCCCGGTGATGAGCCCCGGATCGTGCGGGTGCGCCGCCGGGCCGGACGCGTTGACGGCACCCGTCGGACCGTAGGCGAACTCGTGCAGGTGCGTCTTGGCGACGACGATCGCGCCCGCCTCCCGCAGGCGCGTCACGATGCGGGCGTCGGACGCGGCGGGCGGGGCGTCGGCGAGGACGGCGCTGCCGCAGCGGGTCGGCATCCCGGCGACGTCGATGTTGTCCTTCACCGCGACCGTCACGCCGTGCAGCGGGCCGATCCAGTCGCCGGCGGCGATCGCGGCATCCGCGCGGGCGGCGGCGGCCAGGGCCGCCTCGTCGTCGCGCGCGGCCACCAGGTTCTCCCACGGCGTGCCCAGCAGGTCGTCGAGCGCGTCGAGCGTGGCCCGCACGTGCTCGGTGGCCGTCATCTCCTTCTTGGCGAGCAACTGGGCGACGTCTCGCAGCGTGGGCGTGCTCACGGCTGCAGCACCCCGCCGCGGCGTCCGGCGTCGCGCATCCGTTCGAGCCAGTTCGCGGAGCCGGGTTCGATGTCGGTGATGGTCCAGCGCTCCCGCTGCTCGTAACGCAGGCGGGCGTCGTGCCCGGACTCCACCAACTCGGCGAGCGTGCCCCGCGCGGCGAGTTCGGTGCGCGCCCGGTGCAGGACGTCGAGGGTCTCGTCCACGGCGGTGAGCAGCGCGTCGCGGTTGCCCTCGCACATCGCGCGCACCAGCCCGGGCGCGCTGCCGGCGACGCGGGTCCCGTCCCGAAACGATCCGGCCGCCAGGCCCAGCGCCAGGTCGCCGCCGGCCGCGCCGGACAGCGCGAGCGCCTCGGCCAGGACGTGCGGCAGGTGCGAGATGCGGGCGACGGCGGCGTCGTGCTCGACGGACTCCGCCGGCACCACCACCGAGCCGCAGTCCAGCGCCAGCCGCGCCACCTGCGACCAGATCTGCGGGTCGACGCCGTCGTCGGCGCTGACCACCCACACCGCGTCGCGGAACAGGTCCGCGTCCCCGGCGTCCCACCCGGACTGCGACGTCCCCGCCATCGGATGACCGCCGACGAACCGGTCCTGCAGGCCGTGCCGGGCGACCGCAGCGACCACCTCGGCCTTGACGCTGACGACGTCGGTGATCGGGCAGCCGGGCGCGTGCTCGGCGATCGCGACGAGGGTCCCGTCGACGGCCGGCATCGGCACCGCAACCACGATCAGCGCGCCGGACCGCTCGGCGCGGCGCAGCACCGCGACCAGATCGGTGTCGGCGTCGAAGCCGTCCGCCCGGGCGGCGTCCACCGCCCCGGCCGACCGGTTCCAGCCCCAGCCGTCACGGCCCGCCGCCACCGCCGCGCGGAGCAGGGATCCGCCGATCAGACCCAGACCGAGAACACAGACTTCAGGTGCGGAAACGTCGTCAGCCACCCGAACAGGTTGGCACATTTGCCGCTGGACTTCTTATAGCGGCACCGCGCGGGCTACCGTTGCGCGCATGGGTGCACAGCGCGCGAACAACAACAGCGCCTCCGCGGGTTCGATCGAGGACTTGGACGGCTTCGGTATGGCTGTCGTCCGCGAGGAAGGCCGCTGGAAGTGCACGCCGCTGACCGGCGGTGCACTGACGAGTTTGCGGACCGCCGAGAAGGAACTGCTCGAGCTGCGTAGCTCCGGCGCCGTGTTCGGTCTGCTCGACGTCGACGAGGAGTTCTTCGTCATCGTCCGTCCCGCCCCGACCGGCACCCGCCTGCTGATCTCCGACGCCACGGCCGCCATCGACTACGACATCGCCGCGGACGTCCTCGAGTCGCTCAACATCGAGATCCCCGACATCGACCCCGACGAGCTCGACGACGTCGAACCGTGGGAGGAGGGCGACCTCGGTGTGCTCGCCGACCTGGGTCTGCCGGACGCCGTGCTCGGGGTGATCCTCGCCGAGCACGATCTGTACCCGGACGAGCAGCTCGCGATGGTCGCGCAGCGCTGCGGCTTCGAGACGGAGCTGTCGGCGGAGCTCGACAAGCTCTCGTCACGCTGACCGCGGGCAGCCCGGCGTGAGCCTCCAGGACGACGAGCGGATGATCCGTGTCGCCCTCGACGCGGCCGCCGCCGCATCGGACGCGGACGTGCCGGTGGGCGCCGTGGTGTTCGACGCGGACGGTGTGGAACTGGCGCGGGCGGCGAACGCCCGCGAGGCCGCCGGTGACCCCACCGCGCACGCCGAGATCCTCGCGCTGCGCGCCGCGGCCAAGGTGCACGGCGACGGCTGGCGGCTCGAGGGCGCGACCCTCGCGGTGACGCTGGAGCCGTGCACGATGTGCGCCGGCGCGCTGGTCCTCGCCCGCGTCAAACGGGTGGTGTTCGGCGCGTGGGAACCCAAGACCGGCGCGGTCGGTTCGCTGTGGGACGTGGTCCGTGACCGTCGCCTCACCCACCGTCCGGAGGTGCGCGCCGGCGTCCTCGAGGACGAGTGCGCGGGCCTGCTCGAAAGTTTCTTTCAGGACCAGCGCTGACGGTTCTACCTGCAGCGATGTGGGTGATTGCCGCCCACATGGGCGGAGTTTCTCGGCAGAGTTCCGCAGATCGTGGTCTGGTGGAGGCAGGTGCTCGTGTGGCACCGGGACCGCAAGGTTCACGCAGATTCACGGAGGAGTGCTCATGGGAATCGCAGACAAGGCTCAGAACAAAGCGCAGGACCTCGGGGGCAAGGCCAAGGAGACCGCCGGCAAGGCGACCGGCGACGAGGACCTCAAGAACGAGGGCAAGGGCGACCAGGTCGAATCCGCCGTCAAGGACGCCGCGGAGAAGGTCAAGGACGCCGCCTCCACCGCCAAGGACAAACTGACTGGAAAGTGACGCTGACCTGCCGATTTCAGGCTGAGCGTCGGCTCCGGTACAGTTCTCGGCGGTGGCGTGTCCGAGCGGCCGAAGGTGCAGCACTCGAAATGCTGTGTGCGGTAACCCCGCACCGAGGGTTCAAATCCCTCCGCCACCGCCGAGAAAGTCCCTCACCCCTTCGGGGTGGGGGACTTTTCTGTTGTTCGCTGTGGTCGAAATCTGTCCGCCGAGAACGAAATCGGGGGACGCGGTCTCCATTGCCTACCTACCGTCGCGGTATGCCTCGCCCCGATCTTCAGCAGCTGACGCCTGCGCTGCATCGCCTCCGCATCCCCACCGGCCCAGCGCACCTGTTGAACTGCTACCTCTGGCTCGGCGCCGACGGTGTGACGCTCATCGACACGGGCTGGCCCGACAGCGCCGATCTGATCGCCGACGCGCTGTCGGTGCTCGGCCGGCAGCGCACCGACGTGACGCGGATCGTGCTCACGCATTTCCACGAAGACCACACCGGTTCGGCCGCCGAGATCGCGCGGTGGGCGGACGTCGAGGTCATCGCGGGTGCCGCTGACGCGCCGTTCGTGGCGGGGGCACAGCGCGGTCCTCTTCCCCGTCTGACGGATCGCGAGAAGACCATCCACGCCGAGTTCGACGAGCCGTCCCACGGACCTGCCTGCCGCGTGGACCGTGAGGTCCGCGACGGCGACGTCCTGGACTTCGCGGGCGGGACGCGAGTCATCGGCGTTCCCGGGCACACCCCCGGGAGCATCGCCCTCTACCTGCCTGACGCCGATGCCGTCCTCACGGGGGACGCGGTGGCCGAGTTCGACGGCGAGGTGATCCTCGGCGTCTTCGACGTCGACAGGGATGCTGCGAGCCGTTCTCTCGCGCGGATCGCGGCGACGCGAGCGCGGATCGCGGGATTAGGTCACGGCGAGGCCGTCCTCGAGGAGGCGTATGCGCGAATCGGCACCGCCACAGACCCGTTCGCGCCTTCCGCCGGAGCGCGCTGAGATCGGCTGCGACGCGGTGTGTCAGCATGGTGCGCGGTCGACGCGGCCGTCGCACGACGAACAGGAACGGTGGGGGCACGCACGATGCTGGAAGTGGTCAAGGGTTCGAAGACCGACCTGGCCGAGGATCGGTACACGGTCCGCGTGACCACGGCAGGTCAGCCGGGGATGGTCGACATCGCCGCGGTGCTGCTCGCCGACGACGGCAAGGTGCGTTCCGACGACGACTTCGTCTTCTTCAACAACCCGATGGCGCCGGGTGTCGCGCTCACCGCGGACGACAGCGTCTCGGTCGACCTGACCACGGTGCCGGCGGACATCCATCGGGTCCTGCTCACCGCCAGCACGGAAGCCCAGGGCATCGACTTCGGTGCGATCACGGGTCTGGCGGTCGAGGTGCACGGTACCTCCCAGACCTCCCAGCGGCTCCGCTTCACGCCGTCGAGTCTGTCCACGGAGACGGTGCTGCAGGTCGTCGCGCTGTACCGGCGGGGAACCGGTTGGCGGATGGACGCGATCGGACAGGGCTACAGCCAGGGCCTGGCGGCGCTGGCCGGTGAGCACGGCATCGACGTCGACGATCCCGGGACGCCGGCCGACGCCACCTCGGCGCCTGCGTCGCCGTCCGCGCCGCCCACTCCGGAGATCGCGGCGCCCGCCGCGGCCGCGGCACCACCGATCTCCTTCGAGAAGGTGAAGGTGGCGCTCACCAAGGAGTCGCCCGATCGGACCGCGCGGATCGACCTGAGGAAGGGGCAGGGGGATCCGAACTGGGTCCTGACCGTCGGCCTCGAATGGGACGGGCGCGGCGCCACCTACGACCGCAACGGCAAAGTGAAGAAGTACGGCACCGGGGACCTCGACGTGTACTTCTTCTGCCGCAACGAGGACACCGACGAGTACGTCGTCATCAGCGGCGACAAGGGGCACCAGGGGAGCCTCGAGCACTGGCCGTTCATCCACCACTACGGGGACAGCCAGGGTCCGGGCAAGGGCAAGAAGCCGGCCGTCGAGCAGGTGCGGGTGCTGCCCAACGAGAACGGCGACCTGCTGGTCAACATCTACCAGAGCGTCGACAACGGGGCGGGCGCCCTGGACGCCTTCGGTAATCCGCGCGTGGCGATCCGCTACGGCCGCGCCGGCAAGGACGGGCTGCCCGGCCCGGATGCCGACGAGATCCTCGTCTACGTCGGCAACAGCAAGAACTCGTTCTGGGCGACGGTCGCGCACATCGACGTGCAGGACGGGGTGCTCACCGTCGACGGCGAGACGCGCTACAGCCGCATCGGCAGCGAACGGATGCCCGGCCTGGACTCGAAGGGCAAGTGGGTGCGCAAGCCGTCCGGTGGTCCCACCGGGCGCAGCAAGAAGCGCAACGGCGGTCTCGGGCTGGACAAGTACAGCGGGAAGTGCCCGGCCTGATCCGGACGGTCGCTCCGGGTCGTCCGGGGCCGCGATCGTCGAATCCCCGACCCTCGGATGGGGATTCGGAGCGCGGCTCGTGTTTGATCGAGGTCGACGAGAGCAACTGAGGGAGGACGTTCGATGGCGGATACGAAGCAGGCCCGGCTCGATCTCGCGGCGGCCCGGCGCGCCGCGGACGCGGCGATCGATGCCGCGCGGCGGGACGGCAACCGGGTCAGCGTGACCGTCGTCGACGCGCGGGGAGACGATCTGCTGGTGGTGCGCGACGACGGCGCCGCATGGTTCACCCCCGGGGTGGCACGCGCGAAGGCCGCGACCTCGGCGCTGATCGGCATACCCACGACCGCCTACTCCGGGCTGGCCGACGCCCATCCCGCGCTGGTCGACCTGATCGATGCGCAGACCCAGCAGTCGCTGACGACGCTGCCCGGAGGCCTGCCCGTGAGCGTCGACGGGGAGGTCGTCGGCGGGATCGGCGTGAGCGGCGCGCAGCCGGAGCAGGACGTCGAATACGCGCAGGCAGGTGTCGCCGCGCGCTGACCGGCGCCCGGCGGGCACCGCGAAGGTCTCACCGTCACGGTCGACGCCGTGACGACCCTGATCCGCATCGGGTTGTGTGGGGGTTGTCCCGTAGGCTCCCGATGCAGCTTGGTTGACGAACCTCGGGAGTAACACGTGGCACAGAAGGTAATTGTCGAGCTCATCGATGATCTTGATGGTGAGCCCATCGACTTCGGTGGCGAGACCATCAGTTTCGCTGTCAACGGCGTCGAGTACACCATCGACCTCAATGACAAGAACGCCACCGAGTTCCACCGCAAGCTGGACTACTACATCCGCCATTCCACCAAGGTCGGCGGACGCCAGACGACCCGTGCCGCGAAGCCGACGACAGATGGGGCCAGCACCCAGGAGATCCGGGAGTGGGCCGCCCGCAACGGTTATGTGGTGTCGACCCGCGGCCGGATCTCGGGTGACATCGTCAAGGCGTACGCGGCCGCCCACTAGTCATGGCGACCGTCAGTAAGCGCAAGAAGGCGGCTGCCGCGCCCGAACCCGTGGTCGCGGAGCAGCTGGACGCGGCCACCCCCGCGGTGGTCGCCGCGGATTCGCCCGTGGCGGAACCGGACGCGGCGGGCGCCGACGATGCCGACGATGCCGCTGCCGACGAGGCGCGGGGTTCGGATACGTCCTTTTCCCACGGCGATCCGATCCGGGTGTTCCTGTACGACATCCCGAACGACGGTGGCGAGTGGACCGCCCGCTACGAGGCCGGGATCACGCGCATCCGCAGCAAGAAGGTGGGCCCCGGCGTCTACCTGGATCTGCTGCACCGGGTGTTCCCCAAGCACGAGGTCCTCGTCAAGGGTGAGCTGCTCAGCGTCAAGAGCCGGCCGCATCCGGACGACCCCAAGGTCCTCACCGAGGTCGCGCTGCTCGTCTACCTGGCCACCGAGGTGGCCCTGTTCAAGGCGTTCCTCGACTGGGCCGGACAGGATGTCGCGCCGATGCGGATCACGGGGGACAAGCTCGACGACGTGGCCCGCAAGATCCACACCGACCTCTACCGCATCCACCTCTTCAAGCAGCGGCTCGTCACGGCCGGCATCGAGGACCCCGCCGAACTCGACGAGGACGTCGCGCGGCCGCTCGAGGTCATCAAGAGCGAGATCGACGCCATCCAGGACCTGCGCGTCTCCGTCAAGCGCTACCGCGACCGGGTGGTGACGGCCAAGCGGGAACGCGTGGTCAAGGAGAGCCAGAACCTCGTCGGCAACATCGAGATGGCGACCTGGGACTCGGTGCAGCGGCGCGAGGAGATGGTCGTGATGCGCGAGTGGGTGGACAACCAGCAGCGTCTGCTGCCCGTCGTGCGGGCCGCGAAACTGACCTGACCCGACGCCCTCCCGTGGCTGGTGTCACGCACCCGAGGGTGGAGATCGCCACGCCTTCAATGTATGCTTGCCGACAAGCAAGTAAATTGGAGGTGGACGTTGACGAGCCTCTTCGACGACGACGAGGTCTCCCGGCTTCGTGTCGCACTCGGACGCATTTCCCGGCAGGTCGACCGGCAGACGTCCGGCGGTGAGCTGACCAAGACTCAGTTCTCGATCCTGACCACCGCGGTGCGCCGCGGGCCGATCCGGGCCAGCGAGATGGCCGAGATCGAGACCCTCAACCCGACGATGCTCTCGCGGATGATCGGCAAGATGGAGGCCGAGGGGCTGCTCATGCGCTCGGCCGATCCCGACGACGGCCGAGCCGTCGTCGTCGCCGCGACGCCCGCGGGGATCGCCCTGCACTCGCAGTTGCGGGACAAGCGGACCCAGTTGTTCGCCGAGTACCTCGCCCAACTCCCCGAGACCAAGACCCAGGATCTGCTCGACGCGCTGCCGGCCCTCGAGGCGCTCGGCGAACGGATGTGTCAGGCCCGGGCTACGGCCCGCTCATGACGGCCGCGGGAAAACTCGGACGTCAGACGTTCGCGGCACTCGCGAACCGCAACTTCCGCCGCTTCATCAGCGGCCAGGCCGTCTCGCTCATCGGCACCTGGATGCAGCTCGTCGCGCAGTCCTGGCTGGTCCTCGAACTCACCGGCTCGGGCACCGCGATCGGCCTGGTCGTCGCGCTGCAGACGCTGCCGGTCCTGCTGCTCGGGCCGTACGGCGGTGTCATCGCCGACCGCACCGACAAGCGACGGCTGATGATCGTGCTGCAGACGATGATGGGCGTCCAGGCCCTCGTCCTCGGCGTCCTCACGATCACCGGCACCGTCCAGTTGTGGCACGTGTACGTGCTCGCGCTGCTGCTCGGCCTCAACAACTGCTTCGAGAACCCGGCACGGCAGTCGTTCCTGCTCGAGATGGTGGGTCCGGCGGACCTGCGCAACGCCGTCAGCCTGCAGTCCACGCTGGTCAGCGCGTCGCGCATCGTCGGTCCGGCGGTCGCGGGTGTCACGATCGCGGCCGGCGGGCTGGGCGTGTGCTTCCTGCTCAACGCCGCCAGCTTCGTCGCGGTGGTGACGTCGCTGCTGCGACTGAACGTCTCCGAGCTGCACCGCTCGCCGCCGATGGAACGCGCCCGCGGCCAGCTCCGCGAGGGCCTGCGCTACGTCCGCGGCAACCGCAATCTCGCGGTGCCGCTGCTGATGATGGCGTTCATCGGATGCCTCGCGTTCGAGTTCCAGGTGGTGCTCCCGATCGTCGCCGATCAAACGTTCGGCGCCGGCTCCGAGGCGTACGGGTTCATGACGGCCGCGATGGGCATCGGCGCGGTGTGCGGCGGCCTGCTGGTCGCCACGTGGGGTCGCACCGGCACTCGCGTCCTGATCGTCGCGGCCGCCGCGTTCGGTTTCTCGCTGGTGGCCGCGGCCGCCGCGCCCACGCTGGCGGTGGAACTGATCGCGCTGGTGATCGTCGGCGCCGTCAGCATCGCGTTCAACTCCACCACCAACAGCACCCTCCAGCTCGAGGCCGAACCACAGATGCGTGGCCGTGTCATGGCGCTGTGGGCCACGGCGTTCCAGGGCTCGACGGCCATCGGAGGCCCCGTCGCCGGCTGGGTCAGCCAGGAGTGGGGCGGCCGGGCCGGGCTGCTGCTCGGCGCGATCACGTGTCTGGTCGTCGCCCTGGTCGCGGCGATCGTGATCGGCCGCGGCAAGAAGGTCACCGCCCAGGCGCAACCGATCCCCGAGGATCCGGAGGAACCGACCGCCCCGGCCCCCGCGATCGCCGAGGGCCCGGCGTCCACCGAGGCCGTCCGTTCGAAAGCGGCTTGACCTTCAAGCTGGTCGAGACTCCATGATGGCCCGATGAGCGAATTCGGAACGGACAGGTTGATCACGATCGGCGTGCTCGCGCGAGCGAGCGGACTGACACCGAGCGCGCTGCGCTTCTACGCCGACTGCGGGCTACTCGTCCCGGCCTGCGTCGATCCGTCGACCGGGTACCGGTACTACACCGAGGCCCAACGCGACCAGGCCACGATGATCCGCCGGCTGCGGGAGATCGCCGTCCCGCTGGACGTCGTGGCGCGGATCCTCGACGGGGTCGACGACGCCGGGCGCCTGCTCGACGCACACGTCCGCGCGCTGCGGGAGCGGGCCGACGCCGCCGCCGCGGTCGCCGAGTCCGTCCGACAGGCGCCGCCGCCGCGGCCCTCGGCGTCGATCTGCGCCGCCACGCTCGCCGATGCCATCGGGCAGGTGCGGGTCGCTGTGGCGTCGGATCCCGCGTTTCCGGTCCTGGCCGGGATTCTCGTGGAGGTGGGGGACGGGGCCGTCACACTCACCGCCACCGACCGATACCGCCTGTCGACGCGCAGCATCGCCTGCCCCGGCGCGGGTGATCCGTGGGCCGTCGTCGTGGCCGCCGCCGAGCTTGCCGCGCTCGGCCCGTGGCTGCGTGGGTGCCGGGACGTCGTCCTCCGATCCGGATCCGATCGCTTGGTCGTCGCCGCCGGCGATGACGAAAGACGATGCGCCACCATCGACGACGCGTTCCCCGACTACCGGGCGATGCTCACCGCCCTGCCCGCCGCGTCCACCCGGGTCGTCGTGTCCCGGGACGCCCTGCTCGCCGCGATCGAGGACAGTCCCGACGCGAGGATCCGGTGCACGATCGCCACCGACACCGTGGGGGTGTGTGTCGGCGAGGGCGAAACGCGCCTCACCGCCGAGGTGTCCGGCCCGGGCATCGAGGTGCACTTCGCGTCCGGCACCCTGCGCGCCGCGCTCGCCACGGCTGTCGGACCGGACGTCATGCTCGACCTCTCCGCCGCCGACCAGCCCGTCGTCATCCGCTCCGCCACCGTCGGCGACCTCACCACGCTCGCCATGCCCACTGCCCCGTAACTTCCACCGCGACAGGAGAACCGCGATGACCACGGACCTCACGACGGACGCGATCATCCGTGCCGTCACGCTCGGCCGCGACGGCGACCCGGACGCCGCCCGCGCCGATGCCCTCACGAATGACCGTGTCCGGCAACACCGCGCGGGTCTCGTGGTTCGCGGCTTCTATCCGTCGCTGCACCTCAATCTCGCCGACAACCTCCGGCAGCTCGGATCGTTCGACCAGGCGCGCGAGCATCGCGATGCGGCCGGTCGGTATTTCGACGCGCTCGGCGACGACGGGTACGGGGCGATGATCCGCACGGCCGTCGACGAGGTCGGCGTGGCCGTCACCGAACGTTCCGTCGAACCGAGGCCCTCGCACCCGTAGACCGCTGGACGTCGACACGGTTGCGTCAGGGCGTGTGCGTCGCTGTCGGTATCCAGTTGCCGTGGAATCCGGCCTCCGCGCAAACGGAAGACGCGGGATGAAAGACGAACTCCCCGATCGCCGATCGCCGATCGGGGATCGAAGTCGCGAGTGGCGGCCACGCCGCGGTCACGGTCCGTTCGGAGGCCAATGCCGCCAAGGGGGCGCAGTGGCCGGGCCACGTTGGCCGCGACGGCGCTTCGAACGTCGAACGTCACCGGCAGGTCGTAGACCACCACGTAGTCGCGACTCAGGGAGAAGGCGTGCATCATCGGACTGCCGCCGACGCGGATCGGGATCTTCTTCCGGAGGTGGCCGTCGGCGCCGATCACGTTGTACTGCACGGTGTTTCCCCTACCGAAGTGGTACGAAACCGCATGGAGCTCACCGGTTTCCGGATCCCCCGATGGGTGCGCTGTGTATCCGCCGCGAACGGTGCCGTCGAAGTCGCAGACATCGACAGTGTCGAGTTCCTCGGACAGTTCCACGCACGCCAGACCGCCCTCGACCAGGGCGAGCGTCTTGCCGGTGAACCCGATGACGTTCGTGTTCGCAGACGGTCCGTGCAGGGGTGATCGGCCGCGCTCGGAGGGGGCCAACCGTTGCAGGGTCGCCGACGTCGCTTCCGAGTCGACCCACCGGTTCCGGTACCACAGTGCCTGCCCGTCGCCGAGTCGGACGCCGTGAACCATGCCGTCGCCGGTGAACCAGTTGTATCCGGTCCGGAAGATCTTCCCGTGCGGGATACCTGCCAGACCGGTCCCGGCCGATCCGGCAGGCATCACCCGACGAGACCCGAGTCGGCGGCCACAGCAGCGGCGGGGCCGTTGCCGCGCTCGGAACCTCCAGACCGGTGGGCCGGAGCATGCGAGCGCGGCGTTCACCGAGACGCACCCCGTCTGGAACTCCAACGCGGAGGGACTCGCTCGCATTCGTCGTGTCCGGGAGCCCCGACCTCGTCCCACTCCTCGAACACGATGACCGGATCGGAGAACAGGGTGTCCACCAAAATGATTGAGAGTTTCGGCGCGGGCTGAGAACGAGTGGTGGGGGGCTCGCGGTGATTGCTCCAATGAGCCTGCCGCTCTCGAAAGTCTTGCTATCGTTCGCCTAATCCAGTTTCGAGATCTCGACGAAGAAGCCAGCTCTTTCGAGACCTGCGGAAGGTGGAGTGATGTGCACCAGGGTGATCTGGCCGGACGCCGCAGGGGCTGTGCTCGTCGGGCGAAATATGGACTATCACCGAGATACCGGAACGAACCTGTGGTCGCTTCCCCGGGGAATCAAACGTGATGACGGCGTCGGTGGTTCACTCAGCTGGGCCGCCGAATACGGCAGTGTCGTGGCCGGTGCGTTCGACATGATGACGGTGGACGGCATGAACGAGGCGGGGCTGGCGGGGCACGTCCTGTGGCTCGCGGAGTCCGAGTACGGCACCCATGACAAGTCGCGGCCGGCTCTGAGCATGGCGATCTGGCTTCAGTACTTCCTGGACAACTTCGCCACGGTGGCGGACGCCGCCGCGTGGATCACCGAGTCCGACGTTCAGGTTGTACCGCTCGGGGACCCGGCGACCGGCGAGGTGCCCGCGGTACACCTCGCGCTGGATGATGCGACCGGAGATTCGGCGATCATCGAGTACGTCGACGGCAAGGCCACCGTCTGGCACGACCGCGCCTATCGCGTGATGACCAATTCGCCGACCTACGACAAGCAGATCGAACTGCTCGAGGAGATCGACGGGTTCGGTGGGACCAGGCCCCTGCCCGGGACCACGCTCGCGACCGACCGGTTCGCCCGCGCCGCGTACTACGTGGGCCGGTTGCCCGAGCCCAAGACCGAGGTCGAGGCGGTCGCGGGAATGTTCAGCGTCATCCGCAATGCCGCCCAGCCTTTCCGCATCCCCGATCCCGACAAGCCGTATGCGTCGCAGACGATTTGGCAGACGGTTGCCGACCTGACCAACAAGCGGTTCGTCTTCGACTCGACGACACGGCCCAACATCGTGTGGGTGGACCTGGACAAGCTGGATTTCGGGGTGGGCGCGCCGGCGGGCAAGCTTGACCTGATGAGCGATACGGCGCTCGAGGGCGGACTCGCCGGCAACGTCACCGGCCGCTTCGCGGAAACGGCCCCGATGCAGTTCCTGACTCTGCCGTCCTGATCTTCAGGCTCGAACCCACTGCACGATCCCCGAGGGGTGCACCTATGGACACCGCTGATCAGCAGCCTGCCGTTCGTGTGACAACCGAGAGCGCGGACGAGGCGCTGCTGCGAGCGAGCTGGTTGCCGCTGATTCTCGTGTGTTTCACTGGTCTCGTCTCGGTGTTCAACGCGTCGGTGCTACCCATGGCGATCAGCGGCGTGGTCGAGGGCCTGGACACCACGATCTCGAACGTGCAGTTGGCGATCGTCGCGTACGGGGTGTTCGTTGCCGCCTTCACGGTCACGGGCGGCAAGATCAGCGGAGTCCTCGGTGCCAAGAACACCCAGCTGCTCGGCTTGACCGTCTACATCGCAGGCATGCTGATCTGTCTCCTGGCCCGGGATGTCTCGGCGCTGATCGCGGGCGAAGCGGTCGCGGGACTCGGTGGCGCGCTGCTCGTTCCCAACGCGCTGGCGATTCTCGGTCAGGCCTACTCCGGCACACAGCGCACCGTCGCTGTGTCGATCCTGGCGGGCAGCACGGGTATCGGTGCTGCGCTCGCGCTGTTGGTCGGTGGATTCCTCGTGCAGACCTGGGGCTGGCGGGCGCCCTTCCTCCTTCTGCTCGTTGTCATCGCGGGGACCATCGTCATCGCTTCCCGGGTGGTTCTGCCCCGGACTCCCTTCCGGGGCTCCATCGACAAGGCGAGTATCGCGCTGTCGGCGGTCGGTGTGCTCTTGTTGGTCGCGGCGATCAACCAGATCGGCGCATGGGGACTTCTCCTGGCCGCCGAGTCGGCGCCGGTGAGTGTGCTCGGCCTGTCGCCCGTGCTGGCATTTTTGCTGCTCGGCGTGCTGGTGCTGCATGTGTTCGCCGCGCGGCAGCATTCGCTCGTCGACGGTGGCAGGACGGCCCTGCTCGACCCCCAGGTGTTCGGGTCGGGGCTCAACCGTGCCTGCCTGATTGGTCTGGTCGCGGTGAACCTGCTGATGGCCGGCGTGAGTTACCTGTTGCCGTTGTACACCCAGATGGTATTGGGCAAGACGCCCGTGGGTTCGGCACTGATGCTGGTGCCGATCTCCCTCGCCGCGCTCGTCTCGGCGGCTGCGACACCGGTTCTGATGCGATTGTTCGCGTGCCGCTGGCTGTTGACCGGTGCCCATGTGCTCGCTGCCGCAGCCGTGATGCTGCTGGCACTGACCATTTCGAATCAGTGGTCGGGTGTGTGGACCGGGGTCAGCGAGGTGTGCCTGGGTCTCGGTATCGGAGTCGGACTGAGTGCGGGAAGTGCACTGCTCATGGAGACCAGCCCGCAGTCGCTCTCCGGAGAGATCGGCAGTGCTCGGGGTATGGCGAACTTCCTCGGACTCTGCACCGGTACTGCCGTCGCGGGAGCCGTGCTGATGTCCGTGCTCGCCCAATCCGCCTCGGGCCGTGTCGCTGACGACCCGGATCTGCGGTCCGACAGCAGAATCGAAGTGACCACCAGTTCGGTCAGCTTCGTCGCGAACGATGACCTCCGCGGCCGTCTCGCCGGACTGGACTTGACCTCGGCACAGCTCGACCGCGCGGTGGAGATCAACGTCGATTCCAGACTGGTCGCGCTGCGCGCGAGCCTGTTCGTGCTCGGACTTGCGGTATTGCTGCCACTCGTGACGTTCCGCCAACTGCCCACTCGACGGGAACAGTGAAGGGAAAAATGGAACAGGGCTGGCACCCACAGGGCGTGAGCGTTGTCGCGTGGGTGAGGGTGGTAGTTCCGGTCGAGTGGACGATCTCGTCCACCCCGGTCAGGCGTCGCTGACGTTTCCCGACGATCTACGGGTCGAACGAGGCATCGGTGACTCTCGATACTTCCCGCCAGGCTCACGCCCGGCGTGTCAGACCACGACCGGATCCACCGTTTCTCAGGCAGTCCCACTAGGCAGCCAACACCGCCGGCGCGGGCGGGGCGGTGTTGGTTCTGCTCGCGGTTCAGCTCGGCACGGCCACTTGTCTGGCGAAGTCGGGTCTATCAGATCAGGCCACCTCGAATGTCGAAGCGGCTGTGGGTCGCTGCTAACGGCAGCGCGTCAGGTAGTCGATCGGCGTCTGGGTAGTCGATCGAGGAGTCCATGTCGGGCTACAGCAGTGGCGGGACCGTTGCTGCGATCGGAACCTCCAGAACGGTGGGGCCGGAGCGTGCGAGCGCGGCCTTCACCGCGATCTGCACCTCGTCCACGGTCTCCGCTCGTTCGCCTGCGCATCCGTATCCCTCTCCGAGGGAGACGAAGTCGAGGGACGGGATGTCGAGTCCCGGCACTCCTGGCGTCTCCTCCAGCTTGGCGAACGCCTTGAGGATGGCGTACTCCTCGTTCCGAGGAACCACGTAGAGGATCGGTAGTTCGTGGGCGGCGGCGGTCCACAACGCCTGGATGGCGTACTGGAACGATCCGTCGCCTATCATCACCACCACCGGGCGATTGCGGCCTGAATCACGTTCCGCGAGACAGATACCCACACTGGCCGGCAGATTCCAGCCGAGGCTGCCGCTCGCGGCGGTGTAGAACGAGTCGGGCTTCTCGATGGGCCACGCGGTGTGCAACTCCGCGATGTTGGACGGCGACTCCTCCATCAGGACGGTGCCGTCGGGCACCACGGACCGGATCGCCTCGAACACCTCGAGCGCGGTCAGTGTCCCGCCCGCCTCGCCCGCCTCGGCGACAAGCGGCGCCGGATGCGGGGCCATGCGGTGCGGATTCACGGCGACGGGGCCACTCGGGGCCCGTTCCTCGACCCGCTCGAGCAAACCCTCGAGGGCCAGGACCGCATCGCACAGCAGACTGTCGCCGACCGGGGCCTTCCCTGCCTCGGCGGGGTCGTCGGTGACGTGCAGGAGTGACATGCCCTCCGGTAGATACTCTCCCGGAACGTACGGGTAGTAGCGGAACACCGGTGCCCCGATGACGATTCCGATGTCGTGGCCCGCCAGTCGTTCCGACAGGGGGCCGATGGCGAACGGCAGCCCGCCCCTGTACTTGGGGTGGTTCTCGGGGAACGGCGGGCGCTCCGAGGACGGTGCCGCCCACACGGGTGCACCGAGCTTCTCCGCCAGTGCCACCGCCTGTGCCCAGCCGTCCCCGCGCGCGATCGAGGAGCCGTAGATGAGCACCGGGTTCTTCGCGTCGGACAACCGGCGGGCGAACTCCTCGATTCGGTCGGGGTCCGGTCCGATCCGCGTCGTCACCGAGCGAAGCACCGGGGTGCTCGCCGCGGGTCGGTCCCAGTCGTCCAGCGGGATCGAGAGGAAGACCGGACCGGCCGGCGGCTGCATCGCCATCGCGTACGCACGCATGAACGCCGCGGGCACGTCCTCGGCGCGCACCGGTTGGTAGCTCCACTTGGCCCAGGGCTTCGTCAGCATTTCGGGCTCGACGTTGGTCAGCCACGGCTCCATCAGGAGCATTTCTCGCGTCTGGTTTCCGGCGGTCACGATGAGCGGGGTGTGATTCATCGCCGCAGTCATGATGTTGCTCATCGCGTTGGAAATGCCCGCCGATGTGTGCACGTTGACCAGCGCGGGGGAGCGGGTGGCCTGAGCGTAGCCGTCGGCTATGGCGACTGCTGAAGCCTCCTGCAGCGCCAGGATGTATCTGAAGTCGCTGGGCAGATCCTTCAGGAATGTCTCCTCGGTCGAACCTGGATTGCCGAATACCGTGGTAATTCCGAGTTTGCGCAGAAGATCGAACGTGACGTCGCGAATCGTACTCATTGAGATCCATCCTCCCCGTGGCCGCCCCGAAGCGGGGTTCGGTGATGTCCGGCTTGGTCTTGATGGGTTTTCGATCTGCAGTGCTCATCAGCCTTGTCGAGTGAATCATGGCCGGAGTGTTCCGATTCGGAAGTCGACGGATGAATCGACGGATGAATTCGATGCGGCGACGATGCGGGATTCTGAACACGAGGTCGACCGGGCCCGGCGTTTCGAGGCGGACGTGCGGGGCCGAGCGGCGCACCGGTGGTCGAGACCTCACCGGGCGGCGACGTAGCCGTGGTGCCTACCCCGTCGTGCTCATACGCTGTGCCGATGAAGAAGTGGTGGCTCATCGGTGGCGCGGTCGTGGTGGTGCTCGCAGGTGTTCCGGCGGGCCCCTGGATCTACGGTGAGTTCATCGCCGAGGACGACGCCCCGGCCGCGAGCGTGTCCACCGAGGGTGCACAGGCGGCGTCGGTTTCGGCGCGCGGGTCACTGTCGTCGGCGCCACCGACCAGGTGGCCGGGACCGCCGACGTCTCCGGTGAGAAGCTTTCCGGCGCCCAGGTGGTGGTCCAGGTGGCCGCCATCGCCACCGACAACTCGCGTCGCGACGGACAGTTCCGCGGCAACGTCATGGCCGCCGACACGTTCCCGACCGCGACGTTCACCCTCACGACGCCGGTCGATCCGGCCTCGCTACCCACCGACGGAACCGCCACCACCGTGAAGGCGGACGGGAGGCTGACCCTCGAGGACCAGACCCGGCCGGTGACCGTCGACGTGAAGGTCCTGCACGCCGGCGACAAACTGGTTGCGTCCGGCAGCGTCCCGGTCACGTGGTCCGACTACGGAATCACGCCGCCGTCACTGGGATTCGTGACCATCGACGACGCCGGCACGGTCGACTTCCTGGTGAGCATGGACCGCGCCTGACGATGCGACTGGGCGTCGGCGCCGATCCGACATCGTCCACGGCAGCAGGCCGCCGAGCGAGAGGATGAAGCCGACGCCGAGCCACTGAACCGGGTCGAGGCGTTCGCCGAGAACAAGGGCCGCGCTGACGATGCCGAAGATCGGTTCGAGAAGACCGATCATGCTCATCGCCACCGATCCCAGACGCCGCATCGCGTAGAACGCGCAACCGATTCCGACCGGATTGAGCAGTAGCCCCTGCACGACAGCGACGTGCCATACACCCTGTGGCACGGCGAAACTCTGGCTCGTCGCCACAGCGACGATTCCGGTTGTGATCGTCGCTCCGACGGTGACGAGCAGTGCCGCGTTGACAACTCCGACCGATCGTCCCCATTCTTCGCCCAGGACCAGATACACCGCGTATCCGGAGGCGCTGAGCAATGCCGCGCCGACACCGATCACCGTGATCGAGGACGACGCTGCACCGCCACCGGCGACGAGGCCGATCCCGCAGAGCATCGGCACACACAGCGCCACCGTCCACACGTTGACGCGTTGTCGGCGGGCCAGCCACACCAGCAGCAGCACGAACAACGGGTAGATGTGGACCAGCGCCAGCGCCACCTGGGCGCCGGTGGCTTGCACCGCCGCGAAGTAGGCCAGGATCTGGACTCCGAAGAGTGGACCGCACAGGAAGAGCAGCGCCGCTGCCGGTCGCCGGCTGATGCCCCGAAGGCGGCCGGTTCCGGCAGCGATCAACAGCAGCACCACGGAACCGCACACTCCCCGTAGGGTGACGAGGACGGACGGCGAGACTCCGTCGTGGTACGCGAGGACCGCGACCACGGGAGTCAGACCGTACGCCGCGGCGGACGCGAGCCCGGCGGCCCAGGCGCCTGTCCCTAGCGAACGCGATCCGGCGTTCACGGCGGCGCCTGGGCCTCGGCTCATCAGAGCTTCCGGGAAATGATGAGCCGCATGATGTCGGAGGTGCCTTCCTCGATCTCCTCGAGCTTGACATCCCGCATCCACTGCTCGACCGGGTACTCGCGCGAGTAGCCCCAGCCGCCGAGGGTCTGGACGGCGGCGTGGGTCACGAACATTGCGGTCTCGGACGCGGTCAGCTTGGCCATCGCTGCCAGCCCGGTGGTGTTCACGCCCGCGTCGATCGAGCGCGCGGCGTGATGGACCATGAGCCGTGACGCCTCGATCCGGGTTGCCATGTCCGCCAGTCGGAATGCGACGGCCTGGTGCTCAATGATCGGCTTGCCGAACTGCTTGCGGGTGCGGGCGTACTCGAGCGCGTACTCGTAGGCGGCGCGGGCAGCTCCCACGGCGGCCGCACCGAGGACGATTCGTGAGATGTCGAAGGTCTCCATGAGACCGTAGAAGCCCTGGCCCTCGTCGCCGAGCCGGTTCTCCTCGGGGACGAACACATCGTCGAAGAACAGCTCGCGGCAGACGATCGCACGCTGCCCCATCTTCTTCATCGGTTCACCCCATGTGAAGCCGGGCGTGTCCTTGGTGAGCAGGAATGCGGTGACGCCCTTGGACCGTTCGTTGCGATCGGTCTTGGCGAACACCACGTACTGGTCGGCAGCGCCCGCATTGGAGATCCACGCCTTCTGGCCGTTGATCCGGTACCCGCCGTCCACGCGGGCGGCGGTGGTGATGATCGACGCGGCGTCCGAGCCCGAGCCGGGCTCGGTGGTGGCCAGCGCCGTCATCAGCGGATTGGTGCCGGTGAGCGGCCGCAGCCACTTCTCCTTCTGCTCGGCGGTGCCGAGTGCCATCAGGGGGTCGGAGAAGAAGCCGTTGGAGCACACCAGGTTTCCGATGCCGGGGTCGCCCCAGCAGAGCTCCTCCTGCACCAGGCACTGCGTGAACACGTCGGTCATGCCGCCGCCACCGAACTCCTCGGCGATCATGAAGTCGGTGATGCCGACCTGGGCGGCCTTGGCGAAGATGTCGACGGGCGTGACCACGTCGGCCTCGTCGACCTCGCGGCCGCGCGGGCGGATCTCCTTCTCGGCGAAATCACGGCAGAGCTTGACGATCTCGCGCTGCTCGACGGTGAGCGGCCACGGATCGAACTGGGTGCTGGTCATGGGGAGCCTCTTTCGGCGTTGGTGAAGGTGTGTGTTGCTGAGGGGGAATCAGGGGAGTCGGCGGTCCATCGTCAGAGTTGGACAGCCGTCAGTTCGGTGTATTCGTCGATGCCGACGCGGCCCAACTCTCGACCGAGGCCGGAGTTCTTCCAACCGCCGAAGGGGGCCAGCGGATTGAAATCGGCACCGTTGACGTCGACCTGACCGGTGTCCATGCGACCGGCCACCGCCAGCGCGCGATCGCGGTCCGCCGACCAGACTGCGCCGGCAAGTCCGTACTCGCTGTCGTTGGCCGTTTCGATCGCGTCGTCGTCGCCGTCGTGGGGAAGGACCACGAGCACCGGGCCGAAGATCTCCTCCCGGGCAATCGGGTCCGCCCGGTCGACGTCGGCCAGGACCGTGGGGCGAAGGTAGTGTCCGCGGTCCGAAATCGTCTGAGTGCCACCGGCAGCTAATCGAGCGCCACGGGCGAGTGCGCGCTCGACCGAGTCCGCAATCGCGGCCCGCTGCTGACCGGAGACCACCGGCCCCAGTTGGGTGTTGCGATCGAGCGGGTCGCCCACGGTCATCGCCTCGGAATGGGCCGCCGCCATCTCGACGGCCTCGGCGTACCGCTGCCGCGGAACCAACAGCCGGGTCCAGGCGCTGCACGTCTGCCCGCTGTTGAGCATCGCAGCTTCCACCGAGCCGACGACCGCACTCGACAGGTCGGCGTCATCGAGGACCACGCTGGCCGACTTGCCTCCCAGTTCCAGGCACGCACGCTTGAGTTGCTCACCCGCCACCCGCCCCACCTGGCGGCCCACCGTCGTCGAACCGGTGAACGAGACCACGTCCACGCCGGGATGCTCGACGATGGCGGCACCGACGACCGATCCGCGCCCGGGAACGAGATTGACGACACCCGAAGGCATTCCGGCCTCGAGTAGAGCGTCGCAGAACAGGTACGTCGAGAGCGGGGTGAGCTCGGCAGGCTTGACGACCGTGGTGCACCCGGCGGCCAGCGCCGCGCCGACCTTCGCCGCCAGTTGGTACAGAGGGTAGTTCCAGGGCGTGATGCAGCCGACCACCCCGGCCGGGCGCCGTAGGATGGTCGAGTTGCCGATCGTGTCGTGTGCCGGCATCCGTCGGGCGATGTCGGCGAACGATGCGATGATCTCGATCGCCAGGTCGACGTGCGAGGCCTCGGCGACGGTCACCGGGGCGCCCACCTCCGCGACCGTGGCGGCCACGAGTCGATCGCGCCCGGAGACCAACTGAGCATGGAGGGCGTCCAACAGGTCGGCGCGGGTGCCGGTATCGGTTCGGCCCCAGTCTTTCCCCGCGTTCCGTGCGGACCGCACCGCCGCATCGACATCGGCGATCGATGCTGTCGCGGCGCTGCCGACGACCTCCTCCGTCGCCGGGTTGTACACGTCGGAGACGGTCGGGCAGCGGCGCCACTCGTTGTCGATCAGGACCGCGTCACGCATCCACGATGTCGTCACTGCTCCACCTCTTCCTCGCGCACATGGATCAGGGTCGGACGGTCCGCAGTGAGGGCGGCCGCGACCGCGGGACCAACTTCCTCCGAGGATCCGACAGCTACCCCGTAGCAGCCGAGAGCGCGAGCCAGCGCGGGGAAGTCGGGGGTGCCGAGGTCGACGGCGTGGACCCGGTCGTCGCGGTCGACCATCTCGTTGCGGATCTCCCCATAGCCGCCGTTGTCGACGATCACCACGGGGATCGGCAGCCGGGCCTCGGCCGCCGCGGCGAGCTCGGCGATCGTGAACATCACCCCGCCGTCACCCAGCATCGCAACCACCTGCCGCTCCGGTGCACCGACTTTCGCTCCGATCGCCGCGGGCAGGCCGTAGCCGAGGGTGCCGAGCCCGGTGGGGTAGAGGAAGGACCGCGGCCGGTGCAGCGGAAGGTTCGACAGCGCTCCGTAGTAACAGGCCATTGCACTGTCGGCGGCCAGCACGGCGGTGTCGTCGAGCACCGCATCGAGCGACCTACACAGCCGCACGTAGCGAGCCCCCTCGTCGCGCGCATCCGCCTGCAGTCGCTCGCGCCACAGTTGTGCTCTCGCGGCACCGTCCCGCGGAGCTCCCGTGTACGCGGCGGTCAACGCAGCGAGGGATTTCGCGGCGTCGCCGACGATGGCAACGGTGGGCCGCGCATTGGTCGAGACCGAGGTGGGGTCGACATCGATCCGGATCAGCGTGGTGTCGGCGATAGGCCCCCACCACCAGTCCGAGGGAGCGAGCTCGGTGCCCACCGCAATCACCAGGTCGCTGTCGGCGACCAGTTTCGCGACCGACGGGTGCTGCAGTCCCGCACCGAGGGCGAGCGGATGCGATTCCTCCAGTGTGCCTTTTCCGTTCGCGGTCGTGATCACCGGTGCGCCCAGCAGTTCGGCTAGCGCACGAACCTCGGAGGCGGCCCCTGCTGCACCGCCACCGACGATCAACAGTGGCTGCTCGGATCGGCCCAGCAATGCCTGAGCCTCGTCCAGGAGCGATGGTGCCGGTGTGATGATGGAGGGGCTCACCGGCGCGACGGGAATCACGGGGGCGCTTTCGTCGAGCAGATCGAGAGGAATCTCGAGGTATGCGGGACGCGGACGTCCGGTTGCCATGGCGGCGAAGCACTGCGCAACGGCGAGAGGGATTTCCGCGACGCTCGTGACGCGTTGTGCGTGACCGACGACGGAGTCCATCGCCCGAAACTGGTCCCGGACCTCGTGCAGGTAGCCGTTGCCGTTGCTCGGGTGACCGAGCGGCAGGCCGGGCGCGACGAACAGGACCGGCACCGAATCCGAGTATGCCTGCGCCGCAGCAGCTGCCGCATTCAGGATGGCGGGACCGGTTGTCGTGATACAGACCCCGGGGCGACCGCTGACGCGGGCGTACCCGTCGGCACCGTATCCCGCGCCCTGCTCGTGACGCGGTGAGACGTGTTCGATGCCGGACTCGGCGAGAGCGGCGTAGATCGACAGATTGTGCGTGCCCGGAATCCCGAACACCACGTCGACGCCGTGTCGAGCCAGGGCGTCGACGAGCGCCTGCCCGCCGGTGCGAACTGTGCTCTGCATGTCACGCACCCTTCGTCGGATCGGTGTAGATGGCCTTGCCCAGCCACTGGCCGCCGTCGACGACGAGGACGTCGCCCGTCACGTACGCGGCCCGCTCGGAGAGCAGGTAGGCGGCGGACTCGGCCACCTCGTCGGGCGTGGTGAAACGCCCGGCGGGGACGCTCGAGAGCACCTGACTGCGCGCCTCCTCCGTGGGCCACAGCGCGGCCCCGGCGCCGGCGGTCTCGGTCGGACCCGGGGCGATGCAGTTGAGGCGAACGCCTCGCGCAGCCCACTCGACCGCGAGCGTGCGCGTCATCGCGACGACGCCGGCCTTGGCTGCGGCACTGTGGACGGTGCCGGGGTGGCCGTGCCAGGCGTATGTGGCGATCACGCTGAGGATCGACCCGGAGCCGGCGGCGAGCATGTGGCGGGAGGCGGCCCGGGTGCAGTAGAAGGTTCCGTTGAGCACGATGTCGATGACGGCCTTCCAGCCGTTCGGAGACAGGTTCTCGCCCGGCACCACGAAATTGCCCGCGGCGTTGTTGACCAGCGCGTCCAGCCGTCCGGTCCGTTCCACAACCGAGTCGATCGCCGCGTCGACGGCGGCGGCGTCGCGCACGTCGCAAGGCAGTGCGATGCCCTTGCCGCCGGCCTGCTCGGCGAGGGCGACGGTCTCGTTGAGGGCGTCTTCGCGGCGTCCCATCACGGCGACGGTGCCGCCGGCGGCCGCCCAGCGCACCGCGACGGCCCGGCCGATCCCGGATCCGCCGCCGGTGACGACCGCCACGCGGTCGGCGAACTCGGCTCTGATGTCAGGTGCAGTCATGAATCGTTCCTTGGATACGGGGGGATACGGGATGGGTCGGTCAGTGATGGGTCAGTACTGCTGCTCGATGACGAGCGCGTCGACGGCGAGGACCCCGTCGGGGCCCACCCGAAGCGGGTTGATCTCGATTTCGGCGATGCCCGGGTGCGCGGCGGCGAGTTGGGACACCGCGGCCACTGCGGAGGCGAGGGCCGCGACGTCGACCGCCGGCCGTCCGCGCCAGCCCTGCAGGAGCGGGAAGCAGGTGAGGCGCTCGAGCATCTGCCGGGCCGTGCCGGTGTCGACAGGGGCCGACTCGACGGCGACGTCCCGGTACACCTCCGCCTCGGTACCGCCGGCGCCGACGACGACCACCGCGCCCAGGTCGGGGTCGCGCCGGGCACCGAGCAGGATCTCCACCGTGTGTGGGCGGGTGTCGAGTTCCTCGACGACGTAGTCGCCGTCACCCAGGGCGGCGTGCATGGCATCGAACGCGGCGGCCAGTGCGGCGGCGTCGGGCAGGTTGACCCGGACACCGCCGACCTCGCTCTTGTGCTCGAGCCAGGCGGCCTTGAGGACGTACGGTGGTGTGAGCCGCGCGGTTGCGACCGCGAGGTCGTCGCGCCCGCGCACCGGTACGCTCCCGGGAAATCGGATTCCGGTGTCGCCCAGAAGTTTCTGTGCTCCCAGATAGCCCGCATCGAGGATGTCGGTGCGTTGTGTCGGGTGGCGCTGCTCGCGTCCGGCCTCGGCCAGTCGGACACCGTGCGCGAGCGCGCGGACCGTGGCGTCGATCGCCGGGTAGGTCGGGACCGACCGGGCGGCCATCTCCTCGGTGGCGGCGTTGCCGTCGACCATGGTGTGCACCAGCAGCGGCTTGCCGGACACCGAGGCCGCCGTGCCCAGGGCGCGTACGATCTCGAGCTCACGGTCGGCGAGCGACGGGGTGTCCGCGCCGTAGGTGCCGAAGTACCCGGTGAGCACGACGGCGTCCACCTCGTCGGACGCGAGCAGCAGCGAGACGACGTCGGAGTAGGACGCCAGGTCGCGCTCACCCGCCCCGGCGAGGTCGACCGGGTTGCTGCACGCCGCTCCGGACGGGAGTTGCCTCGCGAGAGCCGATTCCAGGTCGGGCGAGAACTCGGGAACCTGCAGCCCGGCGTGCGCCGTGACGTCCGCCGCGATGCCGGTCTGGCCTCCGCTGTCGCCGACGATGGCCACCCGGCCGCCTCCCGGCAGCGCGCTCGAGAGGAGTAACCGAGCGAGGTCGACGAGTTCGGTGGGGGTGGCGACCCGGACGGCGCCCGCGACCCGCAACGCGGCGTCGACGACGTCGGTGCTCGACGTGAGCGAACCGGTGTGAGAGCGGGCCAGGCGGGTGCTGGCCTCACTCCCGCCGACGGTCAGTACGACGGTGTGCTTGCCGGCCCGCCGGAGTCGGCCGATCGCGTCGACGATCTCCAAGCCGCCCGCGAACGACTCGAGATAGAGGGCGACCACGCGGGTGGACTCGTCGGTGGCGAGCGCGTCGAGCAGCTCCGCGGCCCGCACGTCGGTCTGGTTGCCGATCGAGACGAACCGGGAGATCCCGAGCCCGGCGCGGGCGGCGAGCAGCGCGATCTCGGAGCCCACCTGGCCGCTCTGTGAGACCACCGCGATCGGCCCGGGGGTGAACTGTCCCCAGGCCAGGCACAGTTCGGCCGCGCTGTCGTAGAGACCGAGGCTGTTCATGCCGACCAACCTGGCCCCGCCGGCGTGGATACGGGCGGCGATGTCGGGCTCGTCCGGAACGCCGGCCGTGATGCCCAGGAAGCCGCGGACGCCGAGCGCGAGGCCCTCGTCGACCACCGCTCCGATGTGTGCCGCGGGCACGCACAGGGCCACGAGTTCCGGTACATCCGGCAGCTCACTGAGACTGCCGTAGCTTGCTTCACCCAGGATCTCCGCCCTCGTCCGGTTGACGAGGTGCACCTGACGGCGATGGCGCCCGGTCAGGGCGCCCCGAGTGAGCCAGTAGCCCCACTTGGCGGGATCGGCGGTGGACCCGACGACGGCCACCGACGCGGGGTCGCTGAAGACCCTCAGATCGGTGCCGGTCGTCGGCGACGGTGTGGATGCCATGGCAACAGCTCCTGGGCGAGATCGCGTGTGTACGAGTGGGGGATCAGAAGGTGGGGAACTGACGGGTCAGTTCGGTCAACTTGTCCGAAGCCAGCGCGAATGCGGCGGCCCGAGCACTGATTCCGTGCCGGTCGGCATAGTCGAACATCTGGTCGCTCAGTGCGCGCATCCGATTGCTGATCTTCTGGAAGGACTGCTCGGCGCTGCCGTCGATGTCTCCGAAGAACACCCACCACCACCAGGCGTTGGTCGCCGAGTTGGCCACGAAGTCGGGCGAGACCACGACGCCCCTGGCGACGAGGGACTCCTCGGCGCTCGGCGTGATCGGCATGTTGGCGGCTTCGACGACGAGGACGGCACGCACCTCGGCCTGGTTGGAATCGTCGATGCAGTACGACGTCGCGGCCGGGATCAGGACCTCTGCTTCGATCGAAAGCCACTGGGAGGAGCTGAGTTCCGTGTCACCGTCCGCCAGCTGCGTGCGGTCGACCCCACCCGTCGCATCACGCGTCAGGAGGAGCTTCTCGACGTCGAGGCCGTTCGGGTTCGCGACCACTCCGTGCACGTCGGCAATACCGACGATGCGCACGCCGGCCTTCGCGAGGTAGCGCGCCGTGGCGCCGCCCATGGATCCGAAGCCCTGCACCACGGCCCGCGATGCCGCGGGATCGAGGCCCTGACGCGCCATGGCGGCGAGAGCAGCCTCGGCGACGCCGTAGCCGCCGACCAGTTCGTCGAGCGAGACCCCGTCGACCACCGTGGTGAACGCCGTCTTCATGCGGGCGGCCGCCGCGGCGGCGTCGTCGATGACGCGATGCGCGGCCTGGACGGAGCTCTCGACTCCGATCTCGGCGAGTGCTGCGTCGACGGCGTCCTGCCGAATCCCGAAGTCCTCGCCCATGTTCCAGCGCTGCTCGATGAGCGGAGCCATGGCCTCGAGGTAGCGGCGCAGCACGCTGTCGGCGTCGGGGTGGTACGGGTCGAAGTCGATGCCGCCCTTGGCGCCGCCGAGCGGGACGTAGTGGGCGCCCTCCTCGAAGTGGATCGCTTCCTTGAGGGTCATTCCGCGTGCGAGCCCGCGGACCTCGTTGAGGGTGCAGCCGGCGCGCATTCGCAGGCCGCCGCTGGAGATGCCACGGACGAGCCGGTCGATGACCAGGTATCCCGTTGCCTCGCTTTCGGTATCGCGCCAGATTGCCTCGAAGAACGGGTCGTCGGTGCGGTTGGCATCGGTCGAGCCGATGGCGTTCGGAAGGGTCAAGGACATGGAGCGTTCCTGTTCTCTCAGCTACTAACTGATTGCTCAGTCAGTATGCGAGAGTGGGGTCGGTCACGTCAAGGGTTCATTTCAGGTCAGTCCCGGTGGCCCACCGAACGCGAAGGCCTGGCGGTGGCCGTGCGGATCAGATCCCCAGCTCGGAGCGGACGGCCTGATCCATCCACTCGGCCGCATCCTTCTTCGAGACTCCGCCGTCGAGCGCGACGAGCTGGACCGCGAGCCCGTCGAGTAGGGCGGTCAGCCGCCAGGCCGCACCCTGCGGATCCTCGGTGCGGAAGTCGCCGGCCGCCACCCCGGCGCGGATCAGGTCGGCCACGACTTCACGCCAGCGGAGATCGAGCCGGTGCGTGACATCGCGCAGCGCAGGCTGGCGCAGACACGCGGACCAGGTCTCGATCCATAGCCGCCAGCCGACGGCCCGGCCGGTGGGGCCGTACTCGTACAGGACGGCGCGCAGCCGGGTCTCGATGTCGCCGTCGGTGYTTGCCAGGACGTTGTCGAGGTTGTCGAGGTCGTTCTCGGCGGCGAGTTCGAATGCGCTGACGACCACGTTCTCGAGCGTCTTGAAGTGGTAGAAGATCAGCGCGGTGCTGATTCCCAGTTCCTTGGCGATGTCCGCAGCGCGCAGCCGATCGATCCCGGACTCGGTGATCAAGTCGAGTGTGGTGGACAGGATCTCGTTACGTCGATCCTGGGTTTCTTTCCGCTGCTTCGTCTGCTTCGACACACTGGTCAAGCTACTGCACCGGGCCGGGCGGGTGGACGGCTGTCCGTGCAGGCGTGCGACGACACGCGGGAACGGGGCGTGCCGGGCAGCTCGTCCAGAGCCCGGACCGTGGATCGGTGAGAAGGTGAACAGGATCACTACGAAGACGCCCGCACACAGCCCCGCGATGACCGATGCCTTGTCCAGCTTGCGCTTGAGCAGGAGCACCGCAGCGATCGCGGGGACCACCTGGGTCGAGCCGCTGAAGGTCAGTAGCAGCATGTTGCCCAGGAGGTTCGGCATCGACAGCGCCAGGACGAGGGCGGCGAGTCCGAACACCACCACGACGATCTGGTTGACGGCGAACTTCTTCTTCTCATCCTTGATCATGAAGACGTTGTTGACCGCCAGGGGCGCGATCGCGATCAGAAGTGCAGCGGACGGAACCATCGCCGTGGCTGCCGCGGCGGTCAACACGACTCCCATCGCCCACGGCGGCAACGCTTCCGATGCCATCTGCAGCATCGCGGAGTCGCCGTCCTGATCGATGCCGAACGCGACGATCGCCGTGTACCCAAGCAGCATCGGGATGCTGGCCAGCGCACTGTAGATCGGCAGGTAGATGAGATTCCGGCGAACCGCCCTCTCGCTGTTGCTGGCCATGACGGCCGGCCAGTTGTGCGGCAGCGCGTAGAACATGACGCCGATCATGCTGATCGCCATGCTCGTGATGAACCACCAGGTGCCGTATGTGCCGTTCTGGACGTAGAGCAGTTGCGGCATCTCGGCGGCGATGGTGCTCATTCCGAAGTCGATCCCGCCGTTGAAGTGCATCGGGATCGCGACGCTGATCACGAGCATCACGATGATCATCAGCACGTCCTTGAAGTAGGACGTGCGGGCGACACCGTGCAGGCCGGACCACAATACGAAGGCGATGACGAGAACGAACGCGACTATGCTGCTGAGCTTTCCGTCGAAAGCCCCGCCGGTGGCGGCCTTGACGATCAGGCCGAGCCCCGTGATCTGCAACTGGAGGTACGGGAGCAGGAACACGATCCCGAACACCGCGGACAGCAGTCCGAGAGCGGGGCTGTCATAGTTGCCGCGGAGGAAATCGGATTGGGTGACGTAGCCGGACGCCTTCGCCTGCCGCCACAGCTTCGGTGCGATCCAGTACATGACGATGTAGGCCAGCGGGATGTACGGAATGCAGTAGAACGCCGAGGCTCCGAGCGAGACGACCAGCCCGACCGTTCCGAGGAAGGTGAAGGTCGTGAAGGTTTCGCCCGCCTGGAGGATCCAGGTCGTCATGACGCCGAAGCGGCGACCCGCGACCGCCCACTCGCCCATGTCCTTCACGGGCTGACGTCGCCCCCAGAATCCGATCGCCGCGATCAGGACGATGCCGAGAATTCCGATCGTCAACGTGACGTTCATGCCTCACTCCCGTCCTCGTCGAGGTCTTTCCGGGTGTATTCGAAGTAGGCGAGGACTCCGGAGACGCCGACACTGCTGACGAGCGTGACCCAGAGGAACAGGGATGGGGATCCAAACCACACGTGGGGCCCGTTGATCTGGGGGAGCCACGTGACCAGGAATATGAGGATGAACGGAATGGATCCGACTATCCAGTACTTTCGCATGAGAACCGCCTTGGTGGGGTGAGGTCAGCGTCCCGAAATGAACTGCTCGCGCAGCGTCGGGTCTGTGGCGATGTCGACGATGGTCCAGGCCATCGCCGTGGCCCCGTCCACGAGCGCACGGTCGGCCGACGGGCCGGCGCAGTGCGCTGCGAACTCGGGCTGATGGTTCACGGATGCTCCGCAGTCGAGAGCGACATTCGGGTGGATCGCGGGGATCACCCGCGACACGTTGCCCATATCGGTCGAGCCGAGCGGCGAATGTGCTTCTTCTACCGGGGCGAATGACCGGCCGAGTCGCACCGCATTTCGCTCGTACAGTCCGGCGAGTGCGGTGTCGTTGCGGAACTCGGAGTAGTCGGGGGAGGTGTGCGAGGTGGTCAGTTCGCACCCTGTGGCGAGTGCGGCGGCCTCGAAGCAGCGTTGTACGCGTTCTTCGAGTGCCTTCAGCGCATCGAGATCGGATGCTCGAATGTAGTAGTGCGCACCGGCTTTCGCAGGAATGATGTTCGGAGCTTCACCACCGTTCGTCACGATGCCGTGGATCTGGTCTCCGGGGCGGAACTGCTGCCGGAGAAGGCCTACGGCGACCTGGGCGAGCGTGACGGCGTCGCCGGCGTTCACCCCCTCGTACGGTGCCGCCGAGGCGTGCGCGTTCCGTCCAGTGAAGTCAACGAGGACGTCGCCGATGGCGAGTGCGTTCGTGTACACCTGGTCGACCGTGGACGGGTGAATCATCATCGCGGCGTGGGTGCCGTCGAACACCCCGGCCTCGAGCATGCGCACCTTGCCGCCCCCGTTCTCCTCGGCGGGGGTTCCGAACACCTTGACCGTGATTCCGAGATCATCGGCGAGCGGGGCCAGCCCGGACGCGGCGGCGACCGCCGCCCCCGCGATGACGTTGTGCCCGCACGCATGACCGATACCGGGGAGCGCGTCGTACTCGGCGCAGATGCCGATGACCAGGGGGCCACTGCCGGCGGTGGCCACGAGCGCAGTGGGCATTCCGGCTACATCGGGGTTCACCGTGAACCCTGCTTCCGACAGCGCGTCGCCGACCCAGTGGGAGGCGCGGACTYCCTCGAAGCCGATCTCCGGATGGGCGTGGATGCGATGACTGAGTTCGACGGCGGACTGCTCGGCTCGCCCGATGTGGTGCCGGACGGCTTCCTTCAGGTCCACGATGTCTCCTTACTGACTAATTGATCAGTCAGAGTATGAGACGCCACTCACACTCGCGTCAATGGATTGCGCGAATAAATCTTGAAACTCGGCACGAGGGCGGGTGCGGAAAGCCGTGGGATCGTGGGCGTTCCGAGTCGTCAGGGGCCCGTGCTCTCGGGGGCGACCGAGCGGTCAGTTTTCGGTTGGGGCTCGACCGCGCCCGACGGCGCCCATCCGGGCGGGCCGAACGTGTAGCCCAGGCGGTCGCGCCACGACGCGGCCGCACGGACGTCGCGGGCGATCGCCGCGTACTCGTGGGTCTGCAGCCTCCATATGTCGTAGGTGCCGACCGGTTTCGTCAGACCGTAGGTGGGGCGCTGCTTCTCGGCCTGGAACGTGCCGAACATGCGGTCCCACACGATGAGGATCCCGCCGTAATTGCGGTCCAGGTATTCGGGATCGCAGCCGTGGTGCACGCGGTGGTGCGACGGGGTGTTGAACACGAACTCGAGCAGTCTCGGCAACTTCCCGACCCGCTCGGTGTGCACGAAGAACTGGTACACCAGATTCACCGAGAACCCGACGAAGATCATCCACGGCGGAATGCCGATCAGCGGCAACGGAATCCACATCAGGATCTCGCCACTGTTGTTCCACTTCTGACGCAGCGCGGTGGAAAAGTTGAAGTACTCGCTCGAATGGTGCGCCTGATGAGTCGCCCAGATCAGCCGGATCCGGTGCGCCATGCGGTGATACGTGTAGTACAGCAGGTCGATGCCGACCAGCAGGATCACCCACGTGTACCAGGCGTTCGCCGGCAGGTGCCACGGCGCGAGATACACCCAGATCGCGGAGTAGCCGATGAGGGCGAGGAACTTCCAGAAGGCCGTCGTCGCGATCGAGACCAGGCCCATCGAGATCGACGCCCGCGCGTCGCGGAACTCGTAGCCCGCGGTAGGCGGGAACGCGCGACCGTCGCGGACGTCGGCGGCCTCGAGCTTGCGGGCCGCGAACCACTCCAGCCCCAGGAAGACGAGGAAGGCCGGTATCGCCAGGGTCACCGGGTCGCCGAGCGGTTCGAGCAGCGAACCCCACGCGGTGGTGAGGGTCTCCCACATGTGTCCTCCAGGCTGTCGCGCACCTGTCGGGAAATCTACCGGGTGGAGTGACCTGGGTCACCGTCCGGTCGGGGATCGGTAGGATTCCCTACCGAGACGGTGGGGATCGACCAGGGGGTGCCAGTGCATATCACCGCGCGAGTCGACTACGCCGTCCGCACGCTCGTCGAACTGGCGGCCGTCGGGCCCACGCCCGCGAAGGCCGAGTTCCTGGCCGGCGCCCAGTCCATTCCCCACAAGTTCCTCGAGGCCGTGCTCGCCGACCTACGTCGCGGCGGCCTCGTGAACAGCCGCCGCGGTCCCGACGGCGGCTACTGGCTGGCCCGACCGGCCGAGGAGATCACCGTCGCCGACGTCATCCGTACCGTCGAGGGGCCGCTGGCGTCGGTGCGTGGCGAGCGCCCCGAGGACGTCACCTACGACGGCCCGGCCGAGCCGCTGCAGCAGGTGTGGATCGCGGTCCGGGTGAACCTACGGTCCGTGCTCGAGGGCGTCACGATCGCCGACGTCGCGGCCGGGGCGCTGCCCGCATTCGTCGACGATCTCACCGCGGATCCCGGGGCGTGGCGGCGGCGCTGAGTTGCCAGGCCACCGAGATCGTCCCGCGGCTCCGTGCCGGACGGGCGAGTTGTCCGGTCCGGAGCCGCGGTGCAGAGGGACGGGCCGATGCCGCCCATGTCATCGCCGTATCGGCAGCGATGCCGTGGCTCAGGCCGAGAGCCGCACCGGAAGCGTCTTCCACGTTTGCAGCGTGTTGTTCACGCCCCTCTCGGGGGCGCCGGCCAATTCGATCGTCTTCACCTTCTCGGCCAGGACGGTCAGGAGCGCTTCCGCCTCGAGCCGCGCGACATGTTGGCCGACGCACTGGTGAAGACCCATCCCGAATCCGAGGTGGCCGGAGGGGTCGCGCGTGAGTGTGAAACGGTCACCGTCCTCCCATCGCCGCGGGTCCGTGTTGCCGGCGCCGATCACGAGCAAGATCTTGCTGTGCTTTCCGAGTTGGACGCCTTCGAGTTCGACAGCCTTCGCCGTTGTGTGGAAGACGAACTGGAGAGGTGACGCCCAGCGGACGGCTTCGTCGAAAGCTCGACGGACCAGCTGGGGTTCGCTGCGCAGTCGCTGCCATTCGTCCGGATGTGTGGCGAAGGCGTGGAGGATGGCGGCGACACCGTGGACGGTGGTGTCGATGCCGGCCGACAGGAGGGAACGAACGACGAGTGGGGCCTGGTCGGCCGTCAGTTCCCCTCGGTCGGATGCCTCCCAGATCTTGGCGCCGAATCCGTCCGGGCTCAGGCTCTCGCGCTCGCAGAGAGTGGCGACCCATTGGGAGAGCTCGGACAGCCGAGCGGCCCCGCGGTGGAAATGCTCGTTCTGGGGCCCGAAGGCATTGAAGACCAGATCGCCGTAGGCGAGGAGGTTGTCCCGGTTCTCGGGTGGAAGACCGACGGCGTCGGGGAAGACCTTCAAGGGAAACGCAGAGGCCAAGTCCTTCATGGCATCGACCTCCGGGCCGCGAGCGAGAACCCGATCGACGACCTCCTCGGCCTCCTCGAGCCAGTGCTCGCGCAGCCGCCGCAGCGCTCTCATGCCGAGCACGTCGGTGAGTACCCTTCGGGGAGCATCGTGCTCGGGAGGGTCGGTCTCCGTCGGATTTGCCTTCGGGCGCCAGGGCTTTTCGGTGTGAAAATTGGCGAGACCCACGCCGGCGCCCACTTGGTAGGTGGGCCAGTCGGCGAACACCTCGCGGATCGTGTCGTAGCGTCCGGTGGCGTACACGCCGTAGGCGTTGAGGTAGACGACCGGCGCGGTCTCCCGGATCTCCTGCTGTACCCGTGATCGGTCGAGGAGATTCTCGAGCGCGAAAGGGTCGATATCCAGTTCTGTAACTGGTGCAAGCTGTGCTGGCATCACATGGTCCGATCTGCTGGGTTTACAAGTCGAGGACGAGGCGCTCGGTCTGTGCTCGCGAGACGCACGAAATCATGCAGTCGCCCGCCTGTCGGTCGACTTCACTGAGCACGCTGTCACGGTGATCGGGTACTCCGTCGACCACGGTGACCTCGCAGGTTCCGCACGTTCCCTGGCGGCAGGACGAGAGGATTCCGATTCCCGCTCCGGCGAGTGCGTCGAGGGCGCTCACCCCGGGAGGAACATCGATGTCGGTGCCCGATCGGGTGAGTCGGAGTGTGAACGGTCGATCCTGTGACGATTCTGCTGCCGATGCCGTGAACCGCTCTGTGTGCAGTGTGTACGGCGGCAGGTGTCGGCAGGCAGCTTCGACCGCTTCCAGCAGTCCGGCCGGCCCACAGCAGTAGACCTTCGTTCCTGGACCCTCATCGGCCAGGATCGCGTCGAGATCGAGGAGGCCGACCTCGTCCTGGGGCGCAAAGTGCACGTGATCCCCCAATCTCTCGAGATCGTCGAAAAATGCCATCGACTGCCGACTGCGGCCCCCGTACACCAGGCGCCACGGGCGGTCGGTCCGCTCTGCTTGATCGATCATCGGGATCATCGGCGTGATACCGATGCCGCCGGCAATGAACAAGTAGCGGTCGGCGGGAACCAGGGGGAAGTGGTTCCTCGGCCCGCCGTGGCCGAGCACGTCGCCTTCGCGGACGTTCTCGTGAATCCATCGCGACCCACCGCGTCCATCAGGCTCGTTCAGCACAGCGATCCGGTAACGGTATGTATCCCAGCGGTTTCCGCAGAGTGAGTACTGGCGCGACATACCGTTGGGCAGGATCAGATCGATGTGCGATCCGGGTGTCCACGGCGTGAGGCGCCGGCCGAGAGGATCGGCCAGCGTCAGCGACACGACATCGGCGGAAACCTCCTCGCGGGATTCCACGCGCAACGCAGCCAGCGTCGGGCCGGTCAGCAGGGACGCTGAACTGCCGGCACTGCTCACATCGGTCGTGTTCATCGGAAGTCGCCCGTGAGGTCGAATGCCGACAGATCCGGTGTCCGCGTCAGCTGGTAGAACTCGAGCAGTGAGAACGGCCAGACCTGCGTGGCGCGGCCGAATCGGTTGCGGTACCAGGTGTGTACGTCGGCAACCCCCCAGGTGCGGAGACGATTTCCCGCGTCGACCCGGTCGCAGAATTCGTCCATCGCTTCGGCGTGCGGCTCGATGTTCTGCTTTCGTGCACGGAGGAGTTCGCCGAGACACTCGACGGTGTACTCGGCCGCACACTCGGCCATGTACAGGGCGCTGCCATTGACGACGACACCGGTGTTCGGGCCCATGAGCATGAAGAGATTCGGAAAGGACGGGACCGTGATACCCATGTACGCCCGTGCGTCGCCGCCCCACGATTCGTGGAGGTCCTTCCCGCCGCGCCCGGTGATGGTGATCGGTTCAAGGTAGTCGGAAGCCCGAAATCCGGTTGCGAAGACGATGACGTCGACCTCGTGCAGGACGCCGTCGACCGTGCGGATCCCCGCCGGAGTGACGGCCTCGATTCCGTCGGTGACGAGATCGACATGCGATTGCATGAGCGTCGTTGCCCACATGCCGTTGTCGCGAAGCATGCGCTTGGCGCCCGGTGGGTACTTCGGCGTCATCTTCTCCAGGAGGTCCGGATGACCCTCGAGCTGTCTGCTGAGGTGGGTCAGCAACTGACGGCGTAGCTCGGCATTGTTTGCCGAGGTGCTGCCCTCTTCTGTCCAGTCGGGATCTGCTTCGACGAAAGGCAGACGCCCTTCTGCGGCAATCCAGAACTGCCAGAAGCGATACCACCGTCCGTAGTGCGGGACATGGCGCAGCAGCCAGGCCATGCCGGCAGGGATATCCGCGAGGTAGCCGGGCGTGGGGAGCATCCACGGGGCATTCCGTTGGAAGACGCTCAGATGCTGCACCGTGCCGGCGATCGAGGGAACGATCTGGTACGCGCTCGCGCCGGTCCCGACCACGGCTACCCTCAGTCCGCTCAGATCCACCGACGTGTCCCACTGCGACGAGTGGAAGCAACGTCCCGCGAACGAGTCGAGCCCGGGGATCTGAGGAATATTGGGCCGATTGAGCTGTCCGACAGCGGTAATCACGGCGTTCACCCGCCGGATTCCGCGGATTCCGTCCGCGGTCTCGGTGGTAACGGTCCAGGTTCCGCTGTCGTCGTCGAACGACAGGGAAGTCACTTCGGTCCCGAACTCGACGTTGGGTCGCAGGTCGAACGTGGTTGCCACGTCCTGCAGATAGGTCTCGATCTCGTCCCGCGTGGAGAACTGCTGCGGCCAGTCGGCTTTCTGCGCGAACGAGTAGCTGTAGGCGAAGTTCGGGGTGTCGAGTCGACAACCGGGGTAGACGTTCTCCCACCAGGTGCCGCCGACCTCGGTGTTCTTCTCGAACACCACGTACTCGATCCCGGCCTGCTGCAGCCGGTGTGCGGCGGCCATGCCGGAGATTCCGGCGCCGATGATCGCCACGCTGAAATCGATCTCGGGGGCAACCTCCGACTTCTTCCACGCCGGGGCGCCGTAGTCGTTCGGGATTCCCAGTTCGTGTCGCAGCAGGGGCAGGTAGTCGTCGCTCGCGTCCTTGGTCAGGAAGCGCATGATGTGTGCGAGAAATTCCTCGGAAGGCTGCGCCGCCGGGACGGATCCTCGATCACGAAAGGCCTTGAGGGCGTTGGCAGCGACCCTGCGGGCCGACTTCTGGGCCTCGGTGGACATTCCCCCTTGTGGAGCGATCACCGAGTCCATCGGAGGCAGCGGAGGCCGAAGCTCGTCGGCAAGCAACGACGGATCGGCATTCGCCAGTGCCAGGGCGGCAAGTAGAGCCGGAAGTTCCGCACTTTGTACCGCCTGCTCGAGGAAGTCGTCGTCCTCGACGATCGGTAGGCAGGCGTCGTAGTGCCCGGGCCGAGCGACCTCGCGCGGGTGCGCTTCGTCCGTGGTGAAGGTGGTGGGGGTCATTCGAGACCTCCGGTGAGGAAGTCGACGATGAGGCCGGCGGTCTCGGCGGGTGCATCGATGTTGGGTTCGTGCGCGTAGTCGAGTTCCGCTGCGCGTGCCATCGGGGTGAGATCGGCGAGCTTCTTCGACCATCCCGACTCGAGGAGTTCGTCACGCGTGCCCTCGACGAGCAGCACCGGGATCTGTGTCGCGGCCAAGAGATCGAGGAACGGGTCGGCGATCTGGGTTCGCTCGACCGACGGGTTGCTCAGTCGAGGCGCGGCCATCGCCTCCCAGTGCCCGGGAATGAGGCTGTTCTCGAACCGCTGTCGGATGTGCTCGTCCATTCCGTCCAGACTCCGCACCATGTATCCGGTCATTCGGGCGGCATCCTCGAGGCTGGGCGTGTAGTCGGCCAGGGCGGCGATGCCCTCGGGCAGCCGGTACGGTCCGCCCGTTCCGGAGATGCTCACCGCGCGGTCGACCGGCCACGGGCTCGTGGGATCGGTGATTGCGCGCATGACCATCGACCCACCGAAGGAGGCCCCGACGAAGTGAGCCCGGTCCACTCCGAGTTCCTGGCAGAACGCCGCGATGTGCTTCACCCGGGGCGCGAACGGCGGCCGGTCGAGGAAGACCGCCTTGTCGGTTCCGCCCCATCCGAGCAGGTCGGGGGCGAGAACGTGGAAACGATCGGTGAGGTGCGGGATCATCTCGGACCAGCACAGTTCGGCGGTGGACCCGAAACCGCCGTCGTGGATCAGGACGATCGTGTCCTTGTCGGGGTTGCCGGCCTCGATGTAGGTGGTGTGGAACCCGTCGGCGATGAGTGACTTCTTCTCGTACATGGTTGGTTTCCGTTCTCTAGCGAAGATCGAGATTTGCAGGGGCCGTCAGTTCTTGACCGAGCCGCCGTCGACACAGATCGTCTGGCCGGTGACGAAGGCCGCACCGGGGCCGAGCAGGAACTTCACCGGGCCGACGATGTCCTCCGGGTATGCCCGTCGCTTGATCGAGCGGCTGGCGATGTTGTTCTCTTCGGTGTGGGCCATGTCCGTGATCATCGGTGTCGCTGTGATGCCCGGGCTGACGACGTTGACCGTGATCTCGTCATCGCCGAGTTCATCTGCCAGGCAGCGCGCGAAGCCGATCACGCCGGCCTTCGACGCGACGTATGCGAAGAGGTTCCTGGCGCCCTTGAACACGGTGCCGGAGGCGAAGAGCACGATCCGCGATCCCCGCGGCATCAGAGGTACGACTGCTTGGGTGATGGCGATCGTTCCCTCGAGGTTTGTGCGCAGGATGCGCTCCCAGGCATCCCGGGGGGTATCGCGGAACGATGACCATTGTCCCATGGCGGCGCAATGGACGAGGTTGTCTATCTCCTGTCCGGCAAGGGATTCGAGGACAGTCGAGATGCCTTCCGACGAGCTGAGGTCTGCCCGGATGTAGAGGTCGGTGAACCCGTCGGCTGGGGGTTCGGCGATATCGATGACGATTGTGCGATGTCCGTCGTTGCGCAGTTCGTCGACGACAGCTCGGCCGATGCCGCTGGCGCCTCCGGTAATGATCGTTGTGGTCATGCGCATGCTTTCTAGTCGATGGTGGCGCGCTCGTCGACGCGCGCGAGGAAGGACGTGATCACCGCATTGAAGTGGGCGGGGTTCTCGATGCACGACAGGTGGCCGGCGCGGGGAACGACCTCATGCTCGGCGTGGGCGATGCCGCCGATGATCTCGGCCGTGCGTTCGCTCGGAATCTTGGCGTCGAGTTCGCCTGTGACAACGAGCGCGGGGCAGGTGATCGAGTCGAGTAGGGGAACCACGTCGGCGCGGAACGTCGCCGCCGCAGACGCGAGGTACGACTCGGGGGTCATCGCGGAAATCGCGTCGTAGAGGGCGGCGTAGTCGGAGCTGTCGAGTGGCTGTGTGAGTGTTTGGTCGAGGTACTCCTTTGCGAATGCGGCCATGCCGTTGCGAGTGATCGACTCCGTGGAGCCGTTGACGCGGGCGTCGGCGACGTCGATCGGGAGTCGCGCGAACGAGTTGGCGATGGTGACGCTACGGACCAGGTCGGGGTGCTTTGCGGCAAAGGCGATCGCCTGCAGCCCACCCATGGACAGTCCGACCAGGTGCACGGGACCGCGATCCTTGACGACCCGGTAGAGGTCATCGGACCAGGCATCGAGGTTGATCGCTCCGGTCGCCGAGGACTTGCCGTGTCCCCGGCTGTCCGGCGTCGACAGATCGTAGTGTGTTGTCAGGGAGCTGATTTGATGGCGCCAGAGCCGGTGGTCCGTGCCGAGGCTGTGCAGCAGAACAACCGTCGGTCGATCGGAGTGGGGTGCGACAGCTTCCGCGAGTTCCATTCTGTCCTTTCCTGATACAGCAGAACGGGGCTCGTCAAGACTTCGCGTTGCGCCTGGACAGGCTTTCGCCTCCGACAGCCCAGCGTTCCGTGGGGACCTGCTGGACCAGTACGTGGACCGCCGCGGGATTCGCCTTGGTGACCGACGTGTAGACCTCGGTCAGGCCCTCCATCAGTGCTTCGATCTGTTCCGCGGTCAGTGGGCTGGCGTGATTGACATTGATGATGGGCATTTCCTGCTCCTGCACTTCGATGGTGACGGTTGGTGAATTGGCCGGTGTCAGGCTCGGTCGTGGGCCGCAACCACGGCGGCTTCCGAAGGCTCGGCCTGATCGTGCTCGCCGAGGCCGAGATGGCGGGTCTCACGCACGCTGAGTGCCGCCAGGAGGAAGACAATCGCGGCGACCGTGATGGCGATGGCCAGTCGGACCGGGATGTCGCTGACGCTCGGGCTGACGGCCGTCACGATCGCGGGCATGATTCCACCGATTGCGAAGCCGATGTTCCAGCTCAGCCCGGTGCCCGTCGCGCGAATCTCGGTGGGGAAGCGTTCGTTGAGGAAGATCAGTACCGGTGCGGAGCCAGCCATGACGATCACAGCCATCGCGGTCGATATGACGGTGACCAGGGCGATCGAGCCCGAGCTCAGGGATGCGAGCCAGAGGTAGAGCAAGGGTAGAAGCACGACGTTGGGCACGCCGAACCAGAGGAAGACCGCCCGCCGGCCGATCCGGTCGCTGAGGTGCCCGCCCAGGGCTCCACCCGCGATGACCCCCACGTTGGCGACGATCAGGATCATGGCCGAGGTCGTCTTGCCGATCCCGAGGTTCGCGCCGAAGAAGGTCGGGAAGAAGCCAACCGTGAGGTAGTACGCGGTTGCTCCGCCCGCGGCGAGGGCGATGTTGAGCGACGTCGTCTTGCGGTAGCGCGGCCCGAAGATGACTCGAAGAGGCGACTTTCGGACTGCCGGTCCCGACGACTTCCCATGCCACAGAGGCGATTCCTCGGTGCGTCGGTAGATGTAGAAGCTGAAGGCCGCAGTCAGAAGGCCGGTGAAGAACATCACGCGCCATCCGTAGACGCCGAAGTCCTCGCTGGGAACGACGGCCGAAACGACGAAGTACACGATCGAAGCGACCACGGCGCCGGCGCCGGCGCCGCCGCCGGCGACCAAACCCGACATCAGCCCGCGATGTTCCGGTGCGACAGTTTCGGTTCCGAGCGTGTGGGTCGAAGCGACGACGCCGCCGACGAACACCCCCTGCACGATGCGCAAGGCGAGGAAGAGGATCGGAGCAGCAAATCCGATGGTCGCGTATGTCGGCACCGCTCCCATGCACGCGGTCGACAGCCCGACACCCAGAATCGCGAACATCATCGCTTGCTTGCGCCCGTTGCGATCGGCGTAGGCGCCGAACAGCGCAGAACCGAGCGGGCGGAAGAGGAGGGTCACCGCGAAAGATGCGTAGACGAACGTCAATTGGAGCGTCGCGTTGTGGGCGGGGAACAGAAGCGGCCCGATAGTAGGGGCGAGGTAGAGGATGATCGTCAGATCGTAGAGATCCATCGCCCATCCGGTGATCGAAGCGATCCCCGCAGAGCGAACCTGCTTTCTGCGGGCACTGTCCTGGAAATTCTCCAAAGCTGCCTCCTGGCCGAGTGGTCGTCACGGCTGTGACGTGATCTGCACCATAGACATGTGGTTCCTTAATGCTCAACGAGCGTTCCGCATTGCGAAACGAATCTTCCGTCGTTGGTTCCGTTATGGTGATTCCATGGTCGAATCGCGCGCAACGGACACGCTCGGCTCCGTCAATCGGGCGCTCTCACTCCTGGAGCTCCTGGCGGAGAACAACGGACTCACTGTCACCCAGCTGGCGGACCGCCTCGGCGTCGGCAAGACGACGGCATTTCGCCTGGCCAAGACGCTTGTCGAGCGTGGATGGGTGGAGAAGGACGACGAGCTGCGATACCGACTGGGGCCAGGATTGCTCAGCCTTGCGCCGGGTCTTCAAGTCGGGCAAGACATTCGGAGCAGGCTCCGGCCGATCATGGATGAACTCCACGACGAGACGCAGGAGACCATTCACCTCACCGTGCTCCAGGGGAGGTACGTCATCTATGTCGAGCAGCTCGTCTCGCCGAAGCCGGTCCACTCGGTGAGCACGCTCGGCAGCCGGTCTCCCGCGCACTGCGTGTCGCCGGGGCTTGCGCAGCTGGCGGCACTGCCCGATGACGCGGTCGACTGGGTTCTGGCGGGTCCGCTGCGCCGATACACCGAACGGTCGCTGACCGACCCGGCGGATGTTCGCAAGGAGCTGCAGCACGTCCGGTCGACCGGATATGCGGTGAATCGGGGAGGCTTTCGGGCCGAGGTCGGCGGCGTCGGGGTGGCTGTCCTCAATGATCGTGGGAAGCCCATCGCGGCTCTCTCGGTCTGCATGCCCATCTATCGGATGCAGACGACGGATTTGGAAGCGGTTGGTGCGCATCTTGTTTCGGCCGCAGCTGATGCCCACCGGGTGCTCGAGGTTTCCCGCTGATACGGGGGTCGAAGGGGTCGGGGAGTAAGTCATTCCGCATGGCGGAATCAAACTTTCCGTCGAGACGCGCGATCGATGTCGCGGGCTTGCTAGCCTCATGGAATGTCGGATTCTCGCCAAAGTTCCAGTGCTGCAATCGGTCAAGAGTTCAGCCGTCCGGAGGTGGGCCATGTCGAGGGGGAGTCCGCGGGGCGTAGATTCCTCGTGACCGGGGCCGCGTCCGGGATCGGACGCGAGACTGCAATCTTGTTGGGTCTCCGGGGCTCGCGAGTTGTTGTCGTCGATCGCAGTCTCGAGAGCGTCTCCAAGGTCTCCGCCGACATCAACGCCTCCGGTGGGGAAGCTGTCGCGCTCGTCGCGGACATCTCGAACGAGGCGGATGTCGAACGCATGATCGCCGATGCGATGTCTGCTTTCGGAGGGCTCGACGGGGCCTTCAACAACGCGGGGATTTCCGCCGCGGGGGCCTACTCGTTCGGTACGGCCCTCGCCGATACGGACGTAGCCGACTTCCGTGAACTCGTCGACGTCAACCTGGTGGGCATGTTTCTCTGCCTCAAGCATGAGCTGCGGCACTTGCGAAGCGGGGCATCGATCGTGAACAACGCCTCGGCCGCCGGTTTGATCGGCGTCTCCCACGGCGCCGCGTATGTCGCGTCCAAGCACGGTGCGGTCGGACTGACAAAGGCTGCGGCACTGGAAGGCTCGAGCAAGGGTATTCGCGTGAATGCCACCTGCCCTGGATTCGTCGAAACGCCGATGCTTCTCGAGAACGCGACGGACGAAGGCAAGCAGGCGAGGCGGGCTATGACTCCGATGGGGCGTCTGGGGCAAGCGTCGGAGATTGCGGAACTGGTCGCATGGTTGCTCTCGCCTGCCTCCTCGTTCGTCACCGGAGCATGCATCCCGGTAGACGGAGGACTTACGGTCGGAGGCTCTCGCTGAGGTTGTCGCGTCGATTCCGAGTACGGACAAGGCCGCCCGAGATGCGCTGCGGCCTGCTGGCGGATTCCTCGCGGAGTCGCATTCGGTAGGTGGAGATCAACTGCGTGCGAGAGATATTCGGTGCGGTCAGACCTGAAGCATGCCCCCCCCCGTAGCACTCGGGCATGCTCATCGGCACGTTTGGACGTTGGTCAGCGCTTCGAGAGCCGGAACGAGTGCTTTGAACGCGCGTGCCCGGTGTGAACTCCGATATCTGTCCTCGGTGTCCCATTCGGCGACGGTGCGCTCGTGACCGGGCGTTTGGCCGTCCGGGACGAAGATCGAGTCGTACGGGAATCCGTCGTCACCTGCCGGCGTGAGGGCCAGTCGGCCCGACCAGTGTTCCATGGCAACGTATTCGGCACCGCTGGGGGCGACGAGCGCGAGCGCTGAAGTAAATCGTGCGGTGCGGTGCGGTGCGGCGACGCCTGAGAGTTGGTCGAGTAGCAGATTACGGTTGGCGGTGTGGTCCTTACGGTGTCCCGCCCAGTAGGCCGAGAAGACGCCGGGCGCGCCTCCGAGTACGTCCACGCACAATCCGGAATCGTCGGCGACAGCTGGAAGGCCGGAGTGTGCGGCGGCAACGCGTGCTTTGATGAGGGCGTTGTCGCGGAAACTGAGTCCGTCCTCGTCCGGCTCGGGACCGTCGTAGGAGGCCGGCGTCCAGCCCGGCAGCATCGACTCTGCGATGAATCGGTACTCGGCGACTTTGGTTGCGTTGTGGGTCGCGAGAACGAACGTGTTGTGTGTGGCCATGCTCGACCTCCTTTGGCGGACAAAGGGTCTGGATATGCATCAGGTGTGTCGCACGGCGGGTTCGAGCCCACTGTGCGGTATCCCGTCGAGGTGGGTGCAGGATTCGAACCTGCATGCGCGGTGTTGCGCACCGCTACCTGGCCATTCGGCCACCCCACCGTGTGTGCCGACGTTTCCGTCGGCACAGCGCCGACTCATTCGTGCCCGTTCAGTGCTTCCTCGATCACTGTGAGCGCGTACTGGAGGAGATCGTCGGTGACGTCGAGGGTCGGCAGGAACCTGATGACGTTGCCGTCGCTGCCCGCGATGATCAGGACCACGCCCCGCCGGGCCGCGTGCTCGCTGATCGCAGCGGCGCTCCCGGGCAACGGTCGAGTCGTTCCAGCCTGCGTCAGCTCGAAGGCGATCATCGCACCGTGCCCCCGGACATCGCCGATGACGGGATAGGTTTCGGCAATTCGCCGTAGGCCACTGGTGAGGGTGTTGCCGATCCGGCGTGCGGCGGCGAACTGTTCCTCGTCTTCCAGAAAGTCGAGAACGGCGTGCGCGGCGGCGATCGAGACGGGGTTGCCGCCGAAGGTCCCGCCGAGGCCGCCGGGTGCGGCGGCATCCATGATCTCCGCTCGTCCGGTGACCCCGGCCAGGGGTAGGCCGGCGGCGATCTGCTTGGCGGTGAGCACCACGTCCGGTACGAGGCCGAACAGTTCGCTGGCGAACCAGGTCCCGGTCCGTCCGAGCCCGCACTGGATTTCGTCGGCGACGAGAACGACGCCGTTTCGGTTGGCCCATTCTTGCAGGGCCGGTAGATATCCGTCTGCGGGCACGATGAATCCGCCCTCGCCCTGGATGGGTTCGACGACGAGCGCGGCGAGGTCGGCGGAGCCTACGCGCTCTTCCAGGTATGCGATCGTCCGTGCTGCAGCCTGCTGACCCGTGAGCCCGTCCCGGAACGGATAGGAGTTCGGTACCCGGTGGACATCGGGTGCGAACGGCCCGAAACCGGTCGCGTACGGGACCGCCCGGTGGTTCATCGCGAGAGTTAGATTGGTGCGGCCGTGGAACCCGTGGTCCAAGGACGCAACTGCGCGCCGACCCGTGTACGCCCGGGCGACCTTCACGGCGTTCTCGACCGCTTCGGCACCGGAGTTGACGAACATGGTCTTCTTCGCGTGCGCCCCGGGGGTCTTCGCGGACAGACGTTCGGCCAGGCGCACGTAACCCTCGTAGGGCGTGATGCCGAACAGCGTGTGGGTGACCCGGTTCAGTTGCGCAGACGCCGCATCGATGATGCTCTGCTGGTGGTGGCCGACCATGTTGACGCCTGCGCCGCAACCCAAGTCCAGAAACCGGTTGCCATCGACGTCGATGAGCCACGGGCCTTCGGCGTGATCGATGTAGATTGGCAGCGCGCTGCCAATTCCGCGCGGCACGGCCGCCGTCTTGCGGCTGTGGAGCTCGCGACTCTTCGGCCCTGGAACCTCGGTGACCAGTGCAGGTCCAGTTGAGGTGGATGCGGCTGGAAGTGTTTCGGTCATCTGCGTTCTTTCTTGTCTCGGTTCGGTTTTGGGAGTCGTCACACCGCGCGGCGGTGTGGGTCTTGCCGGTAGTCGCTGAGGAACCGGGCGAAACGTTCCAGGGCGTCGGCGAGAACTGGAGTACGGGGAAGAAAGGCGATGCGCAGGTGGTCGGGGCGTGCCCAGTTGAACGCGCGACCGTGGACGAGGAGGACGTGCTCGGCGTCGAGGAAGTCGAGCACGAGTTGTTCGTCGTCCGCGATCCCGTAGACGTCGGGGTCGATGCAGGGGAAGACGTACAGACCGCCCCCGGGCTCGTGACAGGTCACTCCGGGGATGTCCTGCAGCAGTCCGACAGTCAGAGCGCGTTGCTCGAAGAGTCGGCCTCCCGGCATCCGGAGCGCGGCGATCGTGTCGTCGTGCTGCAACGCCGCGGTGATCGCGTGCTGCGCGGGAACGGAGGCACACATACGCATCGACGCGAGCAGGCGAAGTCCTGCTGGGTACCCGTCGTCGGGACTGAACCCGGTAGCGATAACCCACCCGGCCCGGTAGCCGGCCACACGCGAGGTCTTGGACAGCCCCGAGAAGGTGATGCAGGGATGCGTCGGCGCAACCTGCGCAGTGCTGACGTGGACGTGCCCCGGGTAGACGATCCGGTCGTAGATCTCGTCGGAGAGCAGGAGGAGCCCGTGCCGATCTGCGACAGCGGCGATCTCCTCGAGTGTGCGCCGTGAGTACACCGCGCCGGTGGGGTTGTTGGGGTTGATGACGACGATCGCCCGGGTGCGGGGCGTCACCATGCGCCCCAATTCCTCTGTGTCCGGACTCCATCCGTTGTCTTCGTCGCACGGGTAGTGCCGGGGTACCCCACCGGCGAGCACGGTCGACGCCGTCCACAAGGGGTAGTCCGGAGAGGGGATGAGGACTTCGTCACCGGGTTCGAGGAGAGCCTGCAGGGTGAGGGTTACCAACTCGGAGACGCCGTTGCCGATGAGGATGTCGTCGATACCCGCGGCCGGGAACCCGGGCCGCGCAGCGTAGTGGTCCCGGATCGCTTCGCGGGCGGAGCCGAGTCCTTGCGACTCGGAGTAGCCGTGCGCGTGCGGAAGCGCCTCCCGGAGCGCGTCGACCACGACCTCGGGAGCCTCGAATCCGAACGGGGCCGGGTTCCCGATGTTCAGGCGCAGGATCTCCTGCCCGCACCGCTCCAGTTCGACGGCGCGTTCGTGTACGGGTCCGCGGAGGTCGTAGAGGACTCCGTTCAGCCTCGACGACGAGTTCACGATCACGGGCTTCTCGGCCGGCGTCACGTGGGTTGTCACAGTCCTGCTCCTGTAGTGAGTGCGGCCGTCGTGGCCTTGGTGAGAGCATCGGCGAGCCGCCGGCCTGCCCTGGTCCGATCAACAGGACCAGGGCAAGTCAATGGATCGACTCGTCTTGCCGCCGCCGCCCCGTGCCACCGCCCAGAGACCTCTGGCGGCAGCGGGTTCATGTTGCAGTGCTCACTTCGCGGAGGGTTCGGCCTCGTAGGTAACCCAGCTCGTTCGCGTGGCGAGGGTGTTGTAGAGCGCCTGGGCTTGATGGTTGTCGTCGGCGGTCACCCACTGCACCACGGCGCGGCCCTCGGCGGTGGCCATCTCGGTCAGACGCCCGATCAGTGCACGTCCGACGCCCCGGCCTCGGGCCGCGGGGTCGGTGAACAGGTCGTCGAGGAAGAGGCCGGTGGTTCCGGTGTAGGGCGAGGAGAACCGGCGATGGTGTGCGAACCCGAGGATCTCGCCGTCCGCTTCCGCAACGAGAGCCTTGCATTCGTGTCGGGGATCCATGAACCATCCCCATGCGCGGGAGACGATGTCCTCGGATTCGGGCAGCTTGTAGAACTCGCGGTACTCGCGGAAGAGGACACGCCAGCGACTCTCATCGGTGGCGTCGAGCGGCCGGATCGTCGGAAGGGTGGTCGTTGCCATGGTGGCTCCTATCGGTGTTCGAAGGTCTCGGCAGAGCTGTACTGCCACCTACTGTCTGAGCGTTCTCTGCCCGCGAGGATTGAAGATTCGATGCGGGATGCGCGGCGCGCGGGCCTCGGTCATGTGATCACCGCGTTCTCCTTTCCTGATTCGCCTGTTCGGGTTCGTGGTCGGCGTGGGGCCAGGAGGAGATACACGGCGCTGCCCGCGACGAGGCCCCAGAACGCGGCACCGACGCTGAAGAACACGACGCCCGACATGGTGACCGCGAGCGTGGTGAGGGCCGCGATCCCGGTGCGGGCATCGCCGCCCATCGCGCCCTCGAGTGCGGTGAGCGCTGATCCGAGCAGCGCGACGGCGGCAAGTACCGAAACCGTTTCGGTCGGGATCGCCTGGAACCCGGCCACAAGCACGCCCCCGAACGAGCCGACCAGCAAGTAGGTGAGGCCGCCCGAGAGGCCCGCGATGTAGCGCTTTGCGCGATCCGGGTGCGACTCGGGGCCGAGCGCGATTGCCGCCGTGATCGCGCCGAGGTTGATGCCGTGGCAGCCGAAGGGCGCGAGGACCGCCGAAACCGTCGAGATGGCACCGACGACCAGGCGGTCGTTCGGCTCGTACCCCTGCGAGTGGAGCAGTGCGAGGCCCGGTGCGTTCTGTGAGGCCATCGTGACGATGAACAGTGGCAGCGCGATGCTCACGAGTGCGGCCGGGGTGAACGCCGGCATCGTGAACACAGGGCCGCCGAGCTCGAGCGACGGCGCGACCTCGCGGAAGGATCCGGTCGCCCAGGTCACCGCAATCCCGGCGACGAGTCCGGCGAGCACTGCGTATCGGTCGAAGAAGCGCTTGCCGAGAAAGAATGCGACGACGATGCTCCCCGCAATCAGCGGCGCGCTCGTGAAGGCGCCCGCCGCGGTCACGACGAAGGGCAGCAGGATCCCGGCGAGCAGCGCCTGCAGCACCGGGCCGGGCACCCTGGCGAGTATCCAGCCGAACCAGCCCGTGTACCCGACCACTGCAGCGGCGACCGAGGCGACGAGGAACGCGCCGACTGCCTCGGCGAACGAGAAGCCGCCGAGCGAGGCGATCAGCAGCGCCGCTCCGGGTGTCGACCAAGCGACGATCACGGGGATACGGGTGAAGAGGCTCAGCGCGATGCTGCACACACCGTTGCCGATCGACACCGCCCAGACCCAGGACGCGGTCTGCGCCTCGTTCAGACCTGCCGCGCGGGTGGCCTCGAGCACGATCAGGAACGGGCCGGCGAAGTTGATGAGCGCAGAGAGGACGCCCGCGACGACCGCGGACACCGAGACATCCCGCAGAACGGAGGAAGCCCGACTCATCGGTGCGCCACCGAGATTGCTGACTTCACGCCCGGCCGATAGCGTAACAATATTGCGGAAACTAGAGTAACGTTATTCACTAGTGTCATGTCGAATGATAACAGGTCCTCGGAGATTGCGGCACGCCTCCGCCAGCGGATCGCGACGATGGGTACGGGGGAGAAGCTGCCGGGCGTCCGAGAACTCTCCGTGGAGTTCCAGGCAAGTGCGGCCACCATCTCGGCAGCTCTTTCGGAACTGAGCGCATTCGGGCTGGTCCGGGCTGAGCCCGGACGGGGAACGTTCGTGGCGGGCCACGAACGACTTCCGGAACCGGACTTTTCCTGGCAGTCTCAGGCGCTTGGCCGCGCCAGAGTGGACGCCGACCGGGCCGCTCGTCTGGGCGGCTACGGTACTCCCGAGCACATCCCGCTCTCCTGGGGATACCTTGCCCCCGAACTACTGCCGAACGAGGAACTGCATCGCATCGGCTCGCGTGCGGCAAAGAGCGGTCGTGCCTGGATGATGACACCGCCAGCGGGATCGCCGGAACTGCGGCGCATCCTCGCCTCCGAATACCGCGCCGACCCGAACGACGTGCTTGTGGTCTCCGGCGGGCAGCAGGGCCTCGTCTTCGCAATGCGCACACTCGCCGAGCCCGGGTCGGCGGTCATCACCGAGAGTCCGAGCTATCCGGGCGCGATCCTCGCTGCGCAGAGCGCAGGCCTCAACCTCTCGTCGGTACCCGCCGACGCCGACGGGATCCAGGTCGACCGCCTCGCCGACGAACTCGAACGCACGCGAGCGCGAGTGGTCTACCTCCAGCCGAGCTACGCGAATCCCACCGGCGCGGTCTTGAGTTCGGAGCGCCGGAAGCAGGTGCTCGAACTCGCCGCCCGACACGGTGCGTTCATTATCGAGGACGACTGGGCCAGACATCTCGGCATCGACGGACAGGCCCCACCCCCACTCTTCACCGAAGACCCTCACGGACACGTCGTGTCGATCCTCACCCTGTCGAAGCCTGCCTCCCCAGGCCTCAGGCTCGGCGCGGTCATCGCGCGCGGTCCGGCAGGCGAGCGGCTCCGGGCCGCGCGCACCGCCGACGACCTCTGCGTCGCGCCGCTGGTGCAGGAAATCGCCTGCGGTCTCCTGACCTCGAATGTGTGGCCCCGGCACCTGAAGCGCCTGCGCGCCGAGCTCGCGACGCGACGCGACGCACTTGCCTCCGCGATTCGTGCCACGACGCCCGGCATCCGCATTCCGTGCGTCCCGCGCGGTGGCATTCACCTCTGGGCCAGGCTTCCCCAGGGCGCAGATACCCGCGAGGTCTGCGCCGCCGCATACGCGGCCGGGGTGCTCATAGGAGACGGGCGTCACTTCTTCGTGGACGAACCACCCGCACCGTTCCTGCGCTTCTCCTACGGGGCCGCAACTGAAGCCCAGATCGCCGAAGGCGTCAGGCGACTCTCCGAAATCCTCCAGCGGTGAGGGTCGTCGGTACGACCGGCAAGACGTCCGCCGTCAGCTCCCTGCCGGGCGGGCGCTCGGGGTGAGCGCTGCCCGCATCTGCATGTACTGGAAGAGCCCCGGCCGCCCCGACACCTCCTCGTAGGCGCGCATCCAGTCGTCGATGAACCGCGGACGGTCGTCGGGGTCCAGTCGGTGTGTCCAGGCGTCGGCGCCGGCGGTGCACCACTGTGCGAACGCTTCCCGGGTGCCGAAGTCCCAGGTGACGTCGTGGACCGACAGATCGGTTACGCGCAGGCCCGCGGACGCCGCGAGTTCCGGGTAGTCATCGGGCTCGACGTGGACGAACGGTGGCGTGAATGCGGCGAACCGGTCCACCCATCGGGGCGTGCCCGCGACCTCCATCGCGATGGTCTCGAGGCTCACGCGGTCACCCGCGCACACCACCTGGATCAGGACCCGCGCGCCCGGCCGCGCGGCGTCGGCGATCGACGCCAGCGCCTGCTGCTGTTCGGGCACCCAGTGCAGCGCGTTGAAGGACACCACGACGTCGAATCGATCCCGGAACGGCAGTCGTCGCGCGTCCGCGACCATGAACCGCACCCGAGGATCCGTCGCGCCCGACGCGGCCTTCTCGATCATCTGCGGCGACGCATCGACGCCGATCGCGTAGCCGTCGGTGAGTCGGTCCGCGAGCATGCGGGTGACGAACCCGTCGCCGCAGCCGACGTCGAGCACGCGACCGTGTGGATCCAGGTCGAGTCCGTCGAGTGCACGGGTCGCCATCGTCCGCTGCAGTTCGCTCGCCTGTGCGTACTGTTCGCCGTCCCAATCGGGCATCGTCGCCGCCGTTTCCGAGGTGCGCGGGTTTGTGGGATCAGCGTAGGCCGCGAACGCGTGCGACGTGACCCCGATCACTCTCCTTGTGCGGGTGTGCCGAAGCCCACAAAAGTGCACTCGACTGCAACATTGCAGAGCTCTGCAACTTCGGTACCTTCGAAGGGGTGAGTGAAGCACTCGGTCTGAGGGACCGGAAGAAGGCGGCGACGCGCATCGCGCTCAGTGAGGCCGCCGCGCGCCTCGCCAAGGGTCGGGGCATCGAACTCGTCACCGCCGACATGATCGCCTCCGAAGCCGGCGTGTCCACGCGCACGTTCCACAACTACTTCTCCAGCAAGGAGGAGGCCGTCCTGCACCACCTCGAGGCCTCGGTCTACGAGTGGGCGGACTGGCTCCGAGAACGGCCCGCGTCCGAGCCGATCCTCGATTCCCTCGAACACGTCGTGATCCGGGCCGTCACCGATCCGGAGCACGACATCGAGGAGATGCAGGCGCTGGCCGAGCTCATCGACGCCAGCCCCACGCTGCTGGCGAAGAAACTCGAGATGCACCTCCGGGTCACCCCGGTGCTCGCCGACGTCATAGCCGAGCGCACCGGCACCGACAGCGCCACCGATCTGTATCCCAACCTGCTGCACATGGTCGTCGGTGCAGCCTGCAAGGCATCGATGGACCTGTGGATGAGCGGTCGAGCGTCCGCCGCGAACCCCGAAGAAGTCGTCCGAGCGGCATTCGACCAACTGCGGCGAGGCCTCGCCGTGCCCGCCCGCTAGACCCCACCCGATCAAGAAGGAGCCACCATGGCCACCTATCTCTATCGGATCGGCAGATTCGCCTACCGGCGAAAAGGCACGGTCCTCTCCATCTGGCTGGCCATCCTGGTTCTGATGGGTGTCGGTGCCGCGACGCTGTCGGGTCCGACGAAGGACTCGTTCTCCATCCCGGGCACCCCGGCGCAGCAGGCGCAGGACCTGATGTCCGAGCGCTTCGGTGACCAGGGCAGCGGGATGGACTCGCTCTCGGCCCGCTACGTGTTCGCGGCCCCGGACGGTCAGACCCTCGATACCCCGGCGAACCAGGCCGCGATGGACGAGGTGCTCGCGAAGGTCCGCGGCATTGACAAGGTCAGCGCGGCCGCCAAGGCCGACCCGACCGCGGGGACGCCAGGGGCCCTGGTCAACCCGGTGACCGCCGACGCCGGTCTCGCGCAGATGGCCAAGGCCGGCGCCGCGGACCAGGGCATCCCCGAGGACGTCGCGGTCTCGAACGCCCAGGCACTGTCGCCGCTCAGTGAGAATCGCACCGTCGGCTACGTCGAGGTCCCGTTCGACGGCGAGTACAGCGACATGGACCAGGCGACGCGCGACCAGATCAAGGAGGCCGCCGACATCGGTCGGGGTGCCGGCCTCGACGTCCAGGTCAGCGGCTCCGCCGCGATGGAGGCCGAGATGCCCGGCGGCATCACCGAGCTGATCGGTATCGCCGTCGCCGCCATCGTCCTCGTCATCACGTTCGGCTCGCTGGTGGCCGCGGGCCTGCCGCTGATCACCGCGATCATCGGCATCATGATCGGCAGCCTCGGCATCACCGTCGCGACCGGTTTCATGGACCTCAGCTCGATGACCCCGACGCTCGCGGTCATGATCGGCCTGGCCGTCGCGATCGACTACTCGCTGTTCATCGTCTCGCGCTTCAAACACGAACTCGAGCTCACCGACGACCGCTCCGAGGCCGCGGGCCGCGCGGTCGGCACCGCCGGTTCGGCCGTCGTGTTCGCGGGCCTGACGGTCATCATCGCGCTCGTCGCGCTGCGCGTCGTCGGCATCCCCTTCCTGTCCGACATGGGCGCCGCGGCCGCATCGACGGTGTTCATCGCGGTCCTCATCGCACTGACCCTGCTGCCGGCGATCCTCGGCCTGTTCGGGCGCAAGGCGTTCGCCGGCCGCGTCCCCGGTCTGGATCAGCGAGACGCCGAGGGCGACGACGGCAAGAAGACGTTCTCGAAGCGCTACAGCCGTGCGGTGGTCCGCCGACCGGCGATCGGTGTGATCATCGGCGTCGTATTGCTGGGTGTGCTCGCGATTCCCGCGGCGAAGCTCGAACTGGCGCTGCCCAACGAGGGCAGCGGTGACCCGGCGACCAGCGCCCGCCAGGCCTACGACCTGGTGAACGAGGGCTTCGGGCCCGGCAAGAACGGACCCCTGCTGGTCGTCGTGGATGCGCAGGACGCGACCGTCCCGGCGGGTGAGGCGTTCGGTGACGTCGTCGCGAAGATCTCCGAGCAGCCCGACGTGCTCAATGCGCAGGTTGTCGGCGCCAACGAGGCGGGCGATACCGCGCAGATCCTGGTGACCCCGCGCAGCGGCCCGAGTGATCCGTCGACGATGGACCTGGTCGCCGACATCCGCGCGGCCGAGTCCGACCTGCACGACTCGATCGGCATCAACTACGGCGTCACCGGCCAGACGGCACTCGAGGGTGACATCTCCGAGCGTCTGCTGGACGCGCTGGTGCCGTACCTCGCGGTGGTCGTCGGACTCGCGTTCGTGCTGCTGATGCTGGTGTTCCGTTCGATTCTGGTGCCGCTGACCGCGACCCTGGGTTTCCTGCTCAGCGTCGCCGCCACGTTCGGTGCCACCGTCGCGGTGTTCCAGGAGGGCTGGGGCGGACTGGCCGCCAACCCGCAGCCCATCGTCAGCTTCATGCCGATCTTCCTGATCGGTGTGGTGTTCGGCCTCGCGATGGACTACCAGGTGTTCCTGGTGACGCGCATGCGCGAGGAGTACGTGCACGGCGCGTCCGCGAAGGACGCGGTCGCGATCGGGTTCAACCACGGTGCCCGCGTCGTGACGGCGGCGGCGATCATCATGATCTCCGTGTTCGCGGCGTTCATCGCGGAACCGAACTCGTTCATCAAGTCGATGGGCTTCGCGCTCGCCGCGGCGGTGTTCTTCGACGCCTTCGTCGTCCGCATGCTCGTCATCCCGTCGGTGATGGCGCTGCTCGGCGACAAGGCGTGGTGGCTGCCGAAGTGGCTCGACAAGATCCTGCCGAACGTCGACATCGAGGGCGAGAAGTTGGCCCGTGCACTCCCGCAGGAGGGACGCGAGCGCGAGGACGTGCCCGTCTCCTGACCACCTCCTGACAGTTTCGTGAACGGGGAGGGATCGGTCCCGGCAGTCCGGCCCGATCCCTCCCTTTTTCACCCTTCGGATTGGTAACCTTCGCCCACCATGCTGATCAGACTTCTCGGCACCTACCTGGGGCCATACAAGCGCGACCTTGCCGGCGTCATACTCCTCCAACTCGTCGCCACCGGCGCTGCGCTGTATCTCCCCAGCGTCAACGCCGACCTGATCGACAACGGTGTGGCCGCCGGCGACACCGGCTACATCATGACCGCGGGCGCGAAGATGCTGCTCGTGACCGTGGTTCAGATCATCTGCTCCATCGGGTCGGTGTACTTCGGTGCCCGTGCCGCGATGGGCTTCGGTCGGGACGTGCGCAGCGCGGTCGTGAGCCGCGCCCGGTCCTTCTCGTCCCGTGAATTCGGGCGGTTCGGTGCGCCGTCGCTCATCACCCGCAGCACCAACGACGTGCAGCAGGTGCAGATGATGGTGGTGCTCGGCGCCACCATCCTCGTGATGGCACCGATCATGTGCATCGGTGGCATCGTGATGGCGATCCGGCAGGACGCCGGACTGTCGTGGATCCTCGCGGTGAGCGTGCCGCTCCTCGCCCTCGTGATGATCGTGATGATCACGAAGATGGTGCCCGCGTTCCGCACCATGCAGACGCGGATCGATGCGGTGAACCGCGTGCTGCGCGAACAGATCACCGGCATCCGCGTGGTCCGCGCGTTCGTGCGGGAGCGGTCCGAGGCGGAGCGGTTCGACGAGGCCAATTCGGCCCTGACGAACACCGCGTTGAAGGTCGGCCGGATGAGCGCGTTGATGATTCCGCTCGTGATGATGATCGCGAACCTCACCAGCGTCGCCGTCATCTGGTTCGGCGGCCACGAGATCGACAACGGCAGCATGGGTGTCGGCTCGTTGACCGCGATGCTCAGCTACATCATGCAGATCCTGATGGCGGTCATGATGGCGTCGATGATCGCGATGCTCGCGCCCCGCGCCGCGGTGTGTGCCGAGCGCATCACCGAGGTGCTCGACACCGAGCCGTCGGTGGTGGCCCCGGTCAACCCCGTCACCGCCATGGACCAGCCCGCGCTCGTCGAACTGCGCGACGCCGAGTTCAAGTACCCGGGCGCCGAGGAGCCGGTGCTGCGCGGCATCAGCTTCACCGCCGAACCCGGCAAGACCACCGCGATCATCGGCGGCACCGGATCCGGCAAGACCACGCTGCTCGGCCTGATCCCGCGTCTGATCGACGTCACCTCCGGCGCCGTCACCGTGTCGGGCACCGACGTGCGCGACCTCGACCCCGAGCTGCTGCGTTTGCAGATCGGCCTCGTGCCGCAGAAGGCATTCCTGTTCTCCGGCACCGTCGCGACCAACCTGCGCTACGGCAAGCCGGACGCCACCGACGAGGAGCTGTGGCGCGCGCTCGAGATCGCGCAGGCCGCCGACTTCGTCCGCGCGATGCCCGAGGGCCTCGACACGCCGATCTCGCAGGGCGGCACCACCGTCTCCGGCGGGCAGCGGCAGCGTCTCGCGATCGCCCGCGCGCTCGTGCGCCGCCCCGCGGTGTACCTGTTCGACGATTCGTTCTCGGCGCTCGACCTGAGCACCGATGCCCGGCTGCGCGCGGCGATGCGGCCCGAAACCGAGGATGCCTGCGTGATCATCGTGGCCCAGCGTGTGTCGACGATCATCGACGCCGACCAGATCATCGTCCTCGAGGAGGGCGCGACGGTCGGCATCGGCACGCACGAGCAACTTCTCGAGACCTGTTCGACGTACGTCGAGATCGTGGAGTCCCAGCGTTCGGTTCAGGAGGCGCTGTGAGCACCGCGACCCAGTCCTCGCCCCCGATGCCCGGCGCACCCGGGGCCCCCGCCGYGAAGGCGGAGAACTTCGGCGCATCCATGAAGCGCCTGCTCGGACGACTGCGCTCGCACCGGACCGCGGTCACGGTCGTCCTGATCCTGGCCGCGGCCAGCGTCGTGCTGTCGGTCATCGGCCCGCGCCTGATGGGCCACGCCACGAACATCATCTTCGACGGTGTGATCGGCCGGCAGCTGCCGGACGGCCTGACCAAGGACCAGGCCGTCGACGGACTCCGCGCCGCCGGCGAGAACCAGTTCGCCGACATGGTCTCGGGCATGGACGTCGTGCCCGGTGCGGGCATCGACTTCACCGCCGTCGGCCAGGTGCTCGCGCTGGTGCTGGCGCTGTACCTCGCGTCGGCGTTCGTGTCGTGGCTCGCCGCGTACCTGCTGAACATCATCGTGCAGGGCGTCGTGCGGGATCTGCGCAACGAGGTGGAGCGGAAGATCAACCGACTTCCGTTGCGCTACTTCGACACCTCCTCGCGAGGTGACCTGCTCAGCCGCGTCACCAACGACATCGACAACGTCTCGCAGAGCCTGCAGCAGACGCTCAGCCAGTTGGTGACCGCCACGCTCAGCGTCATCGGCATCCTGGCGATGATGATCGTCATCTCGCCGCTGCTGGCGCTCATCGCGGTGCTCACCGTGCCGCTGTCCGCGGTCGTCGCGGCCAAGATCGCGAAGCGGTCCAAGCCCCACTTCGGTGCGGTGTGGAAGACCACCGGCGAGCTCAACGGTCAGGTCGAGGAGGCCCTCACCGGCCACGAACTGGTCACCGCCTACGGCCGCGGCCGTGAGGTCCAGGCCCAGTTCCAGGAGAAGAACGAGCATCTGTACCAGTCCGGGTTCAAGGCGCAGTTCATCTCCGGCATGGTGATGCCGGCGATCATGTTCCTCGGCAACCTCAACTACGTCGCGATCGCCGTGATCGGCGGCATGCGGGTCGCGTCGGGCACGATGAGCCTCGGCGACGTGCAGGCGTTCATCCAGTACTCCCGCCAGTTCACGCAGCCGCTCACCCAGATCGGTTCGATGGTGAACCTGCTGCAGTCGGGCATCGCGTCCGCCGAGCGCGTGTTCGCGGTCCTCGACGAGGACGAGGAGTCGGAGGATCCGGATCCCGCGCTCAGCCCGGCGCAGGCCCGAGGCCGCGTGGAGTTCGAGGACGTCCGGTTCGGCTACGACGCGGAGACCCCGCTCATCGAGGGCCTTTCGCTCACCGCGGAGCCGGGACAGATGGTCGCGATCGTCGGGCCGACGGGCGCCGGCAAGACCACGCTGGTGAACCTGATCATGCGGTTCTACGAGCTCGACGGCGGCCGCATCACGCTCGACGGCGTCGACATCTCGCAGATGACCCGCGACGATCTGCGCTCGCGGATCGGCATGGTCCTGCAGGACACGTGGCTGTTCGGCGGGACCATCCGCGACAACATCGCGTACGGTCACCCCAACGCCACCGACGAGCAGGTCCGCGAGGCCGCCCGGATGAGCTACGTGGACCGCTTCGTGCACATGCTGCCCGACGGCTACGACACGGTCATCGACGAAGAGGGCAGCAACGTCAGTGCCGGCGAGAAGCAGCTGATCACGATCGCCCGGGCGTTCATCGCGCAGCCGTCGATCCTGATCCTCGACGAGGCCACCAGCTCGGTCGACACCCGCACCGAACTGCTCGTCCAGCAGGCCACCGCGGTGCTGCGCAGCGACCGGACCAGCTTCGTGATCGCGCACCGGCTGTCCACGATCCGCGACGCCGACCTGATCGTCGTCATGGAGGACGGTCACATCGTCGAGCAGGGCAACCACGACGAACTGCTGGAACGGCGCGGCGCCTACTACATGCTGTACAACAGCCAGTTCGTGGGAGCCGTGGACTGATATGACCATGAAGCCGCTGGACCTCTTCGGGATCGACGCCCTCCTCTCGGAGGAGGAGCGGGACATCCAGGCGACGGTCCGGCGGCTCGTGGACGAACGACTCCGGCCACAGCTGCCGGAGTGGTTCGAGTCCGGCACGCTGCCGCGCGAGATCGCCCGCGATCTCGGCGGGCTCGGGCTGTTCGGCATGCACCTGCAGGGCTACGGCTGCGCCGGCACCAACGCCGTCAGCTACGGGCTCGCGTGCCTCGAGCTCGAGGCCGGCGACAGCGGGCTGCGCAGCTTCGTCTCGGTGCAGGGCTCGCTGTCGATGTTCTCGATCCACCGCTACGGCTCGGAGGAGCAGAAGCAGGAGTGGCTGCCGCGGCTGGCGACCGGTGAGGCGCTCGGCTGCTTCGGGCTCACCGAGCCGGACTTCGGATCCAACCCGGCGGGCATGCGGACCCGAGCCCGCCGCGACGGCGACGACTGGATCCTCGACGGCACCAAGATGTGGATCACCAACGGCAGCCTCGCCGACGTCGCGACGGTATGGGCGCAGACCGACGACGGCGTCCGCGGCTTCCTGGTCCCCACGGACACACCGGGATTCACCGCCAACACCGTGCACGGGAAGCTGTCGATGCGGGCGTCGGTGACGTCGGAGCTGGTGCTCGACGGGGTCCGGCTGCCGGCGTCCGCGCAGCTGCCGGGCGCGCACAGCCTCGGCGCGCCGCTGTCATGCCTCAACGAGGCCCGGTTCGGCATCGTGTTCGGCGCGCTCGGCGCCGCCCGCGACAGCCTCGAGACGGCCATCGAATATGCCGGGAYCCGAGAGGTGTTCGACCGCCCCCTCGCCGGCTACCAGCTCACGCAGGAGAAGCTCGCCGACATGACCCTCGAGCTCGGCAAGGGCATGCTGCTCGCGATCCAGCTGGGCCGGACAAAGGACCGCGGCGACATCACGCCCGACCAGATCAGCGTCGGCAAGCTCAACAACGTGCGCGAGGCCATCGCGATCGCGCGCGAGTGCCGGACCATCCTCGGCGCCAACGGCATCACGCTCGAGTACTCGCCGCTGCGGCACGCCAACAACCTCGAGTCGGTGCTCACCTACGAGGGCACCAGCGAGATGCACCTGCTCTCGATCGGTCGGGCCCTCACCGGGCACGCCGCGTTCCGCTGAGACACCTTAGGCTGGCACCGTAGAGCCGTCACCGACCAGGAGGCCGCACCATGGCTGTCGCAACCGCCGCACACGTCACCCGTGACCAGTTGCTCGACTTCATCCGCTCACGTCATCGCAGCGTTCTCGTCACCCGGAAACAGTCTGGGGGACTGCAGATCTCGCCCGTCACCTCGGGGCTGGACGCCGAGGGACGGATCGTCGTCTCCACGTATCCGCAGCGGGCCAAGGCCGCGAATCTGCGCCGTGATCCGCAGGCGAGTGTGTGCGTGCTGTCCGACGAGTTCAACGGCGCCTACGTGCAGGTCGACGGCACGGCCGAGGTCCTCGACATGCCCGACGCGCTCGAACCGCTCGTCGAGTACTTCCGGTGTATCTCGGGCGAGCACCCCGATTGGGACGAGTACCGCGAAGCGATGCGCGCGCAGAACAAGAGCCTGATCCGCATCACCATCGACAACTGGGGGCCGATCGCCACCGGAGGGTTCCCGCCGAGCCTCGCCCGCGACTGACGCCGCGAGGAGTCTCCGAGACCGGAGGCTCCTCACGACCGTGGGCAGTGGTCGGCCACTGTCCGTCGATGTGGCGGAGGCGGAGGCGGAGGCGGTTTCGGTCAGCGGGCGCCGCGGACCAGGGCGCCGGGCCGGGCTCCGGTGTCCTCGCCGTCGCGCAACACGACCTGACCGGACACGATGGTGGCCCGGTACCCGTCGGCGCGTTGCAGCAGCCGCCGCGCCCCGCCGGGCAGGTCGTGTTCCACGGCCGGCGGCCGCAGTTGCAGCCGCTCGAAGTCGATGACGTTGAGGTCGGCCTTCTTGCCCTCGGCGATGACGCCGCGATCGCCGAGCCCGTAGATGGTCGCCGTGTCCAGCGTCATCTTCTTCACCGCGGTCGCCAACGGAATCTGCGCGCCCCGGGTGCGGTCGCGCGCCCAATGGGTGAGCAGATACGTGGTGTTGGACGCGTCGCAGATGGCGCCCGCGTGCGCGCCGCCGTCCCCGAGCCCGACCGCGGTCGCGGGGTGCACCAGCATCTCCCGGATCGCATCGTGGGTGAACTCGGAGTAGTTGAGCAGCGGCCGGAAGAACAGTGCGCGACCCGAATTCGAGAGCAGCAGGTCGTAGGCGTAGTCGAACGGATCCCGCCCGGCACGCTCGGCCTCCCGCGCGAGGCTGGCCTCGGGTGCCGGCTCGTACTCCGGCGGGTTGCCGAGGTTGAACGTCCGGTCCAGTTGGCTGAGGTACGGCATCTTGTTGGTGGGCGAGTCGGACTCGGCGAGCACGGCCCGTCGGACCGCGGGGTCGCGAAGGGCGGCGACCAGTGCGTCGAGGTCTCCGGCCGAGCGTTCGACGGCGGCGAGGTAGCTGGGCCGGGTCGAGAACGCGTTGAACGTCTGCAACCCGGTCAGCAGACCCAGCGGACGTGCCGGCACTTGCGGGCGCAGCGGAATGCCGGACTCGTAGGCGCCGGCGGCGAGGTCCAGCAACCGCTTCCAGTCGTCAGGTACGGCATCGTGCTGCATCAGACCGAAACACACTGTCCGCCCGGTGAGTTCGGCCAGCCGCAGCATCCAGTCCATTTCTCGATCGGGTGCCGCGAGATCCTCGCCCATGATGCCCGCGGGCGCGAGTTCGAAGACCCCGGTGCCCGCGGCGGCCAACGCCTGCCCGATCGCGAACAGTTCGTCCTCCGCGGCGAAGGTGCCCGGTACCGGCTCGCCGTCGATGGCCTTGTGCGCGATGGTGCGTGAGGTCGAGAAACCCAGCGCCCCGGCCTCGACGCCTTCGCGTACCAACTTGGCCATCAGCGCGATGTCCTCGGGCGAGGCGGGCTCGTTGCGGGCGCCCCGCTCGCCCATGACGTAGGCCCGCACCGACCCGTGCGGTACGTGCGTCCCGACATCGATGGCCAGCGGCAGGCGATCGATCTCGTCGAGATACTGCGGGAACGACTCCCAGCCCCACTTGATGCCCTCCGACAGTGCGGCGCCCGGAATGTCCTCGACGCCCTCCATCAACCCGATCAGCCACTCCCGCTTGGCCTCGGTGACGGGTGCGAATCCCACGCCGCAATTGCCCATCACCGCGGTGGTGACGCCGTGCCAGCAGCTGGGCGTCAGCATCGGATCCCAGGTGACCTGCCCGTCGTAGTGGGTATGAATGTCGACGAATCCCGGTGTCACCACCAAGCCGGTTGCATCGATGACCTCGTCGGCGTCGGCATCGCTGAGGCCGCCGCCGGGCGTGACCGCCGCGATCCGGCCGTCGCGGACACCGATGTCGGCGACATAGGGCTCACCCCCCGGTCCCGTCCACCACTGTTCCGTTCGAGATGACAAGAGAGAAATTCATAGTCAGTCCTCGCTGATCGGGAATCTGCGCGCCATCCGTACCGTGCTGACGTTCCGCAGGTTAACTCGACAGGGTGTCAGCGAGAGGCGTTTTGGCTGTTTGTTCGGGGGTGGCGAGGTTGAGGCTCCGACGGCGCCGGAAACGGCAGGGGGTCCGGCCATCACGTGAGAGAACGTGTTCGTGACCGCCAAGAACGAGAGAAATGCCCGGATACATCGCGCGTCTGTCGAAGAACTCTAACGATCGAGCGGTGCTTCGAGCGCGACGTGGGGTTCCCAGCGATAGCACCACGTGGACAGCGGTTGGCCAGATTCGTCGAGCTCGGGGCCCACCCTGGCATAGACCTCGTTCGCGGAGGTGGTGATTGTTGGTGGCAGGGGGATCGAAACGTCCTTGGAGTCGCCATGTTGCGGTCCGCCGTACAGCCATGCCGTGACGACAGTTCGAGCGGAACGCGACTGACCACTCACAGGCTTGATTGTATTGGGGGCCCTGGGTCTGCCCGGACAAACCCGGAAATGCTCGCCGGATAGACGCCAAGCAGCTCTGTGCGAGCACCGATATCACGGTGCTCGCACAGAGCTGCTGTTCGGGCTTCGGCCCGGCTCAGTCCTCGGACTGCTTCTGCCGGCGCGCGGTCATTTCCTCCACCAGGATGGGAACACCGAGGTTGCAGGAGTGGATGCCCACGATCGTTGCGAGCTTGAGCACCTCGAGAATCTCCTCGGGCGTCACTCCCATATCCAACGCGGCCTGAATATGACGCCGCGTGCCGGGCGCATACATGTGGGTCGCCGACGCATCGACCGCAATGCACAGCAATTGCACCACCTTCGGTGGGATGACGCCGCTCTGGAACGGCTGCATCGCCATCTTCATGTACAGCTCGGTCCACTCGGGGTCCATTTCGTACAGCCCGTCCCAGAGCTCGTTCCAGCCGCCGCCGGCCTTCATACCCTCGACAACGGGGAAGTCGCTGTTCGCTTGAGTCATCGTGTTATCTCCTATTGGCGGGATTTCTGTTGGCCGTGATCGGCGAAGGGGTGGCAGCCGGCCGAATCTTCGAGTAGCGCAGACCGATTGAGCATTGGCGGGCAGCGGTGTTCCCGTGGCCACCCGCACTCGCGCGTGACGAGGCCCGTGCTGGTGGCGTCGTTGACGGCGATTTCGATGATCGCGGTCGTGGGCGATCGTCGGGGGACATCACAGGTGGCTACGGGGTGATGGCGATCACGCTATCGTAGAGCGTCGGACTCGGACTTGACGATGCGGGTCGCCAAACTTGACCAATGGGGAGACTGAGCCCGGATGCTGATGCTCAGAAGTGCCGTTCTGAACGGCTATGTCGAGGTGGCGGAGTCGGTGGGTTTGAACCCCCACCCGCTGATGCGAGTCGCGGGGATCGACCCGGGCGCCTTCGCAGCCACCACCGGGTGGATCTCGGCGCAGTCGGTGGACCACTTGCTCGAGATCTCCGCGGCGCAGTCGGGCCGTGCGGATTTCGGCATCAGGATGTCAGGCAACCGCGGGGTGTCCAACCTCGGTCCGGTGGGGCTCGTCGCCCGGGAGGAGCCCGACGTCCGCAGTGCGTTGGGAATCGTCCTGCGCCACATGAACCTGCACAACGAGGCCATCAGCCTTGGTCTGACCGAGTCGAGAGGCCTGGCCACCTTCCACGCGCAGTCCGCCCCGGGAATCACCCTGGGGCACCAATCCCTCGAACTGGTGGTCGCGTCCGTCTTCCGAATTCTCGCGGATCTACTCCCCGAGGGCTGGCGTCCGGTGGCCACCTATTTCGCGCACGAGGCACCTCCCGATATCGCGATGCACCACCAGGTGTTCGGCCCAACCGTGGTCTTCGGGCATGAGATTGACGGGATCATCATCCCGGCCAGCGATCTCGACACGCCGAACCCACTGTCCAACCCGATGCTGCGACCCTTCGCGCAGGAGTATCTAGGGCTGCTGGCCCCGGCCACCGGGGCCTCGGTTTCGCTCCAGGTCCGCGACCTGATCGCCACGCTCTTGCCCACGGAGAGCTGCTCGGTCTCGCGTATCGCGCACAGCTTGGGCATGGATCGGCGCACGCTGCACCGCCATCTGGCTCATTCGGGCGACTCGTACTCCTCGATTCTCGACTCCGTTCGCAAGGAGCACGCACGACTCGCGATCGAGCACGGAGACCGCTCCCTCACCGAGATCGCTGCGGAGTTGGGGTTCTCGGAGCTGAGTGCCTTCTCGAGGTGGTTCCGGCAGCGATTCGGCGTCAGCCCGCGGGCCTGGGCGAAAACGTCCGCAGCGGACACCTCCTTCTCGCCGCCTGCCGGCTGATGAAACCTTCTGTCCCGCTTAATGCTCCGGCGACGCATTCGGCGCCGGACTGATCTTTTCGCAGTGGGCGAAGCTGTCGGATATCAGCGCGATCGGTGTGGACTTCGCCGAGGGGGAGTCGCGGTGGCGCGCGCCGATTCACAAACGATCCCAATCGGTCAAGAGTTGCGACCCAAACCGTCAAGTTTGAGCCCCGTCTCCGGGCTACTGTGATCGCCATCACCCCGCAGCCGCGTGTGGTGTCGCCCAGATGGCCGATCGGGCGTGACGGCATATCGCGCGGTGGCCCAGTCCGTGTTCTCGGCTGGCGCCTCTCTTCCACGAACGGAGTTCCACAATGCATTTCCACGATGACGCACTGTTCCCGGAGAACCAGGAGAAGCTGGTTATCACTGTCGCGCCGTACGGCCCGGAGTGGGCGGTGGAGGACTTCCCGGAGGATCTGCCGTTGACGATGGACGAGCATGTCCAGCAGGCGGTGGACTGCTACGAGGCCGGCGCGACGGTGCTGCACATCCATGTCCGTGAGGAGGACGGTAAGGGCTCCAAGCGGCTGTCGAAGTTCAACGAGCTCCTCGGTCGCCTGCGTGAGGCGGTGCCGGACATGATCCTGCAGGTCGGTGGTTCGATCTCGTTCGCGCCGGAAGGTGAAGGCGCGGATGCGAAGTG
>NZ_JBFRDL010000049.1:0-35900 GCF_052113525.1 Rhodococcus sp. TAF43
GGGTACGGGGACGTAGACTTGGCCACCTGAAAGGTGCTCCTTGATCACGCGATTGTTCAACCTTAGACAAGTCGAATTATCGCAGGTCGGAGCACCTTTCTTCGTCAGTGACACAGGTGTTCAGCCGAATTACCGTGAAAGCGGCAGGCGAGCGCCAGGTCGCCCAGACTGCCGAGATTCACATCCGCGCTGCCACCGTCCACGCTGCCGGCATCGCTGCCCGTGTCGGTGCTGCCGGAATCGCTACCCGCACCCAGGTCGGCCAGGCTGCCCAGATTCAGGTCAGTACTGCCGCTCTCGGCACTACCGCCGGCGCTGCCGGTGTCGCCGACACTGCCGCCGTCTACGTTGCCGAGGCTGCCGGCCGCGAGTTCGGTCACGAGTTGCACGGCGTCCTCGAGGCTGCCGATTCCCAGTTCACCGCCGCCGGAGCTGCCGCCGCCGGCGTTACCGAGGCTGCCCAGCACCAACTGGGTGAGACCGTTGAGGTCGAGGTTGCCCGCGCTCCCGGCGTTCACGCCGCCGTTGGCGCCACCTGGTCCGGCACTGCTGCCGAGTCCGGCCTGGCCGTTTCCGCCCGCGCTGCTGCCGAGACCCGCCAGCCCTCCGTTCGCGCCCCCATTGGCACTGCTTCCGACGCCGTTGCCCGGCGCCGGATCTGCCTGACCGACGGCGGGCGTTCCGATCGTCAAGGCACCGACCGCCGTTGCGGCGATCATGATGCGACTCTTCATCTTCAGCGTGCGGATGTTTCTGCCCCTATGGGTAGACATCGTTTTACGACCTCCTGATCGGCATGCACAGCAAATGCAAAGACATTCAGCCCAACCGCATGACGACAGAAATGACGAACGACGCCCCCCAAGAATCCGTTCGATCCCCCGATCGAACGGATAGCAACTTTCCCCGGCCACATGCATACAGGCGCAACGACGATAACATCTCGAACAGGTATCGATTACGAAATCTTCACCGCACCTTGTCATTCGTCCAGTTGCAGCGATGCCCGACGCGGCGCAATCCACCCACCGATCTGGCATTTTCGCTCTGGAGACCGGGGTGAGCGGGGTGCTGAATTCACCCCGCAACTCACCTTGGGAACGAGCGTGTCACCTCACCGCATCGGCAAAGTTGCTGTGCCCCGGTGCCGCTCAGATCCGGTGATCGGGTTCCACGGCATCGGCGTACGTGTTCGCCCACCGGTAGTCCGGTTTCCCGCTAGGTGTGCGCTCGACGCGATCCGCAACCCAGATCGAGCGCGGAATCTTGTAGCCGGCCAAACGATCGCGCGCGTGCCGCTCCACGTCGCCGAAATCGATGGCACCACCGTCCCGGGCCTGCACCACCGCGGCCACACGGTGGCCCCAACGTTCGTCGGGCACCCCGATCACGATGGCGTCGTACACGTCCGGATGGGCCTTGACGACGCTCTCGACCTCCTCCGCGAAGACCTTCTCCCCGCCGGTGTTGATGACCATGTTTCCCCTGCCCAGCAGGGTTATCGAGCCATCGACCTCGACCTTGGCACGGTCACCTGTAACGACCACCCGTTCGCCGTCGATGACACGGAAGATCTCGGCGCTCTTCTCCGGGTCCTTGTAGTAGCCGACAGGTACGTGGCCGCCCTTGGCCAGCCACCCGTCGGCCGGGGACCCGGGTGCGACGCGATCGCCCTTGTCGTCGACAACGAAGGAGGCCCGACCAGGCTGCACCCGGGGACCACCACTGTCCGGACCGTCCTTCGACGCGAATCCGATACCGCCGAAACCTGTTTCGGACGATCCGACGGAGTCGGAGACCAAGAGGTTCGGGAAGGCGTCGAGGAACGCTGTCTTGATCGTCGGCGAGAAGAGCGCTGCGCCCGATGCCACCACCGCGAGACTGGAGACGTCGGCCGTCGATTCGGCGAACGCTTCGATGAGCGGGCGCCCCATCGCGTCACCGGCGATGATGAGAACCTGAACGTTGCACTGTTCCACGAGTTTCCACGTCCGATGGGCGTCGAACTTGGGATCAAGAACCACCGTGTTGCCGGTGAACATCGCGGTGAACGTGGGCATCATCGCGGCCGCGTGGATCAACGGCGGCAGCGCGAACCAGCGCATCGGCTCTCCGGCCGTTCCGACCCGGGACTGCTGATACTCGTCGACGACCGGTTCACCGCTGTAGAAGTCGATGCCGCCGCCGAGTACCCGCCAGATGTCCTCGTGGTGCCACACGACGCCCTTCGGCCGTCCCGTGGTCCCTCCGGTGTACATCAGGAACAGGTCGTCGCTGCGGCGCTCGTCGAAGTCGCGCTCCGCGGATCGTCCGTCGAGTGCACACTCGTACTCCACACCGCGACAGTGCAACCCGAGCTCACCCTGGTCGTCCTCGACGACGATGGTGTGCCGAATCCTCGGCAGCGTCGGCAGGACCTCATCGATCCGTGGCGCGTACACCCGGTGGTGGATCACCGCCTCCAGATCGGCGTTGTCGTACACGTACGCAAGTTCGTCGCGGGTGTAGCGGTAGTTGATGTTGACCGGCACCGCGCGAATCTTGAACACCGCGATCAGCGACTCCATCGTCTCCAACGAGTTGTGGAGGTGGATGCCGATGTGGGAACCGGCCCCGAACCCCTCGGCCAGCAGGTGATGGGCCAGCCGGTTGGCACGCTGGTCCAGTTCGCGGTAGGTGAGCTCACGGTCGCCGCTGATGAGCGCGATCCGGTCCGGCATCGCGTCGACGGCGTGCTCGAACAGGTCGGCAAGGTTGAAGGCCACGCGGGACGTCCTTCCGATGGAGTTCGCTCATACGACGGTGAGCGGCAATGGGATACCTCTGTCCGCGAACGCGAAGTCCGCCCCGGTGCTGAAACGGGTGATGGCCACCTCGCTGCATTCCTTCGTCGGGCCGTCCTCGGTCCGGATGTCGACGACCAGCGCATCGCCGTCCTCGGACACGACGTGCGCGGTGAAGCGCGCGTTGACGCCCCGCACCAAGGCCTGCAGCGGCTCGAGGTGGTCGCCGTCGATCAGCGTCGGCCACGCCCCGTCGGCGTCGGCGCGGCCCTGCCGCCCGAGTGCGATGAGCAGGCGTCCGTCGTCGAACCGGATCTCGCTGTCGACGTACTGTTCCGGCGCGAACAGCGGATGCACCGACAGCACTGCGGCGAGACCCTCCAGGTCGTCGGGCAGCCCCAGCGCGTCCCGGATTCGCTCGGCCGCCAGACCGGCGATGCCGGTGAGTTGCTTGCGGGTGATGGTCCGCGCGGTCACCTCATCGGTGCGCTTGCGGACCCCGATGAGGAAGCCGAGCGCGAGCAGGTGGTGCTGCAGGCACACCTCTTCCGCGATCCGCGCCAGCGCGGACCGGGAGAAGTCGGCGAACCGCACGTCCGACAGCAGCGGACCCGCGTAGTCGGCCCGGCCGTCGTCGCCGGCGTCGATGGGGGTCAGCTCCGTCGCGACGGCGGCCGTCCGGCCGATGGCCTCGGTGTGCGGCTGAACGACCGGTGGCACATGCGACGGATCGATCGTGACGGTCCACGCGCAGTGCGGATGCCGGTCGGCGGGCACGCGCGGTGGACGGTGGATGGGCCGCACCTGCGCGTGGACGTTGGTCGCGAGCGCCGTCGCGTCGAAGGTCGGATCCTCGATGTCGTGGCACATCGCGGTGACGAAGGCGTCGCCCATCGGTTCGACGTCCATGAGCGCGCCGCAGTGGTCGAGCCAGAACTCGCCGTGGTCGTGGTCGTCGACGCGGAACCGGAAGTCCATGAACTGCGGCGGCGCCCCGATGTCGAGCTGCAGGCCCTTGAAGATGGTCTCGACGCTGTCGCCCTCGTAGTTCAGGGCGCGCTGCATCCGCCGGGTGTACCAGGGGCTCGACGCCTGCCACTCCTCGATGGCGACCTCGGTCATTCCCTCTCGCCCGAACGCGACGATGAGGTGCGCCATCCCGGAGCGGTCGATCAGCTGCCCGCACAGCAGCAGCTCGGGCACCAGCACCGCCAGGTCCGCGCGGGACAGTGCCTCGAACGACGATCGGCGGCGGGTCTCGCTCACCACAGCTCCACCGGTGACTGGCCGGCAGGGAACCACCCCGGCAGCTTCTCCCCCGAGACCGACCGCTGGATCCGCGCGGACATGCCCTCGGACAGCGCGTTGTTCGTGATCATCTCGACGAACAGTGCCGACACGTTGCCGAAGTCGAAGAAGTCCCGTTGCCACGCCCACTGGAAGTCGCCACCGTAGCGGAACCAGCTGCCGCCGATGCCGTGAACCTGGTAGTGGCTGCCGTCGTCGCGGGTCCGATCCGCGATCTGCTTCCACAGTCCGATGACGTCACCGGTGCGGTCGTCGATCACGAACTGCTGGTACGGGTACTGCCACCCCTCGAGTCCGAGCATCTCCTGCCCCAGCGCCAGTTCCTTTATCTCGTCACGGCCGACGGCCATGAAATCCTGTTGCGGGCCGTAGTTCCAGCCGTAGGTGGCATCCTCGGTGTACATCTGCGCCAACGGCTTCCAATCGCCGTTGGCCTCGCAGCGCTTGTTCTCCTCGATCCATCGCTGGACCATCTCGTCGAGTTCGGCGCGATCGAACTGGGTCATTTCTCAATCACCTTCCGTGGTCTGGGCACTGCGTTGGTTCACGAGCCGGAGCGCGGCCGTCGGGCAGTACTGCACTGCCCGTTCGACGTCCGCGCGCATGTCGTCGGGGATCTCACCGTCGGCGATCTCGACCTGCCCGCGCTTGGGCACACGGAAGATGTCGGGCGCCTCGAGCTCGCACATCGCGTGCCCCTGGCACAGGTCCAGATCCACTTCGACCCTCATCACCCCTCGCTTCCCGGCGTCCGCCGGCGGTAGCGCACGCGGCACGGCTGCTCGAGCTGGACCACCATCTTGCTGTGGTCGTTGCGGTAGCTGTCGGCCGGCTGAGCCATCTCGAACTCGAAGTCCTGCAGCAGAATCGAGAAGATCGCCTTCAGCTGCATCAGCGCGAAGGCCGCGCCGACGCAGCGATGCCGCCCGGCCCCGAACGGGATCCAGGTCCACCGATTGACGATGTCCTCCTGGTTGGGGTCGATGTAACGACCGGGATCGAACACGTCGGGATTCGGGAAGTCCTCCGCGATCCGGTTCGAGATCGCCGGCGTGGCCGCCACCAGATCACCCTCGGCGATGCGATGACCCGCCACCTCGAAGTCGCCGCGGGCCACCCGCAGCAGCAGGATCAGCGGCGGGTGCAGCCGCAGCGTCTCCTTGAGCACCGACTCGAGGATCGGGATCTGCCGCAGCCCGGCGAACGTGATGTCGGAGCCGTCGCCGTACAGACCGTCGAGCTCGGCCGTCACCCTCTGCATGGAGTCGGGGTGGCGGAGCAGTTCGATCAGCGTCCATGCCGCGGTCCCGGACGTCGTGTGATGGCCGGCGAACATCATCGAGATGAAGATGCCGGTGATCTCGTCGGCGCTGAACCGCTCGGTGCCGTTCTCGTCCTTGATCGAGACGAGCACGTCGAGCATGTCTCGATCCTCCTTGCCGCGTGGAGGATTCGCGATGCGCTCCGCCATGATCTCCTGCACCAGCGCCACCAGCGCGATCCGGGCCTCGTCGCGGCGACGGAAGCTCTCGATGGGCGCGTACGGATCGACGAAGGCGATCGCGTCGGTGCCCTGCTCGAGCTCGTGGTAGAGCTGCGCGAACCGTTCGTCGAGCTGGTCGCGGAACTTCTTGCCGATCAGGCACGCCGACGACGTGTAGATGGTCAGTTCCGCGAAGAATTCGAGCAGGTCGATCTCGCCCTCGTCGTCCCACGCTTCGACCATGTGGGCGACCTCGTGCGAGATCGTCGCGGCGTGCCCCTTCATCTGCTCGCCGCGCAGCGCCGAGTTGTGCAGCATCTCCTTGCGCCGTTCCGGGCTGGCGTCGAACACCACACCCTCGCCGAAGATCGGTTTCATGAACGGGTACGCGGCCTGCTGGTCCAGCTCCTCGTCCGAGGAGCGGAAGAAGAACTCGTTGGCCTCCGCCCCCGACAGCAGCACCACATTGCGGTCGGCGAGCCGGAACGACCCGACGTCCCCGCATTCCGCACGCACCCGGCGCATCAGCGCGATCGGGTCGGCGCGCAGTTCCTCGAGGTGGCCGTGTTCGTGTTCGCCCCCGGACACGCGCCGGGGTTCGACGATGGTGGTCATTGGTCGTCCTTCCGCAGGGGCGCCTCGGGCTGGACCTCGACGAGCACCATGTGGGCACCGCGCGGGGTCGACACGACGGCGACGACGGCCGCCGCGATGTCCGACGCCCGCAGGAAGTAGGGGTGGCGGGCGAAGCCCCACTTGGACCAGGCCTCGAGCATCGGCCCGACGACCTCGGGGGTGGAGTCCATGCCCATCCCGGTCAGAGTCGGTCCGGGTCGCACGATCGAGGCGCGAACCCCGGTGCCCTCGAGTTCCATTCGCATCTGCCGCCCCATCGCTTCGAGCCCGGTCTTGGCGGCGTTGTAGGCGCCCATCCCCGGCCGCGGCATGTCGGCGCAGTCGGATCCGATGAGGACGAAGTCGCCGCGACGGCGCTCGATCATCCCCGGCAGCACACGGTTGACCAGCCGCTGGGCGCCGACGAGGTGGACGTTCACCTGCGCGAGGAAGCTGTCGGGATCCATCTCGTGGGCCTCCGAGAACACCAGGTCGCCGGCGCCGGAGAGCACGATCTCGGCGGGGCCCAGTCGCTCCTCGGCGCCGGTGACGAATCGGTCCACCGAGGCGGTGTCGGTGACGTCGAGGTGCAGCGCGACCGCCTCGTCACCGTTGCTTCGGATCTTGTCCGCGATCTCCTCGCACTGTTCGGTTCGGCGGGCACCGAGCGCCACCGGATGGCCGAGTTCGGCGAGGGCGTAGGCGGTTGCGGTCCCGATGCCCGACGATGCGCCGGCTATCAACGCCGGTCGCCGTTCCGGATGGGGTTCGAATCTAGGCACTGCGCACCTTCACTTTCGTGGGGAGAGAGGCAAATCCTCGAACATTGGTGGAATGGACTCGTACCGAACGGGACTCGTCGATCTCGAACTCCTCGACACGGTCGGCGAACTTCGCCAGGGCGATGTTGGCCTCGAGCCGCGCGAGATGCGCGCCCAGGCAGAAATGGGTGCCGCTGCCGAAGCTGGCGAGCTTGTTGCTGCTGTCCCGGGAGATGCGGAACTCGTCGGCGTCCTCGAACGCCCGGGAGTCCCGATTGGCGGATCCGACGAGCAGCAGAACACGGTCGCCCGCCGGGATGGTCTGCCCGTGGAACTCGAGGTCGACGGCCGCAGTGCGCGCGAGGATCTGGCTCGACGTGTCGTAACGCAGCGTCTCCTCGACCCACTGCGGGGCGAGGGCGCGGTCGCGCAGCACCGCCGCCGCCTGGTCCGGATGACGTGCACCCCAGTACAGCGCGTTGCCGAGGAGCTTGGTGGTGGTCTCGTTGCCGGCGACCACCATGAGGAACATGAACCCGATGATCTCCTCGTCGGTGAGCTTGTCGCCGTCGATCTCCGCGTCGATGAGCGCCGACGTGAGGTCGTCGGCCCGGTTCCGCCGCCGCTGCCCGAGCATCTCGACGTAGTAGGTGATCAGCTTGATCGACGACTCGAACGCGGCGGGCGGGATGTCGAGGACGCCGTCCTCGCGATGGACGACCAGGTCGGCGAGCCGGCGCAGTTCCGCGCGGTCCGATTCCGGCACGCCCATCAGTTCCGAGATCACGTCCATCGGTAGCTTGCCGGCGAACTCGGAGATCCAGTCGAACTCCCCCGCATCGAGCGCGGGCTCGAGGTACTGGCGCGTGAGTTCCGTTATCCGGCCCTCGAGTTCGGCGACACGCCGCGGTGTGAACCCACGCGAGACCAGCTGACGCATCCGCATGTGCCGCGGATCGTCCATGGCGAGGAACGACATCGTCCGGTGCGCGTGCGGCCCGTACGCGGCCGGGTCCAGCGAGACACCGTTCGCGCTCGAAAGACGTTTGCTGTCACGGAAACCGGCCATCACATCCGCGTGGCGCGACAGCGCCCAGAAGGACATGTCGACGTTGCGGTACAGCGGGTGCTCGTCCCGCAGTCGCGCGTAGACCCGATACGGGTCGTTGTGGAAGTCGTAGTCGTACGGGTTGAACGTCACGGGGTCGAGTGACGCCCCGGATGTGGACGCTGTGGTCATCGAGTCACTCCAGGATCAGCTTGACGGAAGTTTCGAGTCGATCGGCAAGTCGTTGGTAGGAGCCGTATCCCATGCCGGCGTGCACGAGCGCCCCCGAGTAGAGAAGTTCGAGCGTCTCCACCAGATCGGGATCGGGACCCGGACCGAGGGCGTCGCCGAGGCGCCGACGGATCTCGATTCCGATACGGGTCCGCAGATGTTCCACGTCCGGGTCCCGGCCGAGCAGCGCGCTGGTCACGGCGCCGGCCAGTGCGGGTTCGTCGACCATCAGCAGTGCGATCCCGCGCAGCACCGCGACGACCCGATCGATGCGACCGCCGTCGACCGGGTCGGGCTCCGGCGCCTGCGCCAAACGCCGCCAGAACACCTCTGCGACAAGATGTTCCTTGGAGGAGAAGTACGTGTAGGCCGTGGCCGGCGCCACCCCGGCCCTCGACGCCACCGCGCGGACCGTGAGTCCCGCGAACCCCTCCTCGTGCAGCACCGCGACCGCCGACGCGGTGAGGCGGTCGACCGTGTCGGCCTGCCGTTCACTGAGACGACGGCGTGTCGATTCGAAGCGCACTTCACTGGACACGTGTCTGGACATTACTACGCTTGCGGACTACGGTCCAGACACATGTCCAGTCGGATTCCGAACAGACTTGGAGAGGCCACGAGATGACGCTTCGCCCGACCGACAGTTCCGCGCTTCTGATCGACGGCAAGCTCGTCCCCGGCGCGGGCGGCGTGTTCGACGTGATCGATCCCGCGACCGAAGAGGTCCTGGGACACGCGGCCGAGGGCACCGAATCCGATATGGACGCGGCCATCGCGGCGGCGCGACACGCGTTCGACGACACCACGTGGTCCCGCGATCACGCCTTTCGCGCGCGGTGTCTGCGGCAACTGAGCGACGCCCTGCAGTCGCACGTCGAGGAACTCCGCGAGATCACCGTCGCCGAGGTCAGTGCACCCACGATGCTCACCGCGGGCCCCCAGTTGGAAGGTCCGATCGCCGACCTGGGGTACTTCGCGGACCTGGCCGAGTCCTATTGCTGGGAAACCGATCTCGGGGTGGCGTCGCCGATGGGCATCCGGACCCATCGTCGGCTCCTCAAGGAGGCGATCGGCGTCGTCGGCGCGATCACCCCGTGGAACTTCCCGCACCAGATCAACTTCGCGAAGATCGGCCCCGCCCTGGCCGCGGGCAACACCTTGGTGCTCAAGCCCGCGCCCGACACCCCGTGGTGTGCGGCGCTGGTCGGCACGGTGATCGCCGAGGAGACCGACATCCCGGCCGGCGTGGTCAACATCGTCACCTCCACCGACCACCGGCTCGGCGCCCAGCTCTCTCGGGACCCGCGGGTGGACCTGATCTCGTTCACCGGCTCCACGGCGACGGGCAAGGCGGTCATGGCCGCGGCGGCGGAGACCCTCAAGAAGGTCTTCCTCGAGCTCGGCGGCAAGTCCGCGTTCGTCGTCCTCGACGACGCCGACCTGGCCGCGGCGTGCGCGGTCGCCGCGTTCACCGTCTGTACCCATGCCGGCCAGGGCTGTGCGATCACCACCCGGCTGCTGGTGCCGCGCGAACGCTACGACGAGGCCGTCGCCGCCACCGCCAAGACGATGTCGAGGATCCGTCCCGGCAACCCGGCCGCGCAGGGAACCGTCTGCGGACCACTGATCTCCGCGCGCCAGCGCGCCCGTGTGGAGAGCTACCTCGAGCTGGCCGTCGAGGAGGGCGGGACGATCGTCGTCGGTGGCGGCCGGCCCGCCGAGCACGAGCGCGGATTCTTCGTCGAACCCACCCTGATCTCCGGGCTGGACAACTCCGCGCGGGTGGCTCAGGAGGAGATCTTCGGGCCGGTCCTGGTGATCCTCCCCCACGACGGCGACGACGACGCCGTGCGCATCGCGAACGACTCCCCCTACGGGCTGTCCGGCTCGGTGTGGGGCACCGACAGAGGACGTGTCGACCGAGTTGTTGCGGGCGTGCGCACCGGCACCCTCGCTGTCAACGGCGGCGTCTGGTACGCCGCCGACGCACCGTTCGGCGGGTACAAGCAGTCCGGTATCGGCCGCGAGATGGGTGTGGCCGGATTCGAGGAGTACCTGGAGACCAAGCTCGTCGCGGAACCCGCAACGGCATAGAGCGAGTCGACGTAAGGAGAACGGACATGGGACGTTTCGACGGACGCACCGCCATCGTCACCGGCGCCGCGCAGGGCATCGGCGAAAGCTACGCCCGCGCACTGGCCGCCGAGGGTGCCGACGTGGTCGTCGCCGACCTCAACCGCGAGCTCGGCGAGACCGTCGCCAAACAGATTTCCTCGGACGGCGGATCGGCGGTGTTCAAGGAAGTGGATGTGGCCGAGCCGGATTCGGCGCTCGAGCTGGCCTCGTTCACGATCGAGAAGTTCGGCCGCATCGACCATCTCGTCAACAACGCCGCGATCTACGGCGGCATGAAGCTCGATTCGCTGCTGACGGTGCCGTGGGACTACTACAAGAAGTTCATGAGCGTGAACATGGACGGCGCACTGAACGTGTGCCGGGCCGTCGTGCCACACATGCGGGCGAGCGGCGGCTCCATCGTCAACCAGTCGTCCACCGCCGCCTGGGTGTACTCCAACTTCTACGGGCTGGCGAAGGTCGGCATCAACGGTCTCACGCAGCAGCTCGCGTTCGAGCTGGGCTGGTCCAACATCCGGATCAACGCCATCGCACCCGGTCCGATCGATACCGAGGCCACCCGCACCGTCACGCCCGGCAACATCGTCGCGGACATGGTCAAGCGGATTCCTTTGCAGCGCATGGGCACCCCCGACGACCTGGTGGGCATGTGCCTGTTCCTGCTCTCCGACGAGGCGAGCTGGATCACCGGCCAGATCTTCAACGTCGACGGCGGGCAGGTGATCCGGTCGTGAGCACCGCACTTCCCACCGTCGGTTACATCGGCCTGGGCAACATGGGCGCGCCGATGGCGACCCGCCTGCTCGAACGGCCGGGCACACTCGTCGTGTGCGATGCCCGTGCCGAGGCACTCGAACCGTTCACCACGGCCGGCGCGATCGCCGCGGCCACGCCGGCCGAGGTCGCCGACCGGACGACGGTCATCTCGGTGACCGTCCTCGACGACACCCAGGTCCGCGACGTCGTCACCGGGCCGGACGGCATCCTGGCCACCGCCCGCCCAGGCACGGTGATCGCCGTGCACTCGACCATCAGCGACGTGACCGCTGTCGAACTCGCCGACGCCTGCCGGGCACGTGGCGTCGACCTCGTCGACGCTCCCGTCAGCGGGGGCGCTCCCGGGGCCCGGCAGGGACGACTGGCGGTCATGGTCGGCGGCAGCGACGACGCGTTCGAGTCGGTGCGGGAGCCGTTCGGCCACTTCGCCGAACTGGTGATCCATGCGGGACCGGTGGGTGCCGGCACCCGGATGAAGCTGGCACGCAACCTGTTGCACTTCGTCTCGTTCACCGCCGCATCCGAGGCCCAGCGTCTGGCCGAGGCCGCCGGGCTGGACATCCGGGCACTGGGCAAGGTGGTGCGCCACACCGACGCCATCACCGGCGGCGCCGGCGCGATCATGCTGCGCGACACCACGGCCCCCGTCTCCGACGACGACCCGTGGTTCTCGATCCTCTCCCACGTCCGCAACCTCGGCGAGAAGGACCTGGCGCTCGCGCTCGGCCTCGGCGACCGCTTCGACGTGGACCTGCCCCTCGCCCGGCGCGCCCTGACCGGACTCGGCCCGGGACTGGGCGTCGGCACCGGGGCCGCCGCGGACCATTCCACCCCCGATCAGAAGGAGCACGCATGACCCACCCGAACGGCGACGCGGCCGCGGCGGAGACTCGCGCGCGGGGAGTCGCGATGATGAACCAGGTGTACGGCTGGGAGATGCCGTCGGACGTGCCCGGCGACTTCTTCGCCGTCACCGCGGACCACCTGTTCGCCGACATCTGGACCCGGCCCGGGCTGAGCATCCGCGACCGGCGCCTGCTCCTCCTCGGCGCGATCGCGGCGCAGGGCCAGAGCGACGTCGCGAAGATCCAGATCAACGCCGCCCTCCACAACGAGGAGCTGACCGAGCAGCAGGTGGAGGAGGCCGCGATCTTCCTCTGTCACTACGTGGGCTGGCCCCTCGGCACCGGGCTGAACAACGCGTTGATCTCGGTCAAGGCCGACCGGAGGAAGGCGGCACGCGCGGCGGAGAAGCAGCGAGACGGATAGTCCGGCGATTCGGGCACGGCGACCGTCCTCGGCGCGGATACTAATTTATAGAACACGTTCTACCCGTTGCGCGTCGAAAGGATCTACCCCAATGTCCGAGGCAACCCCCGTTCGTCCCTTGTCCGCCGAAAGCATCGAGACCTGGGACTACGAGGCCGACGTCGTGATCGCCGGCTACGGCATCGCCGGCGTCAGCGCCGCCGTCGAGGCCGCCCGCGCCGGTGCGGAAGTCCTGGTCCTGGAGCGGGCCGGCGGCTGGGGCGGCGCGGCGTCGCTGGCCGGCGGGTTCATCTACATGGGCGGCGGCACCCCGCTGCAGAAGGCACTCGGGTTCGACGACACCCCCGAGAACATGAAGACGTTCATGATGGCGGCCCTCGGGCCCGGCGCCGACGAAGCCAAGATCACCGACTACTGCGAGGGCAGCGTCGACCACTACAACTGGCTGGTCGAGTGCGGCGTCCCGTTCAAGGAGAGCTTCTACGGCCAGCCGGGTTGGGAGACGCCGTTCGACGACGGACTCATGTACTCCGGCGGCGAGAACGCGGCGCCGTTCAACGCGATCGCCACCCCGGCCCCGCGCGGGCACGTCCCGCAGATGGCCGACAAGAAGGTGGGCGAGAAGGGCGGCGGCTACATGCTGATGAAGCCGCTCGTGGAGACCGCGGAGAAGCTCGGCGTCCGCGCCCAGTACGACATGCGGGTACAGACGCTGATCACCGACGCCTCCGGCCGCGTCGTGGGTGTGCAGGCCAAGCAGTACGGCAAGGATGTCGTGGTCCGCGCGCGCAAGGGTGTCGTCCTCGCGACCGGCAGCTTCGCGTACAACAAGGACATGGTCGAGGCGTTCGCACCGCGGCTGATCGGGCGTCCCGGCGCCGCGATCGAGGAGCACGACGGCCGCTCGATCCGCATGGCGCAGGCCCTCGGCGCCGACCTGGCGCACATGGACGCCACGGAGGTCGCGTTCTTCGGCGACCCGCAGATGATGGTGCGGGGCATCCTCGTCAACGGCCGCGGCCAGCGTTACGTCAACGAGGACACCTACCCGGGCCGCATCGGTCAGCTCACGTTGCTGCAGAACGACAATCAGGCGTACCTGATCATCGACGAGGACGCGTACGAGGAGGCGAAGACGACGCCGTCGTCCACACCGTTCTTCCGCTTCCAGCCCAAGTGGGTGGCCGAGACGGTGGAGGAACTCGAGTCCGAGATGGGCTTGCCGGAGGGCACCCTGCAGTCGACGGTCGAGGTCTACAACAAGCACGCCGAGAACGGTCAGGACCCGGTCCTCGGTAAGAAGCCCGAGTGGGTCAAGCCCATCGGTTCGCCGATCGCTGCACTGGACCTGCGCAACTTCACCGCGGGTTTCACGCTCGGCGGCCTGCGCACGAACACCAACTCGGAGGTGCTGCACGTGTCGGGCGATCCCATCCCGGGGCTCTTCGCGGCCGGACGCTGCACCGCCGGTGTCTGTGCGTGGGGCTACGCGAGCGGCACGTCTCTGGGCGACGGCAGCTTCTTCGGCCGTCGGGCCGGGATCAGCGCGGCCAAGGGCTGACAGTCGGACGACGGGGAGGCCGCCCGGCGGTCACGCCGGGCGGCCTCCGTCGCCGTGGATCAGCATCACCGCGGCTCGAACCATCTCGACGTCTCCCGCTTTCGTCCGCCGCACCCCGATCTCCGAACGCACGACGGCGGATCCTTCGAGGAGGCTGACAACGTTCTCCGCCAACGCTGTTCGCCGATTCGCGGGCAACGCCGGCCGGGCACATGCAATCAGGTCGGCGACGTGTCCGACGTACGTGCGATAGAAGGCGCGCACCACCGCCGCGGTCTGCTCGTCCCCCCCGGCGATCGCCCAGATTTCCCGAAACAGCCGTAGACAGGCCGGGTCGTCCTGCTCGGACAGGAGCACCCGGAGCATCCGCGCGGTGTCCTCGCGTGTCACGGTTCTCGCGTCACCGCCGCCGACCGGCTGCCCCGTGGCGGCGGACAGGCGCGCCAGCGAACGATCGAGTGCACGGTCGAGCACCGCCCTGATCAGGTCGGCGCGGGTGGGAAAGTAGTGCTGCAGGTGGCCGATCCGCACCCCGGCCTCCGCGGCGAAGTCCCGCAGCGCGGCGTTCGCATTGCCCCGCGTGGTGAGCACACGTTCGGCGGCGTCGAGCAGCTCGGCCTGCCGCTGCGCGCCCTTGGACATGGTCATGACGTCAATACTTCCACCCCCTGCTCCTCGAGCTCCCGCAGCGCGGAGTCGAGACGCGGATGCAGTTCTGGGAAGGTGACTCCGGCGACCGCGTCGGCAGCGAGCACCCGGCGGAGCCCCAGAAATCCACCGACCGCGGTGAGATGCGCCTGTCCGCGGGGATCGACGATGGTCGCGGACGTGGCGGTGGCATCACCGGCCACGTCGATGCGGATCTGTGCACTACCCCCGTCGCCCGGTGAGTACAGCAGGGATCGGCGCACCGAGGTCCATCGTTCGCCGCGGCCCCACCGAAACAACCCGACCTTCTTCGCCGCAAGGAGGGCGGTCGTGGCCGAGTTCGAGCTGAAACCGATCCGCGTCGTCGCGGTGTCCACCCCCAGCGTCAACGGCAGTGTGAACTGCTCGGGGGTGTCGAGGCGCGCGACCTTGGTCCGCGAACCGCCGATGTCCACCCATCGGGTGTCGGAGAGCGGCGCCACGGTCACCGGAACGCCGGAGCGCCGCACCTCGTAGTCGTAGCCGAGCCGATCGATGAAGTCCACAGAGTCGATCCCGGCAGAATCCTTCACGTCATATCGGATCGCGATGTCGACCGACGTCGCGTCACCGCCTCGTTCGGCGACGAGGGCGGCCGCCACGATACTCGTGACGCCGCCCATCCAGGACGACGAAAGCAACACCGGTGCAGTCGGTTCGGCGAGGGCTGCGACCGTGACCGCGCGCGTGAGGCGAGAGGTCCACCGCGTGATGTCGACGTAGGGCACGCCGCCCCTCACCGCAGCCCGGAGCACCCGATCGCCCGGGTCGTTGACCGCACCGACCACGGCGCGGACACCCGCTGCGAAGGGTTCCGGGTCGGACAGGTCCCAGCGCCGCACGGACGCCCCGTGCCGCTCGGCCAGGAGGGCACCCCTGTCCGGGTTGCGACCGGTGAGGAGCAACGGCCACTCGGGTCCGGCGAGGTCGGCCAGGGCCGCTCCCACGGTGCCGTATCCGCCGACGATCAGGACCGGTCCGGCGGGGTCGTGCGCGAGTTCGTCGTTCATGAGATCAAAAATAGGTCATATGACCAATTCTGTCGAGGTGCGCAGACTTCGTCCGGTCGGGGTGCTCGCGTGGTGGACATGACGGACGTTTCGGTCCGGCATGTCGGCGCGGGCTGACCTGCGGACCCCGCGGGGGGATACTCGGAGAAGACCGCCGCCCATCGAGGCGGAGTCCGACCGTTCGGGGATGTTCACATGGCCGACTCCGAGACTGCCGACGGGAACGACCTCGTCGTCGACGCGCTCGAAGCCGCCGGCGTCACTACGATCTACGGCGTCGCCGGCATCCCGATCACCGACCTCGCCCGCACGGCGCAGGCCCGCGGCATCCGCTATCTCGGGTTCCGCAACGAGCAGGCCGCCGGGCACGCCGCGGCGGCCGCCGGCTACCTCACGGCGCGTCCCGGCATCTGCCTCACCGTGTCCGCGCCCGGCTTCCTCAACGGCCTCGTCGCGCTCGCGAACGCCACCACCGACTGCTTCCCGATGATCCAGATCAGCGGGTCCAGTGACCGTTCGATCGTCGACCTGCAGCAGGGCGACTACGAGGAACTCGACCAGCTGGCGGCGGCGCGACCGTTCGCCAAAGCCGCCTACCGGGTCGACTCCCCCGCCATGATCGGCGTCGGCGTCGGACGTGCGATCCGCGCGGCGGTCTCGGGCCGCCCCGGCGGGGTGTACCTGGATCTGCCGGCGCGGGTCCTGACGGCGTCGGCACCGCGCACGCCCCGACCCCCCATCGTCGATCCGGCGCCGCGTCAGGTACCGGCACCCGACGCGGTCACGCGCGCGATCGACCTGCTCGAGCAGGCGCAGCGCCCGCTGATCGTCCTCGGCAAGGGTGCGGCATATTCCCGCGCCGACGCCGACATCCGCGCGTTCGTGGAGGCCACGGGCGCACCGTTCCTGCCGATGTCGATGGCGAAGGGTCTGCTGCCCGACGATCACCCGCAGTCCGCGGCCGCGGCCCGCTCCCTGGTCCTGCGCAGCGCCGACGTCGTGGTGCTCGTCGGCGCGCGCCTCAACTGGCTACTCGAGCACGGCGAGCCACCGCAATGGTCGCCCGACGCCCGGTTCGTACAACTCGACATCAGCGCCACCGAGTTCGACAGCAACCGTCCGATCGCGGCCCCGGTCCTCGGCGACATCGCGTCGTCGACGGCGTCGCTGCTGGCGGCGTTGCGCCCGGGACGGATCACCCCGGCACCGGACTGGCTGCGCGAGATCGACGAACGCAAGCGCGTCAACACCGAGAAGATGGAGGCCCGACTGTACGCCGACGCGCATCCGATGAACTTCGCGGTAGCGCTCCGCGCGATCCGGGACGTGCTGGACACACACCGCGACGTGATCGTCGTCAGCGAGGGCGCCAACACTCTCGACAACGCGCGCAACATCATTCCGATCCACCGTCCCCGGCATCGACTCGACACCGGAACGTGGGGCGTGATGGGCGTCGGCCTCGGCTATGCGATCGCCGCGGCCGTGGAGACCGGCGCGGCGGTGGTCGCGATCGAGGGCGACAGCGCCTTCGGCTTCAGCGGCGTGGAGATCGAGACGATCTGCCGTTACCGACTTCGCGTGATCGTCATCGTGTTCGACAACGGCGGCGTCTACCGCGGTGACGAGATCAATACGCGCTCAGCGGATCCGGCCCCGACGGTGCTGCTGCACTCGAGCCGCTACGACACGCTGATCGAGGCCTTCGGCGGCGTCGGCTACCACGCCGAGACCCCCGACGAGGTGGCGTCCGCGCTCCGTTCCGCCCTCACCACGACCGATCCGGCCCTCATCCACTGTGTCATCGATCCCGCGGCCGGCACCGAGAGCGGGCATCTACAGAAGCTCAATCGTCCGGTGCACGAGGAGGAAACATGACCGAACACGATCCCGGCGGCCATCTCGATCCCACCAAACCGCAAGCCCTCGAGGGCATCACCGTCGTCGACTTCACGCACGTGCTGTCGGGACCGACCTGCACGCGCATGCTCGCCGACGCCGGCGCACGAGTGATCAAGATCGAGCGGCCCGGCATCGGTGACGACACCAGGCAGATGGGCCCGTTCGCCGACGACGGCAGTTCCGAGTACTACCGCCTCGCGAACGTCGGAAAGGAGAGCATCGCGCTGAATCTCAAGGATCCCGACGACATAGCGGTGGTCCGGACGATGATCGCGCACGCCGACGTGGTGGTCGAGAACTTCCGGCCCGGGGTGATGGCGGGCCTCGGCCTGGCTCCCGACGATCTCGTCGCCGAGCATCCGCGGCTGATCGTGTGTTCGGTGTCGGGGTTCGGCCAGTACGGCCCGATGCACCAGGAGTCGGCCTACGACACCGTGATCCAGGCGTTGTCGGGAATCATGGACGCCACGGGTTGGCCGGACGGTCCGGCGACCCGGGTCGGCACGTCGATCTCGGACATCATCGCGGGGGTCATGGGCTACTGCGGCATCGTCACCGCCCTCGTCGCCCGCGAACGCACCGGCCGCGGCACCACCATCGACGTCGCGATACTCGACAGCACGTTCGCGATTATGGAGCACGGACTGATGGACGCCCTCGGCCCACGCGTGCGGCCGACACGGCTCGGCAACCGGCACCCCTTCATGTACCCGTTCGACACGTTCGAGTGCCGCGACCGCCCCATCGCGATCGCCGTCGGCAACGACCACCTCTTCGAACTCATGTGTGAGGCAATGGGACTGACCGATCTTCCGTCGGACCACCGGTTCGCCACCAATGTCGACCGCTGCACCAATCACGCGGAACTCAAGACCGCGATGGAGGACGTGCTCAAGTCCGACACCGGCGAGGCATGGCGAGGACGGCTGATCGAGGCGGGCGTGCCGGTGGGGATCGTGCTCAACGTCGACGACACCCGCAAGCTGGACCAGATCGCGGTACGCGGGATGATCAAGAACGTCGGCGGCTTCGACGTCCCCGGCACGCCGCTCAAGTTCGGGACCTGGGACTCGCTGGGATCGACCATTCCGTCGCCGACGCTCGACGACTGCGGCGACGCCCTGCGCCGGGAGTTCGCGCCGCGTCCCGGGGCGTGAGGATCAGCCGCGGGGCGTGAGCGTGACCGTGGCCTCCTGCCGCGGTCTGGGCGCGACTGCAGTGCGAGGTCCGCCGCCCGTTTCTCGCCGGCCTTCTCGCCACCGTGGTCGGCGTCGCCGTCGGGAATCTGGTGCGGATCGTGTTCCTCAGCTTCGAAACCCATCAGGGGATCGGCACCCACGCGCTCGCGCTGCTGCTCGGTCTCGTCGTGTCGGCGATCTGGGGCGCCGTCGTCGGGCTGATCGTCGGCGGAGTTCAAGCCCTCGACGCACGAATCCGCCAAACCGTGGAACCGACCGTCGCCCGGCGGACGCGGACGCGCCGACCCGCGAAGGCCGCGGCACGCTGATCCGTAGCGTCACACCTCGGGCGCGGTGACACGGACGAGCTGCGCCGATGCGGCAAGCGCAGCGCCCTTCGATTCCATCCGACAACCACTCGATATCGGGTATGGAAAGGCCGCCAAAGTGGTTGTAACCAATCAATACTCATCGCCCTGACACTCAGCACTCCGACCGACTGGGGCTGGCATCCTCATCGACACCCCAGAGGGGCTCGAGTATCGCACACTGGGCGAGGATGGGCGTCAAGTCGTCAAGTCGTCAAGTCGAGCAAGAGCTGCGCGGCGCAACTCTTTGGTGAGTGGTCTACGGTCTGCGGATCGAGTAATCAGATCAACCTGGCAAAGGTCCACGTCAGCAATGTCTCGGTAGGTGACGCCGTCGTGTTGATAGCGATTGGCCACCGATTGCGCGGTGATCATGACATTGCCGCCGAGCGCAACGCCGTTGATCGCCTCCTCCATTGTTGCTGCCCAGCAACCATACTGAACGATCCGCCCGCTGGGACGAGGGTCTACCACCCACTCCTTCGTCCACTCACGGGCGATGCCTTTTGCGCCGACGACCGCGTAGCCGTCGAGGTCCCCGAGGGTCAATACCCCATACGTCGCGAGTGGCGAGTCGACTGGCACCGCCGCCACCCGCTTCTCTCGATGCACAACAATGCGGTCCAACTTGTCCGCCGTCTCTCGATAGGGTGGACGGGCGAGAGACGCATCGACGTCACCACGAGCCAGTCGCGAAAGCTGATCACCCCACTCGAGTTGGATGAACTGCAGCCGAGCACCGGGGTTCTTCGCCGCGAAGTCCGCCAGAAAACCCTCGTCTCTCCGGCCGGGAAAGCCATTGATGAACCCGATTCGCAGGACCTCCTGGTCGGTCCTTTCTCCCAGCGCGATGCGCGAAGACGCCAGCGCGGCGCCCGCATGCACCATGAACTCCCTGCCACGGTCGGTGAGCCGGATCGGGGTGGTGCCACGCTCGACCAACTTGTAACCCACGGCGCCCTCCAGGCGTTGGATCTGCTGGGTCATCGCCGGCGGTGTGACGAACAATCGCGCCGCCGCACGCGCGAAGCTTCCCTCTTCGATCAGCACCTCCAACGAATTGACCAAAGTCAGATTCAAGAACGAGGACACAACCGACTCCTCCGATGAAGCAACTACTTAACCCTGTGTCGTGGATCTCAATTTACTGGTCAGCCGCACGGTGTCAAGGTGTTTGAGACCGGAAGAAATCCAAGAGCCGGAACATGATCGGGCCTTCAACCACCCGAAAGCCATCCAAGACGGGAACCCATGTCAGCAACTGCGAAGTCTCCTCAACGAGCACTCATCACCGGCGCCGCATCCGGAATCGGCTATGCGATTGCCGAGCAACTCATCGCCTCCGGAGCCTCCGTCCTTGCCTTCGATCTGGACAAGGACGGTCTGGCCGCGGCGGCCGAGAAGCTCGGAAGTTCCTACACAACGTTTTCCGGCAGCGTCGCTGAACCAGACGACGTCAAAGCCGCGGTGGAGAAGGCCGAACTTTCCCTCGGGGGAATCGACAGCCTGTTCAACGTCGCGGGCGGACTGCGCCCCGCCCCCATCACCGATCTCGCCGAAGCCGACTGGCACTTCACCATGGACGTGGTGCTCACTGGCGTCTACCTCTGTACCAAATACGTCGCGCAGTCCATGATCCGGACGGGAGTCGGTGGCGCGATCGTCAACATCTCCTCGGTCAACGCACACCTACCCCTGTACGGCGGAAGCGCTTACGCCGCGGGCAAAGCCGGCGCGGAGATGTTCGGCAAGAACGCCGCACTGGAGCTGGCCCGGCACGGAATCCGCGTCAACACTGTGCTTCCCGGACTCGTCGAGACTCCGATGGCGGGTTTCATCCTCGAGAACGAAGGCATCATGGACGAGTTCTATGCGAATGCCGTTCTCAAGCGTCCTGCACAGCCCGCAGAGCTCGCCGCTCCCGCAATCTTCCTGGCGGGAGCGGGCGCCAGTTACATCACCGGCACCAGCCTTGTTGTCGACGGCGGCTACGAAGTCGGCAGCTACCCCGACCTCAGCAAGTACCTTTAGGGAGAGAACAACAATGAGCACAGCATTTTCCGACCTGCCGGCAGCAGCCCCCCGAACCTCGTACGAGGAGGAGTTCGTCCACATGATGGACGACATCGACACCCTCATCGACAGCACCACCAATCCCATCCACCGCAAGATTCTTGTCAACTACCGCCGCCACGGCCTGTTGGAGGTGTCGGGACGCTACGACGAACTGCTCGCTCCCAATATGACCGTCGACTCGCCTCACTACCGGGTCTTCGAAGGCGGCCAAGGTGTGATCCTCGACGGAATGACCGAGGTTCGCGGCTTCTACCAGACACTGGCCGGCATGGACATGCTGGTGATGTGGACGGGCAAGCAGAAGATGGCGGTCGCGGACTGGGGATTCGCCGGCGAGGCGGAATTCAGTCAGTTTGTTCCGGGAAAGATGCTTGGTGACAACGTCTTCGGCAGTCTCGATGAGAGCACATCCAGCAGTGCTTCGGAGTACGACGATGACGCGTATTACCTGGTCCGTCGCACGCTCGCATTCGTCTGGCACTACGACAACGACGTCCGATTGATCGGCGAACACGTTTACGAGGATGCAAGTTCCAAGACAGTCAACAAGGTTGCGCCTGAGGACGTCATCAGCGGTTCCCGAGCCGCAGAGTTGCTCGAGTCCGTGATCGACAAGTACGAACTCCCGGAGTAACGAACGCAAGAAGCCCGTCGTGATGGTGGATCCTGACGTCAGGTTTCACCATCACGATCGGGTCCGACCACACCGAACGGGTGGGAGGCAGCCTTCGGGCGAGAGTATCGAGTGAAGGCTGGCTCCTTGTGTCGTCCACACTCGAACTGCCATCGGATGTCAGGTCAATCTCTGAGCGTAATGTGGCGCACCGAAACCTGGGCGCCAGTCCCCATCAGAAGTACCGGATGAGCGAGTCCACGAGTATGTGTCCTCGTAGTACCGCAGTTCCTCGGCGTCGAGCACCACCTCACCGGGCCAGGTGGATTCGTCGTCGGCGAGCCAGTGGATGTAGCTCGTCGACTCCGGATCGTGCCGGCCGGTGCGGGACAGGTTCGTACCCGCACCGGTGTCGCGGCGCATGAAGAGCCGGGAGAAGCGCTCGGCATCCTGGTCCACCAGTGCTCACAGGTCGCGGGTGACCTGTTCGGGCACCACCTCGAAGACGGCGAGGCGGACGCCGTTGGTGTCGACGAATCTCGGTTCGGGAAGCATTCGATGTCTCCGGGAGACTAATTGAGGGACGAGACGGACTGCTTGATCTTCGGCACGGCGATGGACACCAGCGCGCCGAGTGCCGCAGCGCCCGCCGCGACGAGGAACGCACCTCGGAATCCGGCGGATTCGTAGGCAACACCCTGTCCGTCGGTCGCGAGCACGTAGTGGGCGAGGACGGTGAAGCCGATCGTGGAGATCAGCGTGCCGGCCAGGGTCTGCGCGACACCGACGAAGTTCGATCCGACGGCGCGCTCGGTCTCCGGGAGCGCCAGCAGAGCGAGATTGGGGACGGCGGCGTAGATCATGCAGCCGAGGCCGAACAGCATCCACGCGACGACGATGACCGCAGGAACCGTCGGAACGGCGGACAGGACGGCGGCCGCGATCGCGATGAACACCGCGCCGAAGATGAGGTGGTTGCGGAAACCGATCGAGCGCGCGGTGGCCCCGACGATGAATCCACTTGCCACGATCATCAATTGGCCGGGCAGCAACCACCCCGCCATCTCGGTGGCGGACAGCCCGAAGCCGTACGGGGTGCTCTCCGGGGCCTGCAGCAGCATCGGGGTGAGGCTGGCCAGCAGGGTCGTGGCACCGTACGCGATGCCACCGCCGATGAGGGTGTACCGCAGGGCGGGCTTCGTGATCAGGTCGAGACGGATCAGTGGTTCCTCGGTGCGTCGCTCCCACCACACCCACACCGCGAATCCGACGAGGGCGATACCGACGCACGTGAGTGTGCGACCGTCGGTGAGGCCCCACTCCTTGCCGCGGGACAGTCCGACCAGGACGACGAACATGCTCGCCGCGAGCAGAACCGCGCCGAACCAGTCGATGCGTGCGTGTGCACGAATCGGGGTCTCGGGCACGAAGAAGAAGGTCAGCAGGGCGCCGACCGCGCAGAATCCGAACGCGAACCAGAACACAGACCGCATACCCAGGTGGTCGATGAGCACACCGCTGAGCAGCAGCGCACCGACACCGACGGCACCGACACCCGTATTGGCGATACTGATCGAGATGGGCTGCAACCGGGTCGGGAACGTGTCCCGAATGAGGGTGTACCCCAGCGCGAGACAAGCAAAGCCGGCACCGGAGAGGAAGCGTCCGGCAACCAGGATCGGGAATGTCGGCGCGATCGCCGAGATCAACGCGCCCAGCGCACCGATCGCGGCGGTGACGACGAGCATCCTCTTCTTGCCGTACAGGTCGGCGAGTTTGCCGATGATGGGTGAGGCCACCGCGCCCGAGAGCGTGAAGGCCGTCATCACCCACACCACCTGGGTGGTCTGGAACTCGGCGGCAACCTTCGGCAGGGTCGGCGCGAAGAGCGAGAAGCCCAGCGCCGACTGCTCCGTGAGCAGGAGCAGGATCAGAAGCGTGCGAACCCAGTATCGGGTCGGCCGTTCGGTCGCGGCAGTGCGCGTGGACACCTGCGGTTCGTCGGATCCGCCGGCAGAGGTCGAAACAGACATGACATGACTCCCTTTCACTCGTGGGCTAGCGAATGACGAAGTGCTCCTCGATCGGAGTCCGGTGCTGCTGCCAGACGTCGACCAGGCGCCACGGGCTGGCCACGATCACGCGGCCGCTGTCGTTGCGGTAGTAGGTGTGTGCGCCGGGGGTGTGCGTCCAGACCGTCTTCTCCATGGCGCGATCGATCTCCTCGACGTACGCGTCGTACGCCGCGCGGGTCGGCTCGAGGGATCGTGCCCCGCGCTCGGCCAGCAGGTGCAGGCACTCGACGATGTAGTGGACCGCCACCTCGATACCGAAGTTGTTGCCGGCGCCATGGCTCGGGTTGGCATTGGGCGCCGAGGTGATGAACAGATTCGGGAACCCGGGCACGGTCCCACCGCGGTAGGCGCGCGGATCGTTACCGGCCCATTCCTCGGTGAGCAACTTGCCGTCCCGTCCCCGGATCTCCATGGTGGACAGGAAGTCCAGGTGGAAGCCGGTGGCATAGACGATGGCGTCGAGTTCGATCAGATCCCCGTCGGGGGTCACGATCCCCTCCGGTGTGACGCGGGCCGGCTCGGCCGCGACCACCTCGACGTGCTCGCGGGTGAGCGCCGGGTAGTAGCCGCCCGGATCCCGGATGATGCGCTTGCCGAACGGCGCGAAGTCGGGCGTCACCTTGGTCGCCAGCTCCGACCCGGCCCCGAAGGTCCGGTCGATGTAAGCGAGGCAGTCCTGCAGCAGCATGTCGTTGGCGCGGGAGATCGACAGGTGCGACGCGGCCCATTCGGGGTCGACGATCACCACCGGGTAGGCGCTGTCCGCCGATCCCCAGAACGCCTTGAGTCGCAGCCAGTTCGCGTAGTACGGCACGTGCCGAGAGAGCCATCGATGATGCTCGGGTACGTCGTCGCTGTCCCGCTTGCGGGGCGCGACCCAGTGCGGCTGCCGCTGGAAGAGCGTCAGGTGTCGCACGTCGTCGACGATCGAATCGACGATCTGGGCCGACGTGCAGCCGGCTCCGATCACCGCGACCCTCTTGCCGGTCAGGTCCAGGGCCGGATCCCACTCCCCCGAGTGGATGCTGATGCCCGCGAACGTCTTCCGACCCTCCACCGGAGGGAACTGCGGGCGGTTGAGGTAGCCCGCGGCGGTGATCACCGCCGCGGCGTGCTCGGTCGATCGAGTGCCGTCCGCGCTGCGCACGTGGATGTTCCACCGGTAGGACGCGTCGTCCCAGACCAGCGATTCCACCTCGGTGCCGAAGCGGGTGTGGCGGCGGATCCCGTGCCGGTCCGCGACGCCGCGCAGGTAGTCCTGGTACTCGCCGCCCTTCGGGTAGTAGCTGGTCCAGTCGGGGTTCAGCTCGGTCGACAGCGAGTAGTACGACGACGGCGTGTCGACCCCGACGCCGGGATAGTTCTGGATCAGCCAGGTTCCGCCGACGTCCTCGTTGCGCTCGTAGATCCGGTACGCGATGCCCTCCTTTGTCGCGGCGAGGGCCGCCGCGATCCCCGCCAGGCCGCCACCGATGATCGCCACGTCCAGGTCGGCGGGCAGCGGCGTCGTGCGCGGGAGCACAGGTCGGGCGGAGTGGAATCCGCCCTGCTCGAGCAGCATCGGCAAGAACTCCTCGCCCATCGCCACCCCAAGTGCGAGCGGGGCGAGCCGGGCGAAGAAGGCCGGGTCGTCGGGCGCGAGGTCCGGCGCGGGCCGCTCCTCCGACCCGAGCACGTCCACCAAACGTTCGATGATCTCGGCGACCGTGTCGCTGTCCGCCACGGCCGCCATCTCGGGCGGGTCCGAGATGTGCGAGATGGCGTCGACGTGGCGATCGAGCACCGCATGATCACCCGTGAGCTGCGCGAGCACCGCCAACAGGACGGCCGGGTCAGCGAGGCGAAGGTGGGCCCGCAGCAGCCCGGGATCGACCGAGTCGTCTGCCGCGAACCGTGGTGCAGTGGTACTTGATGTCATGGGAATCTCCTTGCAGGCCTGAATGTCCGAGGCCTGGTGGCGTTCGTCGTGGAGCAGGAGTACCTACCGCATGACCGGGACCGGCGGCGGCGTGAATCGGGACATTAGGCCACCCGACAGCCCGTGTCCATACCAATATCCCGTTTAGCAGACTGTCAGTCTGACTTTTTGCCCAAAGGTCTACCGAAGACGTCCCGGGTGGGCTACCGTCCCACCATCGCCACCCGCGCGGAGCCCGCATCCGCGGATTCACCACACGAAAGGTGTTGCCTGTCATGGACCCTCTGCGATTCGACGGACAAGTCGCCCTCATCACCGGCGTGTCCACGTTCGGACTCGGGCTCGCATACGCCCGCCTCCTCGCCGCCCGGGGTTGTGCGGTGGTCGTCAACGACCTCGGCCGGGACTGGAGCGGGTCGGCCAGCACCCCCGGCACCGAGGAGGCCGTGCGGCTGATCACCGAGGACGGCGGTTCCGCGATCGGGGTCACCGGCGACGTCGTGACCGAGGCGGACGCGATCGTCCAGGCCGCCGTCGACGCGTTCGGGCGCCTGGACATCGTCATCAACAACGCGGGAGCCGGTGGCAACTTCGATACGTTGATCGACGTGCACCTCCGTGGCGCCAACCGGATCAGCGAGTCGGCCTGGACGCACCTGTCCGCCAACGGAAACGGACGCATCCTCAACATCTCGTCGAGCGGCAGCTTCGGCGCTCCGGCCATGCCGGGCTACGCCGCCGCGAAGGGCGGAATCCTCTCGCTCACCCGCACCCAGGCGATCCTCGGGACGCGGGACGGTGTCCGGTCCAACGCGATCCTCCCGTCGGCGTGGACGCGCTCCACCGCCGGGATCGAGCAGCCCGGATTCGGCGAGTTCCTGCAGTCGCACTTCCCGCCCGAAGCCGTTGCTGCATTCGCGACCTACCTGCTCCACGCCGACACGGCGATCACCGGCGAGGCGTTCGCCGTGGGCGGCGGTCTCGTCGCCCGCGTCGTTCAGGCCGAGACGGCCGGTGCACTGGCCTCCGACCACTCCCCCGAGAGCTGGCCCGCGCTGATCGATCAGGTGATGCAACCCGACGACATGATCATCCCGCCGTCCATGTGGTCGCACCTCGACGCGTTCGTCGGCCGCATGAGCCCCCAGGCGCGCGCGGACTGGGCCGCGGTGAAGATCGCGCCCGACGTCACCGGCAAGGTCCAGGCCTGACCCCCGATCACCAGGAGAATCCCATCATGCTCGAGCTCGATCCCGATGTGGCTTCCTATCTGGGCACCCGCCAGGACAACTGGGTACCCATGCACGAGGCCGGCGTCGAGGCCGCACGCGCGGCACTGGACGCCCTACCTCGACGCCCCGGACCCGACATGCACAGCGTCGAGGACCGCGTCCTCGACGGACCGCACGGGCCCCTGCCGCTCCGGATCTACCGTCCGGTGGACGCGCCGGATCTCCCGGCGATCGTGTACTTCCACGGCGGCGGACTGGTCATCGGGAGCGTCGACACGTTCGACATCCTCGCCCGGATGCTCGCGCAGGCCGCCGAGGCGGTCGTAGTCAGCGTGGACTACCGGCTCGCCCCCGAGCACCGGTATCCGGTCGCCACCGACGAGGCCTACTTCTCGGTGCAGTGGCTCGGCGCGAACGCCGCCGACCTCGGGGCCGATCCGGCGCGGATCGCCGTGGCCGGGGACAGCGCGGGCGCGACGCTCGCGGCCGGCGCCGCGCTGCAGATCCGCGAGGAGGGCGGGGTGCCACTGGTGTTCCAACTGCACATCTACGCCGGCATCGACCGGGACGACACCCGGCCGTCGGTTCTGGAGTTCGCGGACGGCCCGATCATCACCGCGGGCGACTTCGCGTGGACCAAGAACCTGTATCTCGGCGACGATCCGGGCGCGGACCATCCGTACGGTGTGCCCAGTCTCGCCGAGGACCTGTCCGGATTGCCCGCGGCCATCATCGTCACCGCGTCGCACGACCCCAGCCGAGATGGCGCCGAGGAGTACGGACACCGGCTGCGCGACGCCGGTGTGCAGACTGCCGTTCTACGTTATCCCGGTGTCGCACACGGATTCCTGATGCACGCCGACCGTCACGTCCGTGCCCGTCTGGCGCTCGCCGAGATCGGCGGCCTGATGCGGGCCAAGTTCATGTTCGGGTGAGGGCGGCGCACCACACGTCCGTGACGGTGTCGATGGCACCGTCACGGTCGGCGTCCCAGCCGCGGACGAGCCACGTGTTGAGGAACAGCTCCAGTCCGCTGATCAGCAGCAGCGCCCGGCGCTCCGCGTCGGCGGCATCGAATCGACTCCACAGCTCGGCGTTCGCGGTGAGGGCGTCGACGAACCGGCGGTGGTAGTCCAGATAGAACTCGTCGAACCGCACCAGTCCGGCGGCCTGCACCCGCAGCTTGTCGCGGCTCACTTCCCACGCGTCGACCACGCTCTGCACCCAGGCACGGATCGTGGCCCGCGACCAATCCGGCAGCCGTCCGAAGTCCCGGTACAGCGATTCGGCCCGATCCCACATCTCCTCCACGACGGCCTGGACGATCGCGTCCTTGCTCGGGAAGTAGGCGTAGAGGGTGGCCCGACTCGCCCCGGCGGCCTTGGCGATGTCGTCGATCGTGGTTTCCCGGAACCCACGCTCACCGATCAGCCGTGCCGCCGCTTCCAGCAGATGCGCTCGACTCTGACGCTTCTGCAGTTCACGCAACGACAACTGCTCGGCGGGTTCAGTTCCCATACCGGGAGTCTAAAGACAGCCGATAGCTGTCAGTGACCGGCCTTACACTCGCGCCATGACTGTCGAAGTCACACGCGCTCAGGTGCTCTCGTATCGCTGGCACGTCCAGCAACTCGATCGTGGCAGCGGGATCGCCACCGGACCCACCGACTGCGACATCCTCGATCTCGGGATCCAGAACACCGGACCCGACGGCGCCGCGTGGGCCCTGTTCGTGCGCGGCACACCGCAGGCCTCCCCCGGCGACCTGGCGCTCGCCTGGACGCTGCGCGGCGCCCCGCACAGCTACCGGCGGGCGGACCTGCCGCAGGTCGCCGTCGCCACCGCGCCCCTGTCGGACGCCGACGCCGCCAAACGCATCTTCGACGCCAACCGTCCGCTGAAGGCGGCCGGGATCGGGACGCTCGACGCGCTGCGGGAGGTCGCGGGTGCGATGCGGGAGATCGTCGACGCCCCCACCGTCAAGGGCGAGATGTCGGCGGCACTGACCGCCCGGATGAGCGAGCCGTACCTGCGGTTCTGCCGGCCGTGCAACGCCACCCACATGTACGAGATGCCGTTCCGGCTCGCGGCCCTGCAGGCCGGGCTCGAGTTACGCCCGAACACCTCGCCGCCGGTTCTCGAACGCATCCCCGGATGGGGATCGAAGCCGTACACCCGCACCGGTGCCGACGGGGATCCGCGGTTCGACGTGATCCGCGGCTACCTGCGTTTCTTCGGCCCCGCCGACCCGAAGGCCGTCGCCGCCTACATCGACGCCCCGGTCAAGGACGTCAAGGCGCACTGGCCCGACGACACGGTGAACGTGGTCGTCGGGGGCGCGCCGCGCTCGATGCTCGCCTCCGACCGCGACGGGCTGGGTGCCGCGCCACCGGATCGATCCGCGCGCCTGCTCGGCCCGTTCGACCCCTATCTGCAGCTGAAGGATCGCGAACTCCTCGTCTCCGACGAGGCGCGCCGCAAGGCGCTGTGGCCCACGCTCGGGCGTCCCGGCGCGATCGCGATCGGCGGCGAGATCGTCGGACTGTGGCGGCCGCGGACATCGGGCAAGAAGCTCTCGATCGAGGTGACGCCGTGGGAGAAGCTGTCGAAATCCGATCGCCGCTCGCTGGACGAGCAGGCGGCGGCGCTCTCGGAGTTCCGAGGCGTCACGCTCGCGGGCGTCACCGAGAAGGCCTAGCCCAGGGAGACGTGCCAGACCAGGGCCGCGGCGAGGGCACCGATGCCGTTGAGCGACCAGTGCAGCGCGATCGGGGCCAGCAGGCTGCCGCTGCGGCGGCGCAACCACGTGAAGACGAAGCCGGCCGCGGCGGTCGCGGCGACCGCACCCGCGATACCGAGGACCTGGCCGACGAACCCGCCACCCAGGATCCCGGTGAGACCACGATTGCTGGTGGTCAGCCCCAGCGACGACGCAATGTGCCACAGGCCGAACATGAGCGAACCGGCCGCGAAGACGCCGCGGGCGCCGGAGACCCGGGACAGCGTCCCCTGCAACACACCGCGGAACGCGAGTTCCTCCGGGATGACCGTCTGCAGCGGGATCACGATCATCGACGCGATCAGGGCACCGGAAATGGTGGCGTAGCGGTCGGCCATGAAGAACTGGCGGGTGAGGGGCAGCGCGATCCCGATCCCGACCACCGCGAGCACCAGCCCGACGGACGCGAGCGCGTACAGCGAACCCTTGCGCCAGTGCCGGGGCGAGAGCCCCAGTTCGGCCCAGCCCAGGCCACGGCGGCGAGTGAGGGCAACCAGGATCACCGCGGAGATCGGCACGGTCGCGATACTCGCCCACGGCGTGGTGAAGTGCGCGATGAGATTGGTCGATACGAGCACCGCGACGACGACGGCCACGTCGAGCCAGGCGTGCGCTGCTCGGATCCGATGCAGTCCCGACGCGTGGCCGAGGCCGGAATTCACGGAATGGCCCACGCCCACAGTTTCGACAGTCATATGCGGTGCTGCCCCCAACCCCTGCGGCTCGTCACGAGACGACGCGCTGCAGATCGTTATCCGGTTGTTATTTATACAAGCCTACGGAAATCTGCGGGTCCACTGCGGTGACCTCGAACACACGATGTTCGGCACACCTCGATGATATGCGCGCACCGGACGCCCCGATTCGGGCCGCTCGCGCCACGCGGCTAGCCTGAACGTCGAACTTCGCACCCCCGTGTTCAGGAGAGATGATGGCCGAATTCCTCTACGAGGACCTGCTGCCGATCGGTGAAGACCCCACCGAGTACCGGCTGCTCACCACCGAGGGGGTGTCCACCGTCGAAGGACCGGACGGCCGCACCTTCCTGAAGGTCGAGCCCGAGGCCATGCGGCTCCTCACCGAGACGGCTCTGCACGACATCTCGCACTACCTGCGCACCGATCACCTCAAGCAGGTCGCGAGCATCCTCGACGATCCCGAGGCGTCGAACAACGACAAGTTCGTGGCGCTGGATCTGCTGAAGAACGCCAACATCGCGGCGGCCGGCGTGCTGCCGATGTGTCAGGACACCGGCACCGCGATCGTCATGGGCAAGCGCGGCCAGCACGTGCTCACCCCGGGCGACGACGAGGAGTCGATCGCGCGCGGCGTGTACGACGCGTACACCCGGCTGAACCTGCGCTACTCGCAGAACGCCCCCATCACGATGTGGGACGAGAAGAACACGGGCAACAACCTGCCCGCGCAGATCGAGCTGTACGCGGACACCGCGAAGGGYCACGAGAACTCCTACAAGTTCCTCTTCATGGCCAAGGGCGGCGGATCGGCCAACAAGTCGTACCTGTACCAGGAGACCAAGGCCATCCTGAACCCGGACTCGATGATGCAGTTCCTCGAGGCCAAGATCCGTTCGCTCGGCACGGCGGCCTGCCCGCCGTACCACCTCGCGATCGTCGTCGGCGGCACGTCCGCCGAGTTCGCGCTCAAGACGGCCAAGTATGCGTCGGCGCACTACCTCGACGAGCTGCCGACCGAGGGCGCGATCACCGGCCGCGGCTTCCGTGACCACGAGCTCGAGAAGCAGGTCTTCGAGCTCACCCAGAAGATCGGCATCGGCGCGCAGTTCGGTGGCAAGTACTTCTGCCACGACGTCCGCGTCATCCGCCTGCCCCGCCACGGCGCCTCGCTGCCCGTCGCGATCGCCGTCTCGTGCTCGGCCGACCGCCAGGCCAAGGCGAAGATCACCCCCGAGGGCGTCTTCCTCGAGCAGCTCGAGTTCAACCCCGGCCAGTTCCTGCCCGAGGTCACCGACACCCAGCTCGACGCCGAGACYGACGGCATCTCGGGCACCGGCAAGGGCGCCGCGGTCAAGATCGACCTCACCCGCCCGATGCCGGAGATCCTGGCCGAGCTGTCCAAGCACCCGGTCAAGACCCGGCTGTCACTGACCGGCCCGCTGGTCGTCGCGCGCGACATCGCGCACGCGAAGATCAAGGAGCGCCTGGACGCCGGCGAGGAGATGCCGCAGTACCTCAAGGACCACCCGGTGTACTACGCCGGTCCGGCCAAGACCCCCGAGGGCATGGCATCGGGTTCCTTCGGCCCCACCACGGCCGGCCGCATGGACTCGTACGTCGAGCAGTTCCAGGCGGCGGGCGGATCGATGATCATGCTGGCCAAGGGAAATCGGTCCAAGCAGGTCACCGACGCGTGCAACACGCACGGCGGCTTCTACCTCGGCTCCATCGGCGGCCCGGCGGCGCGTCTGGCGCTGGACTGCATCAAGAACGTCGAGATCGTCGAGTACGAAGAGCTCGGCATGGAGGCGGTCTGGAAGATCGATGTCGAGGACTTCCCGGCGTTCATCGTCGTCGACGACAAGGGCAACGACTTCTTCGCCCACACCGGCGAGGTCACCCTCACGATCGGCAAGCGCCCCGGCATCTGAGCCTGCGCGTCGAACACCGAAGGCCCGGTGGAGCATTCGCTCCGCCGGGCCTTCGGCGTCCCGCGGCTACAGCACGTACGGAACCAGCCGCTTGGTCCGGCGCATGTACTGGCGGTACGGCTCCCCCAGCCCGTCGACGAGCACCCGCTCCTCGTGTGGAATCCGGACCACGTACGCGGCGGCCAGGGCGAGCACCGTCAGCGGTGCGAGCCAGTTCGTATAGGCGACCGTGAATCCCAACGCGCACACCAGTGCACCGGTGTACGACGGATGCCGGATCCGCCGGTAGAGACCGGTGTCGATCACCGACTGCCCCGGTGCGGTCTGCACCTGGAATGTGAACGACGCCCCGAGTTCGTGGACCGCCCGCAGCCGCAGTCCCTGCCCGGCCGCGGCCACCAGCAGGCCGATCCAGAAGTACCACCACGCGCCCGTCGTGATCACCGTCGTCGACACCAGCACGCTCACCGCCGCCCCACCGACATACGAGACCATCAGGCCGAGCCCGACAGCGGGACCGGTCCATCCGTCACGGTGTGAGCCACCGCCGGCATGAGTTCGCCCGATCCGGTACTCGGAGTACAGCAACGCGACGAACGCGAATGCGAGGATCACCGCCGCGGTCGGTTCGGTGGCGAACAGTGGCAGGGCCGAACCCTCGCCGGTCACGGCCGCGGCGCCTCCCCCACGCCGATGGCGATCAACGGGTGCCGTGCGGGGTCGAGTCGGCCGAGAATCGACGCCAGCGAATCACGGTCGATCGCAACGCAACCAGCCGTCGGAGCGCCGTCGGTGACGTGCAGGAAGATTGCCGATCCTGCGCCGGGCGTGCGCGCGGAGTTGTATCCGATCACCGCAGCGTAGTCGTACGCCGCACCGGCGGCGTACAGGTTCTCGCTGGCGGCGCCCGGGCTGACCGACTGCCGCACGTGTGTGTTGTAACCGGGTGAGGCGGGGTTCGAATCCCACCAGTCCTGCACATCGGTGCGGAAGTACGGCATCGCGGTGCCCGGATCGGGAAGCCGGCCGAAGGCCCCGGTCAGCGGGAACACCCCGGCCGGGGTGCGGACCGAGAATTCGCTCGCCGCCCCGATCCCTTCCGCGCCGACCTGCGCGACCACCGGCCCGGCAACCGCGTGCCAGACGCCGTCGGCGCCCCGCTCCCATGCCGTGAGTTCCGCGACTGTTGCCTCCGGTGTCGGGGCGAAGACCGTGATGACCTGGTTCGAGGTGCCGGCGAAGATCACCGAATCGACCGCCGCGCCCGCGCGGGGGGCTCCCACCAGCCCGAACGCCAACGCGATCAGCACCATCAGACCGTTGGTCCACAGCCGATGCCACCGTCCGCGCCGGATCTCCGCCATCCTCCGAGTGTGCCTCGACGGCGCCCCCACTGTGTCCCGATTCGCGAGGACGGCACGAGACCGGTCTCCACCGGAAAACGTCAGTCCACGATCACCCCTGCCTCGACGGCCGCGGCGCGATACGCGTGTGCAAGGGAGTCGACGGTGTCGTGCGCGTTGAGCCCGCTCGGGTTCGGCACCACCCACAACTCGGCACCCTCGAAGCCGTCGGGCTGCCGGCCCTTCTGCGCCGCCCGCGCGCCGAACGCGGCTCGGTAGGCGGTGATCCCGGCGACCGCGACCACCCGCGGGCGCACCGTCGCCACCACGTCGCGTAGCCGCTGTCCGCCCGCCCGCAACTCCGCCGCGGTGAGCTCGTCGGCCCGGGCCGTCGCGCGCGCAACAAGATTCGTGATGCCGACGCCGCGCCGGACGAGCAGGTCGCGGTCGGCGTCGGACATGCCGGCGGTGGGATCGATCGGCCGGTCGACGAGCCCGCCCCGCAGCAGCGCCGGATAGAAGCGGTTGCCCGGGCGCGCGAAATGCGCCCCGGTGGCGGCCGTCCACAGCCCCGGGTTGATGCCCACGAACAGCAGGCGACACCCCGGACCGATCAGGTCCGGGACCTCCTTGTCCCGGAACGACTCGAGTTCGGCGCGGCTGAATCCCATGGGGACAGCGAACCGCACCGGTCAGGTGTGGGCCAAACCGTCAGGATCCCTCGTAGGCCGCGCGGATGACACCGATGTCGAGTTTGCGCATCCCCAGCATCGCCTGCGTGGCCCGCTGCGCCCCCTCGGAGTCCGGGCCCCCGATGTACGAACCCAGGGCGGCAGGAATGATCTGCCACGACACCCCGAACCGATCCTTGAGCCAACCGCACTGGCTCTCCTGCCCACCAGCGGCCGTGAGCTGGGTCCAGTATGCGTCGACCTCGGACTGGTCGGCGCAGCTCACCTGGAACGAGATCGCCTCGTCGAAGGTGAACTCGGGCCCCCCGTTGAGGATCGTGAAGTTCTGCCCGTCCAATTCGAACTCGATCGTGAGCGCGAGGCCCTCCGGTCGGTGCATGTCGGGGCCGTAACGGGAGATGTTCCGGATCTTCGAGTTCTTGAACACCGAGGTGTAGAACTGCGCGGCCGCCTCCCCTTCGGTGTCGAACCACAGGCACGGAGTGATCTTCTGCATGACATGGTCCCTTTCGACAGCCTGACGAATACGGGCCACCCAATACTCATATATTCAGACCGCTTGTGCAGGGCAAACTCATCGGAGAGCCGTCATCAGCGCCGCGACCAGGACGAGGAGCCCGATGTATCCGACCGCGTGGACCCGGTCCGGAATCCGCCCGATCGACCGTCGGACGATCGCGATGGCCGGTAGGGCACCCGCCAGCAGCGCCCCTGCTGCGGCCACATCCACGAGCCCCACTCGCAGCCCCGTCGCCGACGCGACGGCTGCGGGGCCGGTGGTTGCGTAGATCACCGACGCGGCCAGTGCGACCGGCAGCGTCAGCAGGTTGGCCAGGCCTGTCGCGTCGATCATCGACATCCCTCGTCGGCGCAGGATCGGCACGGTCATCACGCTGCCACCGACTCCCAGAAAGCTCGCGACGGATCCGACCACGACTCCGCCGATCGTGGTCGCGGCGCCGCCCGGCGACCGCCGGTATGTCGCCGGCGCGGCGAGGAAGCCGCGCCTGACAGACACGTCGACGACGGTGGCGACGAGGTAGACCACGAAGAACGCGTGAACGACCGCCCCGTCGACGCGCGTCGCCAGAAGTGCGCCGAGCAGTCCACCGATCGCCAGGGCGGGAAGCAGCGTCGCCGTTCCCGCCAGTCGGCGTCCGCCGTTCCGGCGATATGTGTAGGTCGCGATCGTCGCGTTGACCACCATCACCGCCGCCGAGGTCGCGACGGCAACATGCATCGCCGTATCCGCGGGCGCCGTCGCCGACCGTCCGACGAACCAGTACACGACCGGAACCGTGACGAATCCGACCCCGAAACCGAAGGCGACGGTGGTGATTCCGGTGATGCACCCGAAGAGAAGAAGAACCGCAATACTCACGGCTCCGACGCTACGAACCCCACGAGTGGCGCACAATCGATGACC
>NZ_JBFRDL010000050.1:0-35702 GCF_052113525.1 Rhodococcus sp. TAF43
CCCTGTCGAGTTCGAGACGCTCGAGGAACGCGGTGTCGTGACTGACCACCAGAACGGCACCCCGATAGTCGCGCAGCGCATCGACCAGTTGGTCGACGCTGCGGATGTCGAGGTTGTTGGTCGGCTCGTCGAGGACCAGAATCTGCGCCGGCGGATCTGCCAGGAGAAGCTTCGCGAGCGACACACGGAAGCGCTCTCCACCCGAAAGGGTGGATACTGGGCGGTCCACGCTGTCACCTCGAAGAAGCAAGCGGGCCAGTTGATTACGGATAGCACCCGACGACATGGTCGGCGCCGCCGCACGGACGTTGTCGAGGGCGCCGGCCTCGTCGTCGAGCCCGTCGAGACGTTGTGGGAGGTACCCCACTCGGTCAGTGAACAAGGTCCCGCTCGGACGACCCGGTGCCGCTGGCCGTCCGTAGACCAGCCCCTCGATCAGGGTCGTCTTGCCGACACCGTTGGGTCCGGTGACCGCGAGCCGTTCCGGGCCCTGCACCTGGACAGTACGATTCGTTCCGCGAAGTTCGGCGATCCGCCGGCTGCGCGGAACGTCGGGATCCGGCAGTCCCAGATGAATATGTTCGTCGGCCCGAACGCGTGCGGCGGCCGCATCGACTGCCGCCTTGGCGGCCTGCACTTTCGCGTCGAGCCCGGTGCGCATGGCACCGGCCGATGCTTGTGCCTTGCTCGCGCGATTTCCCGCCAGGATCTTCGGGATGCCCCCGCTCTGCTGGGTTGTCCGAGCGGTCCGCTCCCGGCGCGCCAGCTTCGTCTCGGCCTCGACGCGTTGCCGCTTCTCGACTTTGAGTGCTTGTTCCGCCGATCGGGCTGCCTGAACCGCCGCTGCCTGCTCGCGGCCGAGATGCTCGCGCCACGCGCTGTAGGGCCCGCCGAAGACGCCTACCCGACCGGCGTGGAGTTCGGCGGTGTCGTCCATACGTTCCAACAGGTTCACGTCGTGGCTGACGACGACGAGCGCTCCCGGCCAGGTGTCGACCAGCTCTGCGAGTTTTACGCGAGTCGACATGTCGAGGTTGTTGGTGGGCTCATCGAGCAACGTGATCGGTGTGTGCCGAAGGCGCAGCCCGGTGATTGCGACGAGCATGGCCTCGCCACCGGATATCTGTCCGACTCGTCGGTCGAGATCAGCGGCGGAGAAGCCGATCTCACCGAGCGCCTCAGCGGCGCGGGTCTCGATGTCCCAGTCGTCGCCGATCGCCTCGAAGTGAACATCGTCGACCTCCCCGGCCTCGATCGCACGGAGCGCCGCCAGCTTGTCGGCGATTCCGAGGAGCGCGGCCAGTCGCGTCTGCCGGTCGAGCGTCAGGGTTTGCGGCAGATAGCCGACATCGCCCGACGTCGTGATCTGTCCCGACGTGGGTGTGAGCACTCCGGCGATCAGCTTCAGCAGTGTCGACTTCCCTGCTCCGTTGTCGCCGACCAGTCCGGTGCGACCGGAACCGATGGTGCCGAAGAGTCCTGCGAGCGCGACTGTTCCGTCAGGCCACTCGAACGTGAGGTCCCGAAAGGTGATCGCGGGTTTGACGGACGTTGACATGTTCTGTCTCCTTGTATGCAAGGCAATCCGATCGGCGCGGCGGCCCGCCGGATCTGCGTCTACTCCACAGACCCGAGGCGGACGAACACGACCGAGCAGGTATCACCGCGCGGCTGACTGACTCTGGTGGTGAGCGCCGCGGAACCCGTCGGCTCGGTGCGCGTCTTGGGCACACCGAACGGGCGGAGCGGGCGATCGCGGATCCGAACCACAGGCCGAGGACCGACACCAGATGGTCCGGCACGAAGAATGGCCGACTCGTGCGCGTAGATGCGCAGCGCACACAAAGTTGGCCGCCGATGGTTCGGCGGCTAGAGTCTGTCGACCTCGATAAGCACGATCGGACCGTATCACCCGCCGGGAGTCGTCACCGCACTGCCCTCGGCCGTTCACCGCCGCAACAGCCAGGTCAGCGTCGACCGATCGGGTCAGTTCACCGTCACCGCCGACAAGCGCCAGGGACCGTCGCCGAGCAGTTCCAGCTGGCGGGTGTGGTGCTGGTCGACGGTGCTGCGGTGGCTGACGCTGACGAGCATGCAGTCCGGCACCCGCTCCCGGATCAGGTGGTACAGCGCGAACTCGAGGCCCTCGTCGACCGCCGACGTCGCCTCGTCGAGGAACGCGGCCTGCGGGCGGATCAACACGATTCGGGCGAAGGCGATGCGCTGTTGCTCGCCGGGTGACAGGATCTTCGCCCAGTCCGCCTCCTCGTCCAGACGGCCGACGAGGTTGCCGAGTTGGACGGACTGCAGGGCCTCGACGATCCGCGCGTCGCCCAGGTCGTCCGGAGTCGCCGGATAGGCGACGGCACTGCGCAGGTCCCCGAGCGGGAGATACGGCAACTGGGACAGGAACAGCGCTCCCTGTCCGATCGGGCGGCGCACCCGGCCGTCGACGAACGGCCACATCTCGGCGAGGGCACGCAGCAGCGTCGTCTTGCCGCTGCCCGACGGCCCCTTCACGAGCAACGCCTCGCCCGGTTCGAGGTGCACGTCCAGGTCGTCGATCAACAGTCGTCCGTCGGGTGTGCGGACCGACACCTGGTCCAGTTCCACCGAACCGTCGTGTCCCTCCGTGCGAATGGCCGGGAGTTGCCGGGACTTCTCGTCGGCGTCGAGCAGTCCGTTGAGCCGGATCAGGCTCGCCCGATAGCCGGCGAACACGTCGTACGACTGACGGAAGAACGACAGGGCGTCCGACACCTGGCCGAACGCCTGTGTGCTCTGGGTGATATCGCCGAGGGTGATGGTGCCGGCGAAGAACCGCGGCGCCTGGATGACGATCGGGAACACGACCGAGACCTGGCTGACGCCCAGGTTGAACCCGTTGAATTTCAGTGTCCGGAAAACGATCTGCCACGCGTTGACGATCACCCCGGCAAACCTGCCGAGCAGTCCGCGCTTCTCTACGCCCTCTCCGCGGTAGAAGGCGACGTTCTCGGCGCTGTCGCGCAGACGCACCAGGGCGTAACGGAAGTTCGCCGTCAACCGCTCCTTCAGGAAGCTCAGCGCGATCAACGGCCGGCCGATCCAGAAGGCGATCACGGTGGCGGTCAGGATGTATACGTAGACGAGCACGACCATGGCCCGGGGAATCTCGACCCCGAGGATCTCCATCGGACCGGACAGGTCCCACAGGATCCCGGTGAAGGACACCACCGTCACCACCGAACTGACCAGCCCCATCGACAGGGTCTGCGTGGTGTTCGCCACCTCGGTGATGTCGGCCTCGATCCGCTGGTCCGGATTGTCGATGGATTTGTCGATGAACCTGCCGCGGTAGTAGGCGCGGCCGCCCAGCCAGTCGGTGGTGACCCGATCGGTGAGCCAGGTGCGCCACAGGATCTCGAGTGCCTGCCCCACGTACTGGGCCAGCAGCGTCCGCACGACGTGCACGGTTGCGAGCACCGTGAACACCACGATCGATCGCCAGAACATCGATTTCGCGCCGTCGAGCATGGCCGCATCGCCGGCCTCGAGACCCTGCGCAATCAACTGCAGCGAGGTGTACATCTCGTTGCTCTGGTACGAGAGCAACACCATCACCCGGACTCCCAGGATCGTCAGGAACAGCAACGCCACGATCAGCGACCACGGTCGCCAGCTGTCCCGAGTCGAGAAGTAGCCTCCGGTGATTCGCCAGAATTGCCGACCCCACCTGGTGTGCCGCGCGAGCAAGGCGCCGATCACCACGAAGCAGACCAGGCCGATAGCGAACGCCTTCGAGGTCCACAGCAAACTGGCCACGACTTCGTTGTTCCAGTCGATCGATTCGTTTCGCATGAGGCTCCCCCATCAGGGATGGCGTGCCGTGAATCGAGAACCAGAATTCTATCCGCCCCCGCGATGACCGAGGAGGCTCATGACCGAACCGGCTCAGCGCCGGGCCGGAAAGTGCCGAATGACGCCTTCCTGCACGACAGTTGCAATCAACTGCCCGTCGCTCGCGAAGAACCGACCGGTCGCCAGACCTCGCGAACCGGCCGCAACCGGCGATTCGGTCGCATACAGCGCCCACTGGTCGAAGCGGAACGGGCGATGGAACCAGATCGAATGGTTGACCGTCGCGGCGACGATGCGGTCCAGACCCCACGACAGTCCGTGGGTGGTGAGAATCGAGTCCAGCACCGTGGTGTCCGACGAGTACGCCAGCGCCGCGGTGTGCGCCCACGACTCGTCAGGCAACTCCCCGTCGGCCCGCATCCACACCCGGTTGTGGTTGAGTCGCTCGCCGGTGCCCTTGAGCACCCACGTCGGGTCGTTGGCGTAGCGCATCTCCATCGGCTTGAGCGCATCGACGAACATCCGAAGCCGGTCCTCGTACCCGACGAGGTGTTCCCCGATCGACGGCAGGGACTCCGGACCGGCGACGTCGGGGATGTCGACGCTGTGCTCGAGGCCCTTGCCCCAGTCCTGGAACGCGGCGAACATCGAGAACAGCACGTTGCCGTCCTGGTACGCGGTGACCTGACGGTTCGCGAACGCCCTCCCGTCGCGATGTCGGTCGACGCGGTACTCGATCGGCGCCTTGACGTCACCACCGCGGATGAAGTGGGCGTTGATCGCGTGGATCGGACGGTCTCCCTCGACCGTCCGCCCAGCCGCGACCAACGCCTGCGACACCAACTGGCCACCGAACGTGCGGCTGCCGACCTGCGCGGGATGCCGACCGAGGTAGGTGTCCTCGCCGATCTGCTCGAGATCCAGCAACGCCAACAGCGTCTCCAGATCGGCCGATCTCGTCGGACGTACCCCTGCCCCCGCGTCGGTCACCCGCATTGCCCCCTTCTAGTGGTCTTCCTCCCCGATCCGGTGCACGTGGATCAGGTTGGTCGAGCCTACTGTGCCGGGCGGCGAGCCGGCGACGATGACCACGAGGTCACCCTTGTTGTAGCGACCGAGTGAGAGCAGCGCGTGGTCGACCTGCGTGAACATCTGATCGGTCGAGGCGACCGCCTCGACGATGAACGTCTCGGTGCCCCACGACAGCGCCAACTGGCGGCGCACCGCTTCGAGCGGTGTGAACGCCAGCAGCGGAAGCGGCGAGTGCAGGCGCGCCAACCGGCGGACCGTGTCACCGGACTGCGTGAACGCCACCAGCGCCTTCGCATCGAGACGCTCACCGATGTCACGGGCACCGTAGGAGATGACACCGCGCTTGGTGCGGGGCACATGCGTGAGCGGCGGGACGCGCGCCGGATCGGTCTCGACGGCCTCGAGGATCCGGGCCATCGTCTGCACCGTCTCCATCACGTACTTGCCGACCGACGTCTCGCCCGAGAGCATCACCGCGTCCGCGCCGTCGAGCACCGCATTCGCGACATCCGACGCCTCGGCGCGAGTGGGCCGCGAGTTCTCGATCATGGATTCGAGCATCTGTGTGGCGACGATCACCGGCTTCGCGTTCTCACGCGCGATCTGGATGGCGCGCTTCTGCACCAGCGGAACCTGCTCGAGCGGCAGTTCGACGCCCAGGTCGCCGCGGGCAACCATGACGGCATCGAACGCCAGCACGACGGCCTCGAGGTTCTCGATCGCCTCGGGCTTCTCGAGCTTCGCGATGACCGGGACGCGGCGGCCGACCCGATCCATCACGGCGTGTACCAGCTCGACATCGGCCGGCGAGCGCACGAACGACAGCGCGATGAAGTCGACGCCCAGCGACAGCGCGAACTCGAGATCCTCGATGTCCTTCTCGGACATTGCCGGCACCGACACGTTCATGCCGGGCAGCGACACGCCCTTGTTGTTGCTGACCGGGCCGCCCTCGGTGACACGGCAGACGACGTCGTCGACCTCGACGGCCTCGACCACCAGGCCGACCTTGCCGTCGTCGACGAGTAACCGGTCTCCGGGCTGCGCGTCCTGCGCGAGCTGCTTGTACGTCGTCGAGACACGGTCGTGCGTGCCCTCGCAGTCCTCGACCGTGATCCGGATCTGTTCCCCGGTCGCCCAGTACGTCTTGCCCTCGACGAACCGGCCGAGGCGGATCTTCGGTCCCTGCAGGTCGGCGAGGATGCCGACCGCGCGTCCCGTTGCTTCGGACGCCTCACGCACCCGTCGGTAGTTGTCCTCATGATCGGAATGTTCGCCGTGGCTGAAGTTCAGTCGCGCTACGTCCATCCCGCTCTCGACGAGTTCACGTACGCGGTCGCCGGTAGCAGTCGCAGGGCCAAGTGTGCAGACAATCTTCGTGCGTCGGGTCACGAGCAAAGCCTAGTCAATGCGAGGAACGAACTCTATTCGGCAGGAGAACGCCCCGTGACGTCCAGATGAGCGTCAGACGACGGTCAGCGGGAGCGCAGTCGGATGCACGGGAGCGGGCAGCTCCGAACTCCCGGTCAGATAGGCGTCGACGCCCCGTGCTGCGGACCGCCCCTCCGCGATGGCCCACACCACCAGCGAGGCCCCCCGGTGCGCGTCGCCGCACACGAACACACCGGGCGTCGCGGTCTGCCAATCGGATCCACACGAGAGCGAACCCCGCCGGTTGGTACCGAGGTCGAGATCGTCGAGCAACGGGCCGTGTTCGGCACCCTCGAAGCCGATCGCGAAAAGCGCTAGGTCGCAAGGAAGTTCGATCACCTCACCGACCGGACGAATCACCCTCTGCCCCGATTCGTCGCGCCCCAGCCGTACCTCCGCCAGGATCATCGACCGCACGCGCCCGTCGGCGTCACCGAGGAATCGCTGAACCGCGACCTCGTACCGGCGCACACCGCCTTCCGCGTGCGCCGGGGACGTGCGCAGCACCATCGGCCATGCCGGCCACGGCGTGGAGGATTCGTCCCGTTCGGTCGGTAGGGCCGGGTGATAGTCGAGCTGGGTGACCGACAGCGCGCCCTGCCGGTGCGCGGTCCCGAGGCAGTCGGCTCCGGTGTCACCACCACCGATGATCACCACGTGCTTGCCACGCGCGCTGATCGGCGTCGGCCCGTCACCCTCGCACTCATGGTTGGAGGCGACGAGATACTCCATCGCCAGGTGCACGCCGTCCAGCTCCCGGCCCACGACGTCGCGGTTGTCGCGCGCCTGCAGTGCGCCCGTCGCGAGCACGACCGCCTCGTACCGTTCCCGCAGCGCGGACACCGGCAAGTCGATACCCACCTCGACCTCGGTGACGAAATGCGTTCCCTCCACTCTCATCTGGGTCAGCCTCTGGTCCACCATCGCCTTCTCGAGCTTGAACTCGGGTATCCCGTACCGCAGCAGCCCGCCGAGTCGGTCGTCGCGCTCGTACACGGTCACCTCGTGCCCGACACGAGTTAGTTGTTGCGCAGCAGCAAGTCCCGCGGGGCCCGAACCGACGACGGCGATATGTCGGCCGGTACCGATGGCCGACAGGACCGGCCCCACCGCACCCTTCTCCCAGGCGGCGTCGGCAATGGCCTGCTCGATCCGCTTGATCGTGACGCTGCCGGTGGTGTGGGTGTCGGCGAGCGAGAGGACGCACGCGGCCTCGCAGGGTGCCGGGCACACCCGTCCGGTGAACTCCKGGAAGTTGTTGGTCGCGTGCAACCGGTCTGCCGCCGCACCCCAGCGACCTCGGCGAACCAGGTCGTTCCACTCGGGAATCAAGTTCCCCAGGGGGCACCCGGCACTCCCGGAGTGACAGAACGGGATCCCGCAGTCCATGCACCGACTGGCCTGCTCGGACACCTCCCGGGCACGCTCCTCGGCCGACTGCGACTCGTACACCTCGCGCCAGTCGTGGACACGTTCTTCCACCGGACGCTTGCGCGCCTCCTGCTTGGTGACGTGTAGGAAACCCTGTGGATCAGCCACGTGCCGCCTCCATGATCGCGGTATCGACGTCCAGCCCCTCGGCCCGCGCCATCCGGGTCGCCTCGAGCACCCGCTGGTAGTCGACGGGCATCACCTTGGTGAACAGCGCCGACCGCCGTGGCCAGTCCGCCAGCACCGACGCCGCCACCGCGGAACCCGTCCACCGCAGATGCTGCTCCACCACCACCCGCAGCCATTGGAGATCGTCACCGTTCGGCGCCTGCAACGTCACCATTGCCGGGTTGATCTTCGACAGATCAGCGTCCAGGACGAAGGCGATCCCGCCCGACATGCCCGCGGCGAGGTTCCGGCCGATCGGCCCGAGCACCACGACCCGGCCCCCGGTCATGTACTCGCACGCGTGATCGCCGACACCCTCGGCGACCGCCACCGCACCCGAGTTCCGCACACAGAACCGCTCGCCCACCCGCCCCCGCAGGTACGCCTCACCCGCCGTCGCCCCGTAGAGGAGCGTGTTGCCCGCGATCACCTGGGTCTCCGGCAGGAACAGCACGTCGTCCGCGGGCCGAATCACGACGCGACCACCCGAGAGCCCCTTGCCGACATAGTCGTTGGCGTCGCCGACGAGGTCGATCGTGATTCCCGGCGGCAGGAACGCACCCAACGATTGACCGGCGGATCCCTCCAACTGGACCCGGATGGTGTCGTCGGGCAGACCGGCAGCACCGTAGCGTCGGGTGACCTCCGACCCCAGAAGCGTCCCGACCGTCCGGTTGACGTTGCGAACCGGCAGCTCCAACCGCACCGGTAGCGCATCCTCGAGGGCACCCTCGGCCAACTGGATGAGCGTGCGGTCCAGCGCGAGGTCGAGTCCGTGGTCCTGCGCACGCATGCACCGCCGTTGGGGAATGCCGACACCGGGCAGCGACTCGGTCGTGGCGAAGATCGGGCTCAGGTCCAGTCCCCGGCTCTTCCAGTGCGCCACCCCGACCGCGGTCTCGAGGATCTCCGGATGCCCCACCGCCTCGTCGACACTGCGGAAGCCCAACTCGGCGAGGTACCGGCGCACGCCCTCGGCCACGAATCGGAAGAAGTCCTCGACGAATTCGGGTTTGCCGGTGAACCGCTTGCGCAACTCGGGATTCTGCGTCGCCACCCCCACCGGGCAGGTGTCGAGGTGGCACACCCGCATCATGATGCAGCCCGCCGCGATCAGCGGCGCCGTGGAGAATCCGTACTCCTCCGCGCCGAGCAGCATCGCCACGACGACGTCCCGCGCGGTGCGCAGGCCGCCGTCGCACTGCATCGTGATCCGGTCACGTAATCCGTTGAGCACCAGCGTCTGCTGCGCATCGGCGAGCCCGATCTCCCACGGCAGCCCGGCGTGTTCGAGCGACGTCAGCGGGGACGCACCGGTACCACCGTCGTGACCGGAGATCAGTACGACGTCGGCGTGCGCCTTGCTGACACCGGCGGCAACCGTGCCGACCCCGACGGAGCTGACCAGCTTGACGTGCACACGAGCCTGATCGTTCGCGTTCTTCAGATCGTGGATCAGCTGGGCCAGGTCCTCGATCGAGTAGATGTCGTGGTGTGGCGGCGGCGAGATCAGCCCCACGCCGGGCGTCGAGTGCCGGGTCCGCGCGATCCACGGATACACCTTGTACGCGGGCAACTGCCCGCCCTCTCCCGGCTTGGCGCCCTGCGCCATCTTGATCTGGACGTCGGTCGCGTTGACGAGGTAGTCGCTGGTCACGCCGAATCGCCCGCTCGCGACCTGTTTGACGGCGCTCCGCCGCCGCGGGTCGTGCAGCCTGTCGACGTCCTCGCCGCCCTCCCCGGAATTCGACCGCCCGCCGATCCGGTTCATCGCGACGGCGATGGTCTCGTGCGCCTCCGCCGAGATCGAGCCATAGCTCATGGCGCCGGTGTTGAAGCGGGTGAAGATGGCCTCGGCCGGTTCGACCTCGTCGAGCGGGACGGGCGGTCGCAGTCCACGACGGAACTCGAACAGTCCGCGCAGGGTGCCGCCCTCCGCCGAGAGGCGGTCCACCTCCGCGCTGTACCGCTCGAACACGTCGGCCCGGCCCGTTCGGGTCGCGTGCTGCAGCAGGAACACCGTCTCCGGTGTGAACAGGTGCAGTTCGCCGTCGCGGCGGTACTGGTAGATGCCGCCCACGTCGAGCCGGCGGTGAACCTGCGCCGAGGGGCTCTCCGGGTACGCCTGCCGGTGCCGCAGCTCCACCTCCCGCGCGAGCACGTCCAGACCGACCCCACCGAGGCGGCTGACCGTGGCGGTGAAGTACTCGTCGACCACGTCGTGGGACAGACCGATCGCCTCGAAAACCTGTGCGGCGGTGTACGACCCGACGGTAGAGATCCCCATCTTCGACATCACCTTCAGGACGCCCTTGCCGAGTGCCGTGAGGTAGTTGCGCACTGCGACGGAGGATTCCACGCCGGTCAGTTCCCCCTCTGCCACGAGGTCCTCGATCGTCTCCATCGCGAGATAGGGGTTGACCGCCGCCGCGCCGAACCCGATCAGCAACGCGATGTGGTGTACCTCCCGGGCGTCGCCGGTCTCGACCACGAGCGCGACCTTGGTGCGTTCCTTGGTTCGCACCAGGTGGTGGTGGACCGCGGACACGGCAAGCAGCGACGGGATCGGTGCCCGGAGGTGATCGGAGTCGCGATCGGAGATCACCAGTGTCCGATAACCGTTCGCGATGGCGGCACTGGCCGCCGCCCGCAGGTCCTCGATCGCCTCGGCCATGCCCGCTCCGCCGCTGTCGGCGCTGTACAGCGCCCGCAGGACGGTCGCCGCGAACCCCGGGCAGTCGCCGTCGGCGTTGATGTCGATGATCTTGCCGAGTTCGTCGTTGTCGAGGACGGGCCACGACAGTACAAGCTGGCGACACGACGCCGCCGTCGGCTCGAGGAGGTTCTGCTCCGGGCCCATCACTCGCCGCAGCGACGTGACGATCTCCTCGCGGATAGCGTCCAGCGGCGGGTTGGTGACCTGCGCGAACATCTCGACGAAGTAGTCGTACAGCAGCCGCGGACGCTGCGAGAGCACCGCTACCGGAGTGTCGGTGCCCATCGATCCGAGAGGTTCTCCGCCCGACGTCGCCATCGGCGCGAGCAGAACACGTTCCTCTTCCTCTGTGTACCCGAACGCCTGCTGTCGCCGCACGACCGACTCGTGGTCGTGCGGGATACGCCCCCGGCTCGGGAGCGAGCGCAACTCGAGCAGGCCGGCGTGGAGCCACTCCCGGTAGGGCCGCTGGCCCGCGAGCTGTGACTTGATCTCGTCGTCGGGCACGATGCGGCCGCCGGCGGTGTCGACCAGGAACATCACCCCCGGCTCGAGTCGTCCCTTCGCGATCACATCCGACTGGGGTATCGGCAGCACCCCGCTCTCGCTGGCGAGCACGACGCGCCCGTCGGTGGTGTGCCACCACCGTCCCGGACGGAGGCCGTTGCGGTCGAGCAGGGCGCCGACGACGGTGCCGTCGGTGAACGTAATGCAGGCGGGCCCGTCCCACGGCTCCATCAACGACGCGTGGAACTGGTAGAAGGCGCGACGGTCGTCACCCATCGCGGTGTGGTTCTCCCACGCCTCCGGGATCATCATCGACACCGCGTGCGGCAGCGACCGGCCACCCAGGTGCAGCAGCTCCAGAACCTCGTCGAACGACGCCGAATCGGACGCCTCGGGCGTGCAGATCGGGTACAGGCGTTCGAGATCACCCGGGATGCGATTGCTGCGCAGCATCGCCTCCCGCGCACGCATCCGGTTCCGGTTCCCGCGCACGGTGTTGATCTCCCCATTGTGCGCGACATACCGGAACGGGTGTGCCAGAGGCCAGGACGGAAACGTGTTGGTCGAGAACCGACTGTGCACGATGGCGATCGCGCTCGCAATGCGGCGGTCCCGCAGATCGGAAAAGTACAACCCGAGCTGCTCCGTGGTCAGCATGCCCTTGAACGTCATCGTCCGACTCGACAGCGATGGGAAGTACACACCGGTCCCGGCCTGTTCGACCTCCGGCGTCACCAACTCGGCACGCTTACGCAGCCCGTACACCCGCCGATCCAGCTCGAGCCCAGCGGGTCGGACGCCGTTCACCGGCGGCGCGGACACGAAGAGATACGTCATGTACGGCATGCAGGACCGGGCCGTCGCGCCGATGTCGGCCCCGATCGGGTCCACCCGGACGTCGTGCCAACCGAGGATCTCGACATCCTCGCGCTCGGCGATCGCCTCCACCCGACGTCGCGCTGCCGCGCGCAGGTCGGCCTCTATGGGGAGGAAGCAGATTCCGGCGGCGAACGTCGAGGATCCGTCCGGCGCCGGCGCAGGCAGCTCGAAATCGGACAGCTCACGCAGAAAGTCGCCGGGCAGCTGGATGAGAATCCCCGCTCCGTCGCCGCTGTTGACCTCTGCGCCCGCAGCACCACGATGCTCGAGGTTCTCGAGGGCGAGCAGCGCGTCGGCGATGATCGCGTGCGAACGGCGGCCCTCGACATCGGCGACCATCGCGACGCCGCACGAATCCGATTCGCGATCGGAAACGTAGAGGCCACCGGAATCTGGTTGCCGAGAAAACAGCACCGAACACCTCCACACCGGCCACGTACGTCCCGACCGCGACCACCTGTTCGCGCATCACGCACTTCTCGGGCGACTCCCTCATGGGGGTCGCCGACTACGGGTGCTGACTGCGTTGATCGGGGTCCACCGGCATTGCTGTCGACCCGTGAAGGTTGCCGAGTTCCACACCCGGCCGGGTCAGTTTACCGCGCCATCGCCACCCGAAGCGATGCCGAAAAAGCCACACCGCCCGTGCCGATATCGGCACGGGCGGTGTGGTTCGAGTACGTCAGGTCCGGTCGGACTCGGTCGGCTCGAGATCGCCGGGCGGGGGCGGATAGCTCGGCCCGGCTCCCCACCCCGGGCCGTTACCGACCCCGGAGAAGGTGTCCCAGCCCGGTCCGGCCGCTCCGCTTCCGGACGGCGGAACCGCCGAGGTGCCCGACGTCGACTCCGTCATGGAGGCGTCGGCTGTCGCGTCGTAATCGAAAGGCGCGCCGAACTCCGGCGGCGAAGTGGGTTCGACCAACCCGTCGTCGAACTCGGTGGGTTCAGTCATTTCTTCTCCCTTCCGCTGTCGGTGCTGTCGCTGTCGCTGCGGTCGCGGTCGGTGTGATCGGGACTCGTGACGGAGTCCTCATCGACTGCGGGCGCCGCGGCTCCGACCGTTCGGTCGGTGCGACTGCTGCGCGGTTGCAGATCCTCCGGATTCTCACGCCCCTTCTTCGCCAGAACGAAGTAGGCGACGGCGCCTGCGAACACGAGGGCCGACGTGAACGAGTTCACCCGGATGCCCAGGATCTCGGACGCGTGATCCGACCGCATCAGCTCGATCCAGAAACGGCCCGCGCAGTATCCCGCCACGTAGAGCGCGAACAGCCGGCCGTGACCGATCTTGAACCTGCGGTCCACCACGACTAGCAGCACGACGATCAGCAGGTTCCAGACCAGTTCGTAGAGGAACGTCGGGTGAACCACCTGCATCACGACGCCGTTGGATGCACCGTTGAGCGTGTCGACCCGTCCCGCGGCATCCGTGCGCTCGTAGATCTCGAGACCCCACGGGACCGTCGTCTCGCGGCCGTACAGCTCCTGGTTGAACCAGTTGCCGAGTCGGCCGATGGCCTGCGCCAGGATTATGCCGGGCGCGATCGCGTCGCCCAGCGCCGGCAGCGGGATGCCCCGGCGTCGGCAACCGATCCACGCACCGACGGCGCCGAGGGCCACGGCACCCCAGATGCCGAGGCCGCCCTGCCAGATCTTCAGCGCGTCGACGGGGTTCCCGCCGGCACCGAAGTACGTCGGCCAGTCCGTCATGACGTGGTAGAGCCGGCCACCGATCAAACCGAACGGCACCGCCCAGACGGCGATGTCGAGGACCGTGCCCTTCTCACCGCCGCGCGCCACCCATCGCCGGTCGCCCCACACGATCGCCACGACGATGCCGACGATGATGCAGAGCGCGTAGGCACGCAGGGCCAGCGGTCCGACGTACCGCACCCCCTGCGGTGGGCTGGGGATGTACGCGAGAAATTGCGTCGAAGTCGCCATCGAAGTCACTGGGCCACGGTAGCCGAGCGCACGCCCTCCGCGAGTTCCGTGGTGAGGGCGCGGACCGCACCCAGGCCCTGCTCCACCGCGGAGACGATGGCGGATCCGACGATGACCGCGTCCGCGTACGCCGCGATCTCGGCGGCCTGCGCGCCCGACCGGACGCCGAGGCCGACACCGACCGGGATGTCCGAGTGGGCACGGATCCGGGCGGTGAGTTCCGGCGCCATCGACGACACCGCGTCACGCGCACCGGTCACGCCCATCGTCGACGCCGCGTAGATGAACCCGCTGCTCGCCTCTAGGGTCATCGCCAGCCGCTCCTCGGTAGAGGACGGCGCAACGAGGAAGATCCGGTCCAGGTGATGCTCCTCGGAGGCCTCCATCCACTCACCGGCCTCCTCGGGGATCAGGTTCGGGGTGATCAACCCGAGGCCACCCGCGTTCGCGAGGTCGCGCGAGAACCGGTCGACGCCGTACTGGAGTACCGGGTTCCAGTACGTCATGACGACCGCGTTGCCGCCCACCGACGCAATCTGCTCGACCACGGTGAACACGTCACGCACGCGCACTCCGTTGCGCAGCGCGGTCTCGGCAGCCGACTGGATGGTCGGGCCGTCCATCACCGGATCGGAGTACGCGATGCCGACCTCGATGATGTCGCAGCCGGCGTCCACCATCGTCTTGTAGACGTCGATCGACGCGGCGACGTCCGGGTAACCGGCCGGCAGGTAGCCGACGAGCGCGGCGCGGTTCTCCTCGCGACATTTCGCGAACGTGGGCGCCAGGCGTGAATCTCGCTGGTTCACTTGGCCGTACCTTCCTTGCTCGAATCGGCGGCGTCGGCAGCGGTGTCCTTGTCGAACAGGCCGAACCACTGCGCCGCGGTGTCCATGTCCTTGTCGCCGCGGCCGGACAGGCTCACGACGATGATCGCCCCGTCGCCCAGTTCACGACCCAGCTTCAGCGCGCCCGCCACCGCGTGCGCCGACTCGATCGCCGGGATGATGCCCTCGCGTCGCGAGAGCAGCAGCAGCGCGTCCATCGCCTCGGCGTCGGTGATCGGCTCGTACGACGCCCGACCGGTGTCCTTGAGGTAGGCGTGCTCGGGTCCGACACCCGGGTAGTCGAGGCCGGCCGAGATCGAATGCGACTCGATGGTCTGGCCGTCCTCGTCCTGCAGCAGGTACGAGTACGCGCCCTGGAAGGCGCCCGGGGTGCCGCCGGCGAAGGTGGCTGCATGCCGACCGGTCTCGACGCCGTCGCCGGCGGCCTCGTAGCCGACCAGCTTGACCGCCGGATCGTCGATGAACGCATGGAAGATGCCGATCGCGTTCGAGCCACCGCCGACACACGCCACGACGGCGTCCGGCAGCCTGCCCGTCAGCGTCTGCACCTGTGCGCGCGCCTCGAGACCGACGATGCGCTGGAAGTCGCGCACGATCATCGGGAAGGGGTGCGGACCGGCCGCGGTGCCGAAGCAGTAGTAGGTCCGATCAGCGTTGGTGACCCAGTCGCGCAACGCCTCGTTGATCGCGTCCTTCAGCGTCGCCGATCCGGTCTCGACCGACACGACCTCGGCGCCGAGCAGACGCATCCGGGCCACGTTGAGCGCCTGCCGGGCGGTGTCGACGGCACCCATGTAGACGATGCACTCGAGACCGAGCAGCGCACACGCGGTCGCCGTCGCCACACCGTGCTGGCCGGCACCGGTCTCCGCGATGATCCGGGTCTTACCCATGCGCTTGGCAAGCAGTACCTGCCCGAGCACATTGTTGATCTTGTGAGATCCGGTGTGGTTCAGATCTTCCCGCTTGAGCACGATGCGGGCCCCACCGGCGAACTCGCGCAGCCGAGTGGCCTCGAAGACCGGGGACGGGCGACCGGTGTAGTCGCGCTGCAGCCGATCCAGCTCGTCCAGGAACGAGTCGTCCCCGCGGGCCTTGTCGTACTCGGCGGTGACCTCCTCGATCACCGCCATCAGCGCCTCGGGGACATGACGTCCGCCGTACACACCCCAGTGGCCGCCGGGATCGGGCTCGTGGGTGGAGCGCTCGGTCAGACCGGCGCTGGCGGGGGGCAGATTCCCGCCCTTGGAGACGAGGGCCTCATTGCGTGAACTCACGTCCCCAGTCTGCCCCAACCCCGACGAGAACGAGTGGTCGGGTCCGCTGGCGGCCGACGACTCAGCGAGCCGGCTTGGGGCACGACGGGTGCGCGCCCGCCGTGACCAGATCGGAAACAGCGGTCCTCGGGTCGCCGCTGGTCACCAGACCTTCGCCGACGAGGACCGCGTCCGCGCCGGCACCCGCGTACGCCAGCAGGTCGGCGGTGCCGCGGACGCCGGACTCGGCGATCTTGACGACATTCGTGGGCAGGCCCGGAGCGATCCGCCCGAACGTGTCCATGTCGACCTCGAGGGTCTTGAGATTGCGCGCGTTGACGCCGATGACGCTGGCGCCGGCCTCGAGTGCGCGGTCCGCCTCGGCCTCGGTGTGGACCTCGACCAGCGCGGTCATCCCGAGCGACTCGGTGCGGTCGAGCAGCGACGCGAGCACATGCTGCTCGAGGGCCGCGACAATCAGCAGGATGACGTCCGCGCCGTGCGCACGCGCCTCGTGGATCTGGTAGGGGCCGACAATGAAGTCCTTGCGCAGGATCGGGATGTTCACGGCCCGGCGAACAGCGTCGAGGTCCGCGAGCGAACCATGGAAGCGACGCTCCTCGGTGAGCACGCTGATCATCCGCGCCCCACCGGCCTCGTACGCAGACGCGAGCACGGCAGGATCCGGGATGTCGGCGAGTGCACCCTTCGACGGGCTAGCGCGCTTCACCTCCGCGATGACGCCGATGCCCGGGGCGCGCAGGGCCGCGGCGGCATCCAGCGCGGGAGGCGCTGCGGCAGCGGCAGCCTTGACGGCGGCCAGGTCGAGAACGGCTTCGCGGGCGGCGACATCGGCGCGCACCCCGTCGAGAATCGAGTCGAGAACGGTCATCGTGGCTCGAGTCCTTTCCGGCATGTCAACCGATGTGTGAGGTACCTCATCGGATCTTGACTCAGCCTAGAGGTCGGGGTTATTCGGTCTCCCGGCGGGTACCCGACTGGCCGGTGTCCTTGCTCACATCCGTCGCCGAAGGGCTTGACTCACCAGCACCGGCAGCCCTGTCACCGTCGTCGACGGTGGGGTCCTCGCCGGCATCGAGCGCATCCCAGAGCATGCGCTGCGTCTGCGGCTCGTCCGTCTTGTCGACGGCGCCGCGCTTGGCGGCAGCGTCGCGGCGGGCCGCCGGGCTGTCGTACTTGGACGAGAGTCCGCCCGTCGCAGCCGGTTTCCGGATGAGCGCGAAGGCTGCCGCCAGTGCGACCACCGAGCCCACCAGCACCAGCACCGCGGGCAGGGCGGTGACCTCGGTCGCCGTCACCTGCGTGGCGACCCGCTCGAATCCGGCAATGTCCGCAGCCTTCTCGTCGGACGCACCACGGGTCAGCAGGCCGATCGCGGGAATCGCGGCGACCACCGCGACGACCGCGACCAGCAGGCCCAGCACCCGCACGAGCCACCCGCGCACCGCGAACGCGGCCGCGATCGCCGCGACCAGCGCGAGCGCCAGCGGTGTGGTCGCGGCGGCCCACGTGCCGCCGTCGAGGTTCGTCACGCGATCCTCGCCCAGCCCGTCGGACGACGTCACCGTCACCCACGTCATCCGCGACGAGCCCCACAGGCACGCCGCTGCCACCGCGAGCAGCAGCGCCGCCACCCCGGTCGCGCGGCGGCCGGAGTTCCGGCCGCCGGACTCGTTCTCACTCACCGGTGTTCACCTCCGAACGGTCCCCGAAGGACCGCAACGTCTGTGCCGCGGCGATCGCGCTCAGGACCGCCATCGCCTTGTTCCTTGCCTCGGTGTCCTCGTAGACGGGGTCCGAGTCGGCCACCACGCCGGCGCCCGCCTGGACGTACGCGGTGCCGTCCTTGATCAACGCGGTGCGGATCGCGATCGCGGTGTCCGCATCGCCCGCGAAGTCCAGGTATCCGACGATGCCACCGTAGATTCCGCGGCGGGTCGGCTCGAGCTCGTCGATCAGTTCCATCGCCCGAACCTTGGGCGCACCCGACAGCGTGCCGGCCGGGAAGCAGGCGGTCACCGCGTCCAGCGCGTGCTTGCCCTCCGCCAGACGTCCGGTCACGGTCGACACCAGGTGCATCACGTGGCTGTAGCGCTCGATGTGGCGGTAGTCGTGAACCTTCACCGTGCCCGGCTCGCACACCCGGCCCAGGTCGTTGCGGCCGAGGTCCACGAGCATCAGATGCTCGGAGTTCTCCTTCTCGTCCGCGAGCAGGTCCTTCTCGAGCAGGATGTCGTCCTCCTCGGTGGCGCCGCGCCACCGCGTGCCCGCGATCGGGTGGGTGGTCGCCACACCCTCACTCACGGTGACGAGCGCCTCGGGGCTCGACCCGACGATCGAGAACGCGGTGTTCCCGTCCGCGCCGGGTACCTGCAGCAGATACATGTACGGGCTCGGGTTCGAGGCCCGCAGCATCCGGTAGACGTCGATCGGCTCTGCAGCGCAATCCATCTCGAAGCGCTGCGAGAGAACCACCTGAAAGGCCTCGCCGGCCTCGATCTCACCGATCAGCCGGCGGACGTCGATACCGAAGCTCTCGGTAGTGCGCTGGCGACGGTAGTCGGGCTGTGGGCGGGCGAACGTCGAGACCGTCGAGTGAGCCGGCGCGGCGAGCGCAGCGGTCATCCGGTCCAGTCGCGCGACGGCGTCGTCGTACGCGGCGTCCACGCGCTCGTCGGAACCGTCCCAGTTGACGGCATTGGCGATGAGGGTGATCGCGCCCTCGTGGTGGTCGACCGCGGCCAGGTCGGTGGCGAGCAGCATCACCATCTCGGGAATCTGCAGGTCGTCGACGGCATGACTGGGCAGGCGCTCGAGCCGGCGGACGGCGTCGTAGCCGAGGAATCCGACCATTCCGCCGGTCAGTGGCGGCAGATCGGGCAGACGCTCGGTGCGCAGCAGTTCGAGGGTCCGCCCCAGCGCCTCCAGTGGGTCACCGCCCGACGGAGCGCCCACCGGGACGTTGCCGAACCAGGCGGCCTCGCCGTCCTGCACGGTCAACGCCGCGGGACTGCCCGCGCCGATGAACGACCAGCGCGACCACGACCGGCCGTTCTCCGCCGACTCGAGCAGGAAGGTGCCCGGCCGGCTGCCGGCCAACTTGGTGTAGGCCGACAGCGGAGTCTCGGCATCCGCCAACACCTTTCGGATGACGGGAACCACACGATGCTCCGCCGCGAGAGCCCGGAACTGCTCACGAGTGGTGGTTGAATCGTGCCGGGGCGCCTCGCCGGGAACTGCCGAGGTAGCTGCTGGGATGGTGGTGGACTCGCCGCGCATGCACCCATCATCCCAGGAACGTCGATTCCGCCCGCGCCCGCGGGTAGCGTCGGCGCACATGAAGCCCGGTGAGCTCGCGCCCGAATTCGACTTGCCCGACCAGGACGGCACACGTCGGACGCTGACGTCGCTGCTCGCCGGCGGACCGCTCGTGCTGTTCTTCTACCCGGCCGCATCGACACCCGTGTGCACCGCCGAGGCCTGCCACTTCCGGGATCTGTCCGCCGACTTCGCCGCCGCGGGGGCCGTCGTGGCCGGCATCAGCCGGGACACCGTCGACAAGCAGGCGAGCTTCTCCCGCGCGCAGTCGTTCGGTTACCCGCTGCTCGCCGACGTCGACGGCACCGTCGCCGAGCGGTTCGGCGTCAAGCGCGGACTGCTCGGCAAGATCACGCCGGTCAAGCGGACCACGTTCGTCATCGACACCGACCGCACGGTACTCGAGGTGATCGCGAGCGAGGTGCGGCCGAACCTGCACGCCGACCGGGCGCTCGAGCTCGTCCGCAGCCGGGCCTGACGCCCGTCAGGCCACCTGGATCGACCGCTTCGCCAGGCCCATCCAGAAGCCGTCGATGATCTGTTGCGGCGTCTGCTCCGGGTCGTTCGATGCACCCAGGGTGACGAACAGCGGAGCGAAGTGCTCGATCGTCGGGTGCGCATACGGCATTCCGGGCGCCTGGGCGCGGAAGTCGATCAGGGCGTCGACGTCGCCGGCTGCCAACCGCTCCCCCGCCCACGCGTCGAACTCGGCCGACCAGCCCGGGGCCGTCGCCTCCGGCGAGGGGTCCCGCAGGAACGGCAGCCCGTGCGTCGTGAAGCCGGAACCGACGATCAGCACACCCTGCTCGCGCAGCGGGCGCAGACGCCGCCCGAGTTCGAGCAGTCGTTGCGGGTCGAGGGTCGGCATCGAGATCTGCAGGACCGGCACGTCCGCGTCCGGATACATGACCGTCAGCGGCACGTACGCGCCGTGATCGAGGCCGCGATCCGGCTGGTGGTAGACCGGTTCGTTGTCCGGCATGAGCGCGGCGACCTGGCGGGCCAGTTCCGGCGCACCGGGCGAGGCGTAGGTCACCTCATAGAACCGGCGCGGGAATCCGCCGAAGTCGTAGACGAGCGGCGTTCCGGTCTCGATTGCGCCGATGGTGAGCGGCGCCGATTCCCAGTGGGCCGAGACGACGAGGATCGCCGTGGGACGCGGCAGGTCGGACGACCACTGCGTGAGCTCGCGGACCCACCGCTCACTGTCGACCAGCGGGGGCGCGCCGTGGCTGAGGAAGATCGCAGGCATGACGGTCACATGAACTCCTTTGTTGAAGCTTCAAGTTAACATGTGACTGAACGCGCCCGGTCGTCTGCTATTCCCCGACCAGCGGGCCGCGGCGGACGTTTGACACGCTGGTACCCGAACACCGACTTTCAGCGATCGGAGAACGACCCGATGGGCGCGCAGGACAACACCGAGACCACGTGGCTCACCGGAGCCCAGCAGGACGCCTGGCGAACCCTCGTCTCCCTCGTCACGAGACTGCCCGCAGCGCTGGACACCCAACTGCAGCGTGACTCCGACCTGACGCATTTCGAGTACTTCGTCCTCGCCGTGCTGTCGGAGGCACCGGACCGGCGGCTGCGACTGTCGGAACTGGCGCAGCAGGCCAACGCCTCGCTCTCGCGCCTCTCGCACGTCGTCACGCGATTGGAGAAGCGGGGCTGGGCGCGCCGCGAAACCGTCACCGGCACGCGGGGCGCGTTCGCGGTCCTGACCGACGAGGGTTACGCGAAGGTGGTCGAGGCCGCGCCCGGACACGTCGACACCGTGCAGGCGCTGGTGTTCGAGGGACTCGATTCCGCCCAGGTGGCCCAGTTGTCGTCGCTGGGCAAGGCGCTCGTCGATCAACTCGACAAGGGCATCGCCGCGGGCACCGGCAAGGCCTAGGGCAGGCCACACGACGCTCGCGGCCATGTCGATGAACAAGACGGCGCCTGCGCACCTCCCGTGGGGCGGCCTGCTCACGTTGACGCCCGGGGCGGTTCTCTACCGTGGTGCCGGCGGTGACGCCGATCTGCACGCGCACCACGCCGTTCAGGTGATGATCTCCCTGGACGAACCCTTCGTCCTCGAGTTCGAAGACGACCACCATCACACCGCCGCCGCGATCGTTCCGAGCGGTGCACCACACCGGCTCCACTGCACCTCGCGCCGCCTGCTCCTGATCCTCGTCGAGCCGTTCGGGCCGCGTGGTCGTGGCCTCGGCCTCATCGGTGAGCGAAGCCGCGGCCAGGAGTTCGAGGCCGTGCTCGAGCGCATCGCCACCGAGCACGCCGACGACGCGGACCCCGTGACCGCCGTCGACAGCCTGGTTCGGGCCATCACCCCGGAAACGCCACAGCGGCCCGCCCGGCTGTCCGAACCGGTGCGCGCGGCACTGCGGTACCTGGAGCAGACCCCCGGTATACAGCCCACGCTCGCGCGCGCGGCCGCCGAGGCGCACCTTTCCCCCTCGCGGTTGACCCACCTGTTCACGCTCGAAGTGGGCATCCCGTTCCGACGCTACGCACTGTGGGTCCGTCTGCGGACCGTGACCGAGCGAGTGACGTTCGGAGACAACCTGACTCAGGCCGCCGTGGCGGCCGGGTTCAGCGACTCCTCGCACCTCAGTCGGGTGTTCAAGAACAATTTCGGTCTGAGCCCGTCGGCCCTTCTGGGCATGACGGTCGACCGCGACGCGTGGCCGGAGGGCACCTCCTGACCGGGGGCGCTCGCGGGGAAAGTCAGCCGCAACGTTCAAGTCTTCCGATGCCCACTCCGCATACGTTCGGGTCATGGACGTTCGACTGCAACCCACCCCCCTCCTCGACTACGACCACCCTTCGATTCAGGCGCTGATCGCACAGCGCGGATGGCGCGATCTGCCCCACGGAATCCGCATCGGCGCGGTCTATGACTTCGTCAGGGACGAGATCGGCTTCGGGTACAACTCATCCGACGCACTGGCAGCCTCCGAGGTGCTCGCAGACGGCTACGGCCAGTGCAACACCAAAACCACGCTCTTGATGACCCTACTGCGGGCCGTCGACGTGCCCTGCCGGTTCCACGGGGCGACCATCGACAAGAGTCTGCAGAAGGGCGTCCTCGACGGAATTCTCTACCGTCTGGCGCCTCGGGACATCCTCCACAGTTGGGCGGAGGTCCGGTTCGAAGACCGGTGGGTCGAGCTGGAAGGCGTCATCCTGGATGCCGACTACCTGACCGGACTACGCGACACGGTCGCGTCGGGCGGCGCATTCCTCGGCTTCGGTGCAGGGACCGAGGACATCGGTGACCCGCCGGTCGCGTGGACCGGCACCGACACTGCGATTCAGAAGACCGGAGTGAACCGCGATCTCGGCACGTACGACAATCCGGACGCGTTCTACCGAAAGCACGGGACCAACCTCAGCGGAATCCGAAACCTGCTGTACCAGCGGGTTATCCGGCACGTAATGAACCGTAGGGTCGCTTCGCTCCGCGGTTGCGCCTCTCTCCCGAGAAGCGAGGCGTCGGCGCCTGACGGGTCCTGAGCGCGAGATCAGCCCAGCGGTTCGCCTCCGACGCCCCAGTGCTCGCGCGGCACCTCAGTGATGGTGACCCACACCGAGGAGGCGTTCTTGCCGGTCGCCTCGGCATACGCCTCGGTGACGGCGGCGATGGTCTCGCGCTTCTGCTCGGCGGTGAGTCCCGGCGTCTGGCTGATCTGAATCAACGGCATGCCGGAGATTGTGTCAAACGCCGGGCACGCAGAAGCAGGCGCGACCGCGAATGTTTGGTGCTGCACGCCGTGCTGGCGGGCGACGAGGACAGCTGGGGATTCATCGTCCAGGGGATCAAGGCGAAAGCTCAGGAGTTCCTTCCCCATCGGGACCAGTACACCCTCTCCCGACCGATCCGCTCCGGGTGCAACGTCGTCGGCGCATGATTACCGACGACGGAAACGGGTAATTCCCGACCATGGATACCGATCGGGCTCTACGGGTGGTCGTCATCGGCGCGACGGGAAACGTCGGCACCAGCGTCGTCGAAGCGCTGAGCACTGCCGGGCACATCGGGGAGATCGTCGGCGCCGCCCGGCGTCCGACCGAGTTGGCCTACCCGAAAACGAGATTCGTGGTGGCCGATACCACCACCGACGACATCCGCGGCCTCGTTCGCGGCGCCGACGTCGTCATCCATCTCGCGTGGCTCTTTCAGCCCACTCACAGGCCCGAAGTCACCTGGAACAACAACGTCCTCGGCGCCATCCGTGTATGCAGAGGACTGGCCCACGCACGGCTGGCCGGGCGCCGCATACCCCATGGAGAAGGCCTACCTCGAGCGTTGGCTCGACGCGGAGGAACTCCGCCATCCGGAGACGCGAGTGGTCCGGATTCGCCCGTGCTTCTTGTTCAAGCGGCGGTCGGCCACCGAGCAGCGCCGATTGTTCGCCGGGCCTCTGGTACCGGGCAGTCTGGTTCGCCGCGGCCTGGTTCCCGCAGTCCCGCTGGTCGATGGGCTGAACGCCCAGGTCCTGCACACGAGCGACGCCGCGGCGGCGATCGTCCGGGCGGCACTTCGCCCGGTCCGGGGCGCCTTCAACCTGGCGTCGATGCCGGCTGTCGACGGTCGGTACCTCGCGGAACTTCTCGGCGCTCGCCCGGTTCCGATACCGCGCCGCGCGCTGCGACTCGCGACGTCACCGGCGTGGCACCTTCGGGTGCTCCCCGCCTCCCCCGGACTGCTCGACACCGTCCTCCAGCTGCCACTGTTGGACAGCACGCGGGCCGAAACCGAACTCGACTGGCAGCCGCGGTTCACTCCGCGTGAGACTCTCGAGACCTTCCTCGGCGGACTCCGGTCGGGTGCGGGCCTTCCGACTCCCCCATTGGCCGGCGATTCCGTCTCACGCCGACTGCACGAACTGTCGACGGGAACGGGACAGCGGGACGACTGAGACGGACGCCGGCCGCCGGCGTCACGGGCAGGCCGGTGTGACGATGTGGTAGATCTGCTCGGCCTGATCCTGCGACGGCTCGGCCCCCCTTGTTGGCCGCCAGCACACGAATCTTCTCGGTCACCTGCTCTTCACTGATTCCGTTGGCGAGGTCGTTGCACGATGCGATGACGATGTTCTCGATGCTGTCGTCGTCGCGGTCCTCCGAGAGATCCGAGTAGCCGGTTCGGAACGCGACCACGAACGCATCGAGCTTCGCCTGATCGAAGGTCCCCAATTGTTCGGTCGATGTGACCGACGTGGGGGCGGATTCGTCGGTCTCGTTCTCCCGTGGTCACCGGCATCTCCATCGACGTCTGCATCGTCGTGTCGGTGCTGTCGTCGTTGTCGTCTCCGCACGCCCGTCAGCGTGAGTACGGCGCCCGCACCTACCAGTGCGGTGGCGATGATCTTCTTCATCGGAATTGCCTTCCAACTCGGGGACTGCGTATGGGATCCGGCCGAGTCCTACTGCTCGGATCGAGTGGACGGGAAGAACTGCTGCTCGTACAGGCGGGCCGCCTCCTCGAGTACCGCGGGGTGGATTCGCGCCAAGGGACGGAAATGCGTGACGAGTGGTTCCAGATCCAGACTGTGACCGATGACGGTGCCGGTCAGCAGCCAGGCAAAGCAGTCCGACTCCGGGCTCTGTCGACCGCGAGCCTGTTCGCCGAGACCACAACAGCGGTGGAGGCGTYGTGCCATCCACTCCTCGGCCGACCCGGGCCACCACGGTTCGGGCGCAAGGGGTGTCACGACCAGTCCCGGCATGTCGATTCCCGATTCCCGGTCCCGGCTCCGGCAGTCGGCGGCATCGCGGGCGGGACCGGTCGAGTAGCGCAGGAAGATGCCGTGGGTCGACGCCGTGAGGGCGACCAGTTCGGCCAATGTCGTGATGGCGACGAGCGGCGCCCCCGGCGGCTCCCGATTCGAAACCGCGCCGCTCACGACGGTGCCCTCCGAACCCGCACCTGCACGAAGACCTCCCGATACTCTTCCGTCGACGACGGCCACGGTCCGTATACCCGGACGGACGCGCGCCCAACCATCTATCCCGTCGGTCTCCCGGACCCGGCAGTCCCGCACGGCGCCCTGTCGGCGACTCGCGCACGTTTCACTTCCGAGCGCCTCGGGAATGCACCGTCAATTGCATTCGCTCGGCGATGCACCGAGCATCTCGCCTCGTGGGCGATGACACGACGCACACGGTGGGCGTCGCGGCACCCGAGCCGGCCGAGCAGCTCAGGCTTCCATTCACTAAGGCGTACTCGGTCGCCCACCTGGCGTGGGGCTTCCAGCCGACGCATCGGCGTCGAGCAGTCCACGTGTCCTCGACTTGGCCGAGGGGATGGTCGACCGCGCCGGCACCGGCAGCGCCGTTCTCGCGGACCGGTCGGTATTCGAGCGTTGACGTCAGCGCTCAGGCGGGTCCCCGTCGGGCTCAGGAAGCCGACCTGATGGTCAGTCCACGCGCCTCGACGCCGGTTCCGCGTTCCGGGTCTCCAACGGTGGGAGAAACCCGCCGATGAGGATCATCACCACAGCGAGGCCCAGGTGGAGCCAGTTGTCGGCGTCGTTGACCGGAAGGAAATTGGCGGCGTCGTCTCGGTTGATCGAAACGCCGTAAATCCACACAGCGAAGTAGACGACTCCGCCGCCGATCAGATAGACCCGGGCGAGCCCGATGCTGCGTGCCATCAGGATTCCGGCCACACCGAAAGCGAGATGTACGACGTTGTGCAGTACCGATACCTCGAAGATTCCTAGCAGTTTCGCATCCGAGTGATGACCCGCCCACGTCATCGTGTCGTAGTCGGTCGTGATTCCGGGAATGAAGCCCAGGATTCCGACGACGAGGAACACGACGCCGAACACCAGAGCCACCACCTCCGTCGCCGAGCGCTTCCGAGCAGATGTCCGCCGAGGGTCGCTGGGCATGTCCCACACCTTCCGTTTCGAGTCGGTCACTTGCCGAATACCCGCGATCGCCGAAGGTCAACCGCGGCCACGCCCGAGACATCCGTGTGTCGCGAGTCCGGCGAATGGGTACTCGACATGCACGAGGAACTCCGCCGCCCGACGGATATCGAGGAGGCAGTCATGACGCAGCGACCGGGCGAACATCTGGGCGAGGAACCACAGTCCGAACGAGGAGCCCCGGGTTCACGCGACACCGGAGCCGACGACCCCAGCGCAGGCAAGCATCGACGCGAGGGCGCCTTCGAGGACGAATCCACGATCTCGTCGGGTGAACCGGGCTGGCAGGCGTCCCCGGATGCCGGGGGGCACGGATCGTCTTCCGACGAGGCCGCCGTGCCCCCGTACGACGATCGCCAGAGGGAGGCGAAGTCCGCCGAGCACATGCGTGCACGCGCCGGAGATCCCGACGGCAGCGGTGAGGCACAGCGAAGCGGCGTGGAACACGAACAGCCGTCCACGTCCGACGAAGGGGTGGGACCGGCGCATCAGGCGGGTACCCGACGTGGAGAGGATCACCCGCCAGAAACAACTCACCCTGAGAAGTAGCCCTCCGGAGCGAAGGCACGACGACTCGTGAGCGACTCGGCCATTACCATCGTCCGATTCCCCGGTAGGAGAATCCGCACGCAGCCATTGCGGCGGCGTCGAGAGTTTCGCGCGTCGATGAGGCGGCCATCACGGCGGTCACCTCCGGCACGTCGGCGCCCATCGCGGTGCACAGGTCGGCGAGTTCGTTCGTGCGGGACGCCTTCACCGCCATGAAACCGTTGCACGCGTACTTCGACAGTTCGGCGCTCGCCCAGTCGGTACGGAAGACGGGAACGGAAACCGAGCTGTACAGGGATAGGCAGAGAACCACGACGTCACCATCGGCAAGGACGTCGAGTCCGGTGTCGAATTGAGCTGTCCCGTAACGTAATCCCGTACTGCGAAACGCCGTCAACACCGACCTTGCGGATTCCCTGCCGCATGCATGAGATCGCCGAACAGGGGTATTCGTGGTCATGACAGAACCGACCGCACTCGCCCTCGTCTGTACGCTCAAACCCTCCCCCGGACCGTCGAGCAGCGATCTGATCGCCCGTCAGGTCCTGGGGGAACTCGAGAAGAACGGCATCTCGGGCCGAACGATCCGGGTCGTGGACCACCACGTCGCTCCCGGGGTCGAGAAGGACAGTGGGAGGGGGCGACGAGTGGCCGGCCCTGCGGCGCGCGGTCCTCGAATCCGACATCGTGCTGATCTCGACGCCCACGTGGCTGGGGCAGATGTCGAGCGTCGCGAAGCGGGTTCTCGAGCGCCTCGACGCCGAACTCTCGGAAACGGACGACGACGGACGTCCCGTCCTGTTCGACAAGGTCGCAACCGCTGCCGTCGTCGGGAACGAGGACGGCGCGCACGCCATCGTCGCTAGCCTGTTCCCGGCACTGAACGACATCGGCTTCTCCGTGCCCGCCCAGGGGTGCACGTACTGGAACGGTGAGGCGATGACTCCCGGGGACTACAACGATCTGGACGAGGTGCCCGACGCAGTGGCCTCGACGAACTCGACTCTGGCCGCCAACGCGGCACACCTCGCGCGAGCGCTGCGGGAGAAACGGTATCCGGCGACGTGAGCGAGTCGGTCGAACTGCCCCGCAGCAGCGCCGACGAGCCGGGCACCTGCAGGCGTGCGGCAAGGCGCGGCGCCGCCAGGAGTGACCGCCCGGGCTGGTGCCGGTCGCTCGGTCGATAGGGCGGGGCCGACCCTGGGAGGATCGCTTCCTCGCGGACCGGGACACAGACAGATGGCACGACCTGCGAGCGAACGACGTCGGCGAGCGCTTCCACGAATCTCGGCGACCAGTTCACCCCCCAAAAAAGAAGACCTGCGCACGTCACGCCGAGGCACAGGCCATGCGGGCGGTCGCGACCGAACTCGGCAATACTCCGGCGGTGGCCCGCGCGTCGTACGTCGACCCGTGGAGCTACTCGGTTCGTGCGAGGAACAGGCTGCATCCTGACGCGCTCGTACTCTTCCGACCCCGGGTCACGCCGCGTCGTCACGCGTCACCAGACGCCGGTGGCCATCAGGATCAGTGCGATCGCCACCGCAACGAAGACCACCACGATGAGAGCGRCCACGATGATCGTGGCCGTGCCGGTCACCGGGAATCCGTGGCGCGTGTCGGGTTCGTGCTCCCACACCCCCGAGGTTCCGCCCGACGCGGGCGGCGTCGACCCAGCGGGCACACCTCCTCCGCCCGACTCCAGGTCCGGTGTGTTGCGGGGGTCGGGGTCGGGTCCGTCGGCTGCACGTGGATCGGTCATCTCGCCCTCCTGGTCGCTTCTCATGCGAGTACCCGCTGGGGCCGCAAGTCATTCGCCGCGACCCGGTACAGGTACGCGATTTCGCGATCCGTGTTTGCGCGGGTGCCGAAGCGGCTATCCGATCACGTGGAGCGTGTCGATCCGGGCCGGTGGGGTCCGGGCATGTCCCTCCCCTGTACGAAGGAACCGGTCATGAAAGGTGGCATGCGAGTCGCCCTCGGTGTCGCGGTCGGCTATTTCCTCGGCCGAACCCGCAAGATGAAGGTCGCGCTGATGCTCGCCGGCGCGGGAGCGACGGGGCGTCTGCCCAGTAATTCTCGCGAATTGGTTCGCGAGGGAATCAAACGGCTCGGCGACTCGGCGGAGGTCGGGAAACTCACCGAGAGCGTCCGCGGCGAACTCACGGATGCGGCGAAACGCGCGGCGGTTGCCGCCGCGAGCAACCGGATCGAGGCCCTCACCAATCGCATCGAGGGCGTCGAATCAGGCGTGGGCGAGGGCGTCGGCAAGGTGGGCGGGGACGTCCGCGACACCGTCGGCAAGGTCGGCGAGGGACTCCTCGGCGGCGAGGAAGCGTGCGGCGACGAGGAAGAGGAGCACGGAGAGCCGGACGAGAAGGACGAGAAGGACACCGAAGCATCCCAATCCGCGGCGTCGAAGTCCCGGTCCGAGCGACCGCCCGCCCCTCGGCAGCGCAGGAAGCGCACAGAGCCCGAGGACGACACGGGCAGCGACGACCAGGGCGAGGGGCGGGAGGACGCAGAGTCTCGTCGCCGATCCGCCGCCTCACGGACCTCGCCTTCGCGGCGCAGCACGCCGCGCACGCGTAAGGACTCCGAGCCCAAGTCGCGTACACGTGCACGGTCCACGACGTCCGCCGACGACGCACCCGTGCGACGTACCGGGAGGTGAGAGCTATGACTGCAACCAAAGAGGGGACTGACGAGCAGGGGCCCGCGGTCGGCGCGGAGCAACTCAAGTCGTCCCTGCAGCATCTCGTCGGCGCCGTCGCCCAGAAGGGGGTCAAGTCGCTGACCGATACCGTCTCTTCGACGGTGGGGAACCTCGACCAGTTCAGCGAGAGCGGTGGCAGTGGAGGTCTCGCGTCCGCCGTGACGGGGCTCGCCCAGGGAGAATCCCCCGCAAAAGTGGCGCTCAAGGCGGGCATGTCGTCCGTGACGGGGAAGATCAAGGATAAGGGACGCGACCTCAAGGAAGCCCTCACGGGAGGCGGCAAAGGAAAAGGCAAGGGCAAGAAGGACAAGATCACCAACATCGTCGAACAGATCGACATCGGAGCACCCGTCGACCTGGTGTACGACCAGTGGACGCAGTTCGCCGACTTCCCCCGGTTCATGAAGAAGCTCGAACAGGTGGAACAGATCTCCGACGAGAAGCTGAGATGGAAGGCTCAGGTCTTCTGGTCCCACCGGTCGTGGGAGTCCACCATCCTCGAACAGGTCCAGGACGAACGAATCGTCTGGCGCTCGAAAGGCGACAAGGGGTACCTGGACGGCGCGGTCACCTTCCACGAACTCACCCCCGACCTCACCAGGGTGCTGGCCGTGATCGAGTACCACCCGCAAGGCTTCTTCGAGAAGACCGGAAACATCTGGCGCGCCCAGGGACGCCGAATCCGATTGGAACTCAAACACTTCCGACGCCAGGTCATGATACAGACACTCCTTCATCCGGAGGAGATCGAGGGCTGGCACGGGGAGATCCACGACGGCGAGGTGGTACCGGAAGAGGACCTCGAGGAGGGCCCCGAAGACGACGTAGAGGAACCCGACGAGAGCGAGGACGAGGAGCCGGACGACGGCGAGGACGAGGAGCCGGACGACGGCGAGGAAGCGGAATCCGGGTCCCGGGAGGAGTGATCGGAAGATGACCATGGTTCAAGGAGGCGGTGGCGCGGGCGGCCCGAGTTCCCAGAGCCTCGCGGACGTCGTGGACACGATCCTCGACAAGGGCCTCGTAATCGACGCCTACGTTCGACTATCCCTCGTGGGCATCGAACTCGTCACCATCGATGCACGCGTCGTGGTCGCCAGTGTCGACACGTACCTACGGTTCGCGGAGGCAGTCAATCGTCTGGAGATCTCGGAGACCCAGCCGAAGGGCCTGCCAGACATGGTGCAGGACATGACCACGGGCGTGGCGGAAGGGAAGACGAAGGGTGCCATCGAGGCGGCCGGCGAGAAGGTACTCGACTTTCTCGGCGGTTCCCAGGACGAGCGCGAGCAGCAGCATCGCGGACACTCCGGCGGAGGCAAGGAGCGATGAGCGAAGAACAATCCGCGCCGGAAGAACGGCGCCCGGTGGTGTACGTGTACGGCTTGGTGCCCGCGGACGTGGAAGTGAAAGAGGACGCCACCGGCATCGGCTCGCCACCCCGGCCACTGAAGATCGTGACGCACGACGACGTCGCCGCACTGGTCAGCGAGATCGATCCGAATTCACCGTTGGGCAGCTCCGACGATCTTCGAGCCCACGCGGCTGTACTCGACGCCACGGTCACGGCGGCACCGGTGCTGCCGTTGCGCTTCGGTGCGGTGCTCACCGATACCGATGCAGTGGTTTCCGAGCTTCTCGAACAGTATCGAGACGAGTTCCACGACGCGCTCGAGCAACTCGAGGGAATGGTTCAGTTCGTCGTCAAGGGCAGGTACGTCGAGGACGCGATCCTGCGGGAGATCTTGTCGGATGACCCCGAGGCCGGACGCCTGCGCGAGGCCATACGCGACCAGACGGAGGACGTGACCCGCGACGAGCGCCTCGCGCTCGGTGAGCTGATCAGCCGGGCGCTCACCGGCAAACGTGAGCAGGACACCCAACGCATCGTCGAGGCGGTCGAACCGGTCGCCGCGGCCGTGTCGGCGCGCGAGCCGACCGACGACGAGGAGGCCGGTTCCGTAGCCGTGCTGATCCCCGCGGACCGGACGGACGAGTTGGAAGAAGCGGTGGCTCCGCTGATCGACGAATGGCAGGGAAGGATCGACGTTACGGTGACCGGTCCGTTGGCCGCATACGACTTCGTGAAGACACGGGCACCGGGAACCTGACATGGGCCTCTTCTCAGCCATCTTCGGGCTCCCACTGGCCCCGGTCCGGGGCGTGGTGTGGATCGGGGAAGTCGTACGCCGTCAGGTCGAGGAGGAGACGACGAGCCCCGCCGCGATGCGCCGCGACCTCGAGGTGATCGAGGAGGGCCGGCGTTCGGGGCAGATGTCGGAGGACGAAGCCGCCCGTGCCGAGGACGAGATCCTTCACCGGGTCACGCGCCCCAGGGACGTCGACGCCCGTGGCGGGGGGAGTGAACGATGACCGGGCCGCGAGATCCGGACGACCACACCGACTTGACCGCACCGGAGGCGGCCGCCGAGGCCGCTCGGCAGATCGCCGCACTCACCGGTCGGACCCCGATCGGAGCGGTGTCCGTCGCGCCGAGCGACGAAGGGTGGTCCGTCGAGGTGGAGGTCGTCGAGGATCGCCGTATCCCGTCGTCCTCCGACGTCCTGGCCATCTACGTCGTCGTCCTCGACATGGACGGAATGCTGCTGTCCTACCGGAGGAGCCGGCAGTACACGCGCGGTCGCTCCGAGAAGGGTGCTCAACAGTGACGAGGTCGAGCGGCGGATCGAACTACCCGCAGCAGTACAGCCAGGGTCTCGGCGGCGCGGGCCACGAGCCGGCCAACCTCGGCGACATCCTCGAACGGGTCCTGGACAAGGGCATCGTGATCGCCGGCGATATTCGGGTCAATCTCCTCGACATCGAACTGCTGACCATCAAGCTGCGCCTGGTGATCGCGTCGCTCGAAACTGCGCGCGAGGTCGGAATCGACTGGTGGGAACACGATCCGTGGCTGTCGGGAGGCAATCGCGACCTGGAACTCGAGAACGAGCGTCTGCGCTCGCGCATCGCGGCTCTCGAGTCCGGCGAGGGGCGGATCGCGGATGTGACGACCGGCCCGCAACAGGCGGTGGAACCGGCCGAATCCCCCGCCGAGGAGGAGCACGACGATGACCCCTGACGACGGCGTGTGGGTATACGCGGTGACCACGGAGGGGCCGTTTCCCGGCGGAATCTCCGGCATCCGCGGCGTGGCCGGCGAGGAACTGCGCACGGTCACCGAGTCGGGCTTCGCGGCTGTCGTCGGCACAGTGCGACTCGACACGTTCGGCGAGGAGGCGCYGCGCCGCAATCTGGAAGACCTCGACTGGCTTGCCGAGACGGCACGTCGTCACGATGCGGTCGTCGCCGCGATCTGCGCCGGTGGCGCCACCGTGCCGCTGCGCCTGGCGACGGTGTACTTCGACGACGACCGGGTGCGAACGATGTTGCGCGACAACGCCCAGCAGCTCGGTGAGGCATTGGAGCAGATCACCGATCGCTCCGAATGGGGCGTGCGGTCCTATCTCGATCGCGCCCGCACCGAACCGCGGGACGCACGTGAGAAGACCGGCAGACCTTCCGGGACGGCGTATCTGATGCAGCGGCGCGCGCAGGCGGCCGCCCGGGAGGAAGCCGAATCCGCCGCCGGCCGGCGCGCGGACGAGATCTTCGCCGAGCTGTCGCGGTGGGCGGTGGCCGGCGCCCGACAGCCACCCTCTCCCCCGGATCTGTCCTCGCGCCGCTCCCAGGAAATCCTCAATGCATCGTTCCTGGTCGACAACGAGCACCACCGCGAGTTCGTCACTGCCGTCGAGCAACTCGACACTCGGTTCGACGACGTGGAACTGGTGCTCACCGGTCCCTGGCCGCCGTACTCCTTCACCTCCGTGGAGGCGAGCGCCCGATGAGCACCGCCCCGGACCGTCGGATAGCGCTGGTCGATCTCCTGGACCGCGTCCTCGGCGGAGGCGTCGTGGTCGCGGGCGAGATCACCCTCTCGATCGCCGACGTCGACATGGTGCACATCTCGCTCCGCACGCTCGTGTCGTCGGTCAGTGCGCTGACGCCGCCGCCCGCCGGGACGCCGGAGAGCCGACGGTGAACGCATCGCCCGATGGTCCGGATTCGAGCGAGGCCGCCACGTCGCGTCCTCGCCAGCCGTCGATCCGCCAGCGGATCGACGCCGACCCCGAGTCGGTCGAGCGCGGGCTCGTCGCTCTGGTCCTCACGCTCGTCGAACTGCTGCGGCAACTCATGGAACGGCAGGCGCTGCGCCGGGTGGACGCCGGCGATCTCTCCGACGACCAGATCGAACGCATCGGCACCACTCTGATGATGCTCGAGGAGAAGATGGAGGAGCTGCGTGAGCATTTCGGCCTCGAACCGGAGGATCTCAACATCGATCTGGGCCCTCTTGGTCCGCTACTGGCAGACGACTGATCTGCCGCAGAGTTTCCCGACGTCACCGTCCTGCGGTTGCCGCGGAAGTGGCGTTCTGCGACGGCGACACGGTGTGGCAGCCCGGGGCTCTCGCCATCCGCCGCGGACGTCCTCGATCGGTACCCAGGACTGGACACGGTCACCGGCCGGCGCCTCGTGGAGCCGACACTCGCGGAGGACCCACTGACACCGGAACTGCGCAGTTCTCCTGTTGTCGGCCCCGAGTCGATGCCCGGCCCGCCGCTCCTGGGCATCATGCCGGGCCTGACGATGATGGCCGCCGTGCCATTCCTGGAGGTCGGTCGGTTGCTGGCGCGAGGACGTCACCCTCCACCACCGGCCCCTCGACGGCGCGGATAAGTCCCGTGGGGTGGGAATCGGTGAGATGTCCCGCATTTGCCTATCCGTAGAGTTTGAGATCCCGGTCGAACGATGGAGGCCGTACGGTGGTCCGGCCGTCGTACTGGGTGATCAGCACGCGCCCTGCCGGGATTCGCGCGCGCGTCGGTGCGGCCTCGCCGCGCATCCGTGTCTGGACACGGTCGAGCCGCATGACGTGTGCAGTGCCGTGGATTCCCTGTGTGACTCCTCCCTGGATTTCTTCCAGTGCCCCGGAGTTTGGAATCGACGCACCGCGGGAATCCTCCGATCGAAGCCGCCTACCGGATCCACCTGTCACGCCCAGTTTCGAAGCGAGGCGTCATGAGCGAAGCGTGTCTCTCCACGAGACGAAGCGAGGACTCCGCGCCTGTCATCGAGTTACGCACCGCGGCCGACGCCTACCAACTGGCCGCGATTCGGCGCGTATCCACGTCGTTGGCAGCGCAATGCGACATGACACTCGACCAACTCGCCGATCTGCGGCTTGCTGTCGACGAGGCCTGCAGCATCCTGCTGCGAATCGCACTTCCCGACAGCGTCATCGTCTGCACGTTTCGCGTGAGTGCCGATTCGTTCGACTTCGCCGGTTGCGTCCCCACCACCGGCGCTGAACTGGAAGGGCAGTACGAGCAGACGTTCGGTTGGCATGTCCTTCGTACGCTCACCAACGAACTGGCTCTCGATCGGCATCCCGGCACTGGAGACGGCCGGTCCCCCACCATCACCATCTCGTTCGCGATGCGGTGCGGGGAGAGCGTGTGACACCCCGAACAACCGATCGGCCGGACGAGTACGACGACGTGAAGCCGATGTTCATGTTGTTGGAATCGCTGGGCGAATCGGACCCAGCACGCGCAGAACTGCGGCAGAGGATCATTACGCGCTGCCTTCCGCTTGCCGAGCACATCGCCCGGCGTTTCGACCGACGGGGTGAGCCCCTCGAGGACCTGGTGCAGGTCGCCAGCATCGGCCTCGTCAACGCCGTGGACCGCTACGACGTCACTCGTGGCTCGGACTTCCTCGCCTTTGCAGTGCCCACGATCATGGGGGAGGTCCGACGTCACTTCCGTGACACCGGCTGGGCCGTGCGGGTGCCCCGGCGACTGAAGGAGCTTCATCTCGACCTGATCAAGGTGTCGTCGAGTCTGTCCCAGCGGCTAGGGCGCTCGCCGACGACCCGCGAGATGGCCGAAGAACTCGGGATCGGGATCGACGATGTCGCTCAGGGCCTGCAGGCCGCCAACGGTTATCAAGCCCTTTCTGTCGACGGGACCGCTGGTGGCAGTCTCAAATCAGGATCGACGCTGGCTGATCTGTTGGGCGACACCGATTCGTACC
>NZ_JBFRDL010000051.1:0-32996 GCF_052113525.1 Rhodococcus sp. TAF43
GGGCCTACCGTCAGGTCTTCACCAGCAACAGCGAACGCGCCGACGCACTTGCACCCTGGCTCGAGTACTACAACACTCGACGACGCCACAGCGCACTCGGAGGACTCCCACCGATCAGCCGACTGCAACCAACCTGATGGCCAGGTACAACTAGGGCGTGTCTCCTCAATGGCTGGTCATCGCCCACAGCGGGGCCAGGGTACTTCGGACTGTTCACGCTCATCGCCGTCTGACCGTGTTCATTGACGAGGTTGTTGCCGACCTCCGCATGCTCTTCTCGGATACGCCCGATTCTCGGGAAGGCGGGCGTATCGAGTCCTATGATGTGGGCATGTTCGAGTTCGTTCTCTGGGGCTCCACTGGGCTCATCGTGGCGGGGCTCCTCGCATTCTGGTGGCGTCAAGACGCCCGAGAACGCAAGGAGGCCGAACTCTTCAAGCGGTGGGCCAACGCGACGGTCTGGAACAACGATCCATCGGCGAAGGTCGTGGTGATATCTCGGACGGTCGAGGATGTGGCCTCGCTCAGCGACGGCGTCGTGGAGATCGAAGCGCTCTTGACCTCGGACTCGCCAGTAGTCGCGGAAGCGGGATGGTATCTCCTCATCGCGGGTTGGACGGATGCTCGAGACCGCGCGAAACGAGGCGAACCCATCGTGTTCGGGCCCGCTGAGATCCTCGACTCGTTCCCACCCCACACGCCTGAGCTCGTAGATCGACTGAGTGGGCGAGGGGATCGACCACCTCGCATCGCGAGTCGACTGCTCGGGTTCAGGGGACTCTAGGGCTGTCTCCTACTGCGTCGAGCCAGAGCATGATTGCTCGGAGGACGGCTCCGCCGCGGTATGTGAGGGCGAGTTTGTCGTAGCGGGTGGCGAGCCCGCGCCATTGCTTGGTCTCGTTGAAACTGCGCTCGATGACGTTGCGACCCTGGTAGTCCCCGGCGTCGTAGGTGGCGGGGCGCGGCCGGCCGGGACCTCGCCGCGCGACCCGCAGATGCTTCATGGGCCGAACGATCGAGGCGCATCCCGCGCTAACCATCACGGCCTCGCTGACGGAGGTGTCGGTCGCCGCGCGGGTGCACCTTGTGTCACGGTGGGTTCTTCGGCAAAAATTCTGGCTCGCAATCTATGTGGCCATGGCGGTGGAGTCCGTGGTGTACCGGCAACGGCTCTCGATCGCCTGTTCCACTTCTTCCGATGGCGGGTCTGCGGTTCTCGCCATCCCCGCTCATTCCCCGTCCTCCGGCCTGTCGGTGACGGCTTCGGTCCTGGCGCCCATCGAACACCGTTCCGATGCTGTCCTCCTTCTGATCGCGGCCGCTCAGGTGATCGGCGCATCCGGGCTGTCGTCGCTGCGCATGGAGCGCAAGCTGCTCCGCATTGCGCGGATTCCCGGGGCTCGCCGCTGGGAAGTGGTTGACTCAGCCGAGACCAGCATGCAGAATCTATTTCTGTAATACAGAAACATTGAACTCCTTTCGAAGTGAGGTCCCATGCGCGACGCGGCCGACGTCCTCGCCAACGTCCGGCGGGGCATGCTCCCCGCACACATCTACAACGATGCCGAGGTCTTCGAGGCGGAGAAGGAGCGTTTGTTCGCCCGGGCGTGGATGTTCGTCGCCCACGAGTCGGAGCTGCCGCAGGTCGGTGACTACGTCGTGCGCCGGGTCATGGACAACTCGTTCATCGTCAGCCGTGACCAGTCCGGCGAGATCCATGCGATGTTCAACATGTGCCTGCACCGCGGCATGCAGGTGTGCCGCGCCGAGCAGGGCAACGCCTCGCACTTCCGCTGCCCGTACCACGGCTGGTCCTACAAGAACGACGGCCGCATCGTCGGCATGCCGTTCCACAAGGAGGCCTACGGCGGCGAGGAGGGCTTCGCGCGCAAGGGCCAGCGGCTGCTGCCCGCCCCTAACCTGGGCATCTACAACGGCCTGATCTTCGTGTCCATGGACGCGGACGCCGAGCCGCTCGAGGACTTCCTCGGCGACTTCAAGTTCTACCTCGACTACTACACCAAGCAGAGCGCCAGCGGCGTCGAGGTCCGCGGGCCGCAGCGCTGGCGGGTCAAGGCCAACTGGAAGATCGGCGCCGAGAACTTCGCCGGCGACATGTACCACACGCCCCAGACCCACACGAGCGTCGTGGAGATCGGCCTGTTCCGTGAGCCGAAGGCCGAGAAGCGCAAGGACGGCAACACGTACTGGGCCGGCAAGGGCGGCGGTACCACGTACAAGCTGCCCCCGGGCACCTTCGAAGAGAAGATGAACTACGTCGGCTACCCCGACGAGATGGTCGAGCGGATGAAGGGGCAGTGGTCCCAGGAGCAGATCGATGTCATCGGACGCGACGGCTTCATGATCTCGGCTGCCTCGGTCTTCCCGAACATCAGCCTGGTCCACAACTGGCCGAAGGTCGCCGAGGGCGACGACGTCCTGCCCTTCATCTCGATCCGCCAGTGGCAGCCGATCAGCGCCGACGAGACCGAGGTCCTGTCCTGGTTCGTCGTCGACAAGGAGGCCCCGGAGGAGTTCAAGAAGCTCTCCTACAAGGCCTACCTGATGTGCTTCGGTAGCAGCGGCATGTTCGAGCAGGACGACGTCGAGAACTGGGTCTCGCTGACCAACACCGCCGGTGGGTCGATGGCCCGCCGACTGCTGCTCAACGGTCGTATGGGCATGCTGCACGACGACAGCCCGGTGGTGCAGCCCCTGACCGAGGACGAGTTCTGTGGTCCGGGCGTCGCGCACGTCGGCTACGGCGAGTACAACCAGCGGCACCTGCTCAACGAGTGGGCCGACTACCTCGAGAAGCCGGCGCCCGTGCCGGCCAACATTCACGTCGGTGCGCCGCAGGTCGACGGCGAGTGCAGCAGCGAGACGGCGGCACAGTGCAGCAGCGAGAAGGCGGAGGCGTAGCCATGAGCACCTACATCCCCATCGATTCCGCCAGCTCCCCGCTGGGCCAGGCTGCGTCGACGACGACGCCCGTGGGTGCCTCGCTGGCGTTCGACGACCAGCGGCACCTGACGGCGCATCGCTGGCTGGTGGAAGAGTCCTACCTCCTGGACCAGCAGGACTATGACGCCTGGCTGGACACCCTCGCCGAGGACATCCACTACTTCATGCCGATCCGCGTCACCACCGCGCTGGGCACCGGCTATGACACCGCCAAGGACATGGCGCACTTCGACGAGGACAAGTACTCGCTGAGCCGCCGCGTCGCGCGCTTCGACACCGGCCACGCCTGGGCAGAGGACCCGCCCTCGCGCCTGCGCCACCACCTGTCCAACGTCCGCACCTTCGCGACCGAGAACGAGAACGAGCTCGTCGTGGAGTCGGCCGTCCTGCTGTTCCGCAGCCGTGGCGATGTGCTGGAGCCCTCGCTGCTCTCGGTCGGCCGCGTCGACCTGCTGCGTCTCGAGGACGGCGTCTGGCGGCTCGCCCGCCGGCACATCGCCGCGGACGAGTCGGTGCTGCGCATGCAGAACCTGGCGGTGTTCCTGTGAAGCTCTCCTGGGAGGGTGAGGCGGAGGACGCCGCGGCGGCGGCCCGGGCCAACTCGCGGCTCGGTGTCCTGCAGGACCAGCGCGACGGCGAGACCATCGTCATCGCGAACGAGTTCTCGGACATGCGGATCTCGAAGGTGCACACCCGCAACGGCGCGCGGCTGCTCATCGAGTCGCCGAAGTCCGGTCAGTGGATCACCCTGGACGCGCTCGAGCTGGAGGCCCTTACCTGGCAGAACGAGACGACGCTCTCGGCCATGGTCGGCAAGCCGTTCCAGTCGCTCATCGCCACCGAGGACGCCTCGTGACCGGCTGGCTCGAGGGCAAGCGCGCACTGATCGTCGGGGCCGGCTCGGGCATCGGGCGCGGCGTGGTCGACGCCTTCCTCGCGGAGGGGGCCAGCGTCGGTGTGCTCGAACTCGACGCGGCCAAGTGCGAGGCCCTCGCGGCCGAGCACCCTGAGGTCGAGGTCGTGCAGGGCGACGCCACCAAGGCGGCGGCCAACAACGCCGCCGTGTCGGCGGTCGTGAACCGCTTCGGCGGGCTGGACGTCCTGGTCAACTGCGTGGGCATCTTCGACTTCTACCGCAAGCTCGAGAGTATCGACGCCGACATGCTGGACCAGGCGTTCGACGAGATGTTCGCCGTCAACGTCAAGTCGCACCTGCACAGCGTGAAGGCGGCGATACCCGCGCTGCGCGAGTCGGGCGGCTCCATCGTGCTCACCGAGTCGACCTCGGCGTACTACCCGGGCCGCGGCGGCACGCTCTATGTCTCGTCGAAGTTCGCGGTGCGCGGGCTGGTCACCACCCTTGCGTACGAGCTGGCGCCGGACATCCGCGTCAACGGCGTCGCCCCCGGCGGCACCCTGGGCACCGACCTGAGCGGGCTTGCGACGCTGGGCCTGACGGAAAACCGGCTCGACGGCCCGGACCGGGCGAAGGAACTCGCGGGCCGCAATCCGCTGGGCGTCGCGCTCGACGGCCTCGACCACGCCTGGAGCTACGTATTCCTCGCCTCCGAACGGTCGCGCGGCATCTCYGGCCGCGTCGTCCACTCGGACGGCGGTATGGGCATCAAAGTCTGAACGCCGTGGTCCGCGCGACCTACTGAAGGAAGGATCCCAAAATGGCAATTCTCAAGGCGAACCTCGAACTGTGCCAGGGCTACGCGAACTGCGTGGTCGCGGCGGACGACGTCTACGACATGGACGACGACGGCCTCGTGGTGCTGCTCAAGACCCGCGTGGACGAGTCCGACCGCCAGCGGGTCGAGACCGCGGCGAAGAGCTGCCCGGCCAACGCCCTCTGGCTGGAGGACGAGTGAGTGGCGGGGTTCTCATCGTCGGCGGCTCGGTCGGCGGTATCCGCACGGCCCGGGCGCTGCGCAATGAGGGCTACGTCGGCAAGGTGACGGTGGTCGAGGCCGAGTCGCATCTGCCGTACGACAAGCCGCCGCTGTCCAAGGCCCCGCTCGACGGCGACGCACACGTTCCGCTGCTCACCGCGGAGGAGGCGCGCGAGCTCGACATCGAGCTCGTATTGGGCAGGGCCGCAGTCGAGTTGCGTCCGCAGGACAGGCAGGTCGTGCTGGGCGATGGGGTTGTTCTCGACTACGAGGAGCTGGTCATCGCGACCGGCGCGGCCGCCCGGCCGGCGCCGTGGTCGGGCCCCGGCGTGCACGTGCTGCGCACCATCGCGGACGCCCGCGCGCTGCGGGAGAGCCTGCTGGGCGCGAGTCACCTGCTGGTCGTCGGCGCGGGTTTCATCGGCGCGGAGGTCGCCTCCCTCGCCCGTAAACAGGGCATCGAGGTCACGATCGTCGACCCGGCGCCCACCCCCATGGCGCGAGTGATGGGAGATGAACTGGGCCAGCGCTTCTCGCAGCTGCACCGTACGCACGGGGTGGACACGCGCTTCGGTGCCACGGTCGATACCCTCGAGCACGTGGAGGGCGGCATCAGGGCCGAGCTCTCCGACGGGGCGAGCGTCCTCGTGGACGCCGTCGTCGTCGGTATCGGCGCGGTACTGAACACACGCTGGCTGGAGTCCTCGGGCCTGGCGCTGGAGGACGGCGTGGAGTGCGACGAGTTCGGCCGTGTGGCCGGCGCCGAGCACATCTTCGCCGTCGGCGACATCGCCCGGTGGTACCAGCCGCGACAGGAGAAGGCGGCCCGCGTCGAGCACTGGACCAACGCGGTGGAGCAGGCGAACTGCGTGGCGCGCAACATCTTCGCGCCCGATGCCCCCGTCCCGCACGACCCGGTGGCCTACGTCTGGAGCGACCAGTACGACTGGAAGATTCAGCTGTTCGGCACCCGCGACATCACGGGCACCCCGGTCGTCGTGGAGCAGGCGGAGCCCTTCCGGCTTGCCGCGATCTGGCAGGACGCGGACGGGCGGGCCAGCGGCGGGTTGACCGTGAACTGGCCCAAGGCCTCGGTCCAGCTGCGGCGCACCATCGCGGCCGGCGGCTCGGCCGACCAGGTCCACGCGCAGATCGCCGGCACGGCGGTGCAGGCATGAGGCCCGGGGAACTGGACGAGCTCCGGGAGCTGGTCGCCGAGGGCTGCCGCGTGCTCGCCGCCCGGCAGCTGGCCCCGGGGATCTTGGGGCACATCAGCTTCCGGATCGACGAGTCGCGGATGCTGATCCGCTGTCGGGGGCCGCAGGAGCGTGGGTTGCTGCACACCACCCCCGAGGACATCCGCCTGGTGGGGTTCACCGGTGAGCCGGGTGCTGCCGGCGAACTGGACGGCGGCTACACCGTGCCGTACGAGTTGCCGCTGCACAGCCGGATTCTCACGCGCCGTCCGGACGTCACCTCTGTGGTTCACGCGCACCCGCACAATGTCGTGGCCGCCGATCTCGCAGGGCTGCCCATCCTGCCCATCGTCGGGGCCTACGACATCCCGGGAGCGGTGCTGGCACACGGGGGAGTGCCCGTATTCCCCAGGGCCGCTTTGATTCACAACACTGCCCTGGGCGACGATGTGGCCGATTCCCTGGGCGATCGGCCGGTGGTGCTCATGCGCGGCCATGGCCTCACGTCCACCGGCGCGTCGGTGCAGGAGGCGGTGCTTCGCGCTATCTCTGTCGACGTGATCGCCTCGCTGTCGTTGTCCATCGTCTCGGCGGGCGGCACGCTGGTGCCGATCGGTGCCGCGGATCTGGCGGACCTGCCGAACCTGGGTGCTGGTCTCAATTTGGGCGCCGCGTGGCGCCACGAGGTGTCTCGGCTCGGCACGCAACCTTGAGGACATTGCGGGGAAGCATCCTGCAACTTGGCTCGATCCACGACACGAGGTCTGTCCGATGGCACACGCAGACAGCTGTTCTGCTCGTCGGATCGACAATCTTTCGCGGATGACCCGCTGATCTCCACCGCAGAACTGACCGCAGAAGTAGATTCTGACTTCCAAGCTATCGGTGAGCACTAGCTCACTGTCCCGAGAGGTTTAGTGTAGTGGACTTTGAACACAAGACGATTTTCGTTACCGGAGCAGCATCCGGTATCGGGAAAGCATCGGCACTGGCGTTCGCGGCACAAGGCGCAAGGGTGGCTGTCGTCGATCGCAATAAGGAAGCGCTCGCGGAAGTCGTCAATCAGATCGAGGAAATCCGTTCGGAGGCACTGGCGTTGCACTGTGACATTACACAGGGTGACGAAGTGCGAGCAGCAGTTGAGGCGACTGTCTCTCGATGGGGAAGACTGGACTCCGCTGTCAATGCCGCCGGCGTCGAAGGAGCAACAAAGAAGCTCCTGGAAGAGGATGACGCACTCTTCGATCGCACCATGGACGTGAATCTTCGGGGCGTCTGGCACTGCATGCGAGCGCAGATCGAACAGATGACGAAACAGGCGGAGGGCGGCACCATCGTGAACGTCTCATCCGGCGCGGGTTTGGTCGGCTCCGCTCGCTCTGCCATCTACAGCGCTTCCAAACATGCCGTCCTCGGCCTCACTCGTAGCGCCGGATTGCAGTATGCGCGAAACGGAGTGCGCATCAATGCGGTATGTCCATCTGGCGTCCAGACACCTATGGCCGACCGGATCGTGGACTCCTTCGAAGGCGAGGCACCATCCAAAGGCGGCGCCGGATACCCGCTGGGACGGTACAGCACACCTGAAGAGATCGCCTCGGGCATTATGTGGCTGAGTTCGCCGGGTGCCGCATCGGCGATCGGGAGTGTCCTGACAATCGACGCAGGCTTCACGGCAGGATGACGACGCCGTGGTGCCGGGCAGCCGGCACCGCATCTCGCAGCCTGGGCTCCCATAGGAGGAGTCCAGGGGAGGTGGACATTCGGTGAGGCCCTGACCAGCCGGATTGGCCGCGTATCGCTGCCATGACAGCGGCGGGTCATCGTGTAGTGGTGAACGCCTTACCGATCAAGTGACTCAACCCAAGATCCTGCGCGATGACCTATCTCAATCATGCCGACACGTCCCTGCCCGCCACGGCACAGGCGCCTCACTGCAGTGGGCTGAGCATCCTGATCGTGGAGTGCCCCCGCGTAGTGTTGCAGTAGATCAGTCAGTTATCGACTGCGGCAACTAGTTCAACGTTCTGGACGTAGCTTGCTCGGTAGCAGAGTTCGTATTTGGAGTCGATCACAGCGATTCGACGCCGGCGCTATCCCAACACGTCCGGGTCCGTCCCATTGGCACAGAGTCCATGCCGCTCGCAGGCCTGAGTCGTCGCCGCAGCGGTGCATTGAGAGTCTCTGTCCAAGTGCATGATTGTATCTGTCAGCCGACCGTGCCTGCGTCTCGACGGCCATGTAGACAGCCGCGGTTACCAACCCGATCCGCATGTGATCAGCGCAGGGTGTATATCGCCTTCGTCGCAGGTCGGATTGGTGATGTCCGACCTGCATGTCGGTCTGAAAACTGCTGTGGTGCAATAGTCTGTTGGCGGGGTGGCCGTAGGCCAGGACTCACGTCATGCCGAACCTGCGTGTCTGGGGTCTCGATCGAGCAGGCGTCGGTGGTGGTGGCCGCGATCAATCTGGAGTTCGCGTCCGGCTATCCGGAAGTCCTTGCCCGTCAATGGTATATGACCACCGATAGCATGCGGGACCTCCCTGAGGGTGGTGCAATGCTGGGCGGCAGGAAGGCCGTTGTGCTCACGGCATTCCCGCACTCCGATTCCGCGACCCCGCCGGACGCTGTCGACCAGCCTGCAGAAAACGTATGACGATCGCCAACTGCAGTTTCGCCCGCGAGGGAGCGAAACAGGCTCGGACTACACGTTGTGGCAGGCCACGAAGTGGCCCTTGCCGACCTCCCGCAACAACGGCTCCTCCTGCGCGCAGCGCTCGGTCGCCAACGAGCAGCGCGTGCGGAAGCGGCATCCCGACGGAGGGTTCAGCGGCGAGGGCAGATCTCCCTCGATGGCCACGAGTTCGTCCTCGGCGTCGCGGGCGCGATCCGGATCAGGGATCGACGCCAGTAGCAGCCGCGTGTATGGGTGCCGCGCCGTGCTCTGCACGTCATCGGTCGGGATGACCTCGCAGACCTTGCCGAGGTACATCACCATCATCCGGTCGCTGATGTTCTTGACCACCGCCATGTTGTGGGCGATGAAGATCATCGTGAACTCGAATTCCTTCTTGGTCTCCTCGAGAAGGTTCAGGACCTGCGCCTGTACGGACACGTCGAGACTGGAGACCGGCTCATCGCAGATCAGCAGCTTCGGCTTGAGCATCAGCGCCCGCGCGATACAGATGCGCTGGCACTGGCCGCCCGAGAGCTCGTGGGGGGTCTTCTCCCACACCATGTCCGGGTTCAGGCCCACAGCGTTGAGCATCTCGCGGCCCATGGACTCCAGTTCGGCCTTGCCCGTGACGCCCCAGATTCGCACGCCCTCGGTGATGAGGTGCTTGACCTTGCGGCGCGGGTTCAGCGAGGAGATCGGGTCCTGCATGATCATCTGCATCTGCGCGCGTATGGTCCGCAGGTTCTTCGACGAGAGCCCGCCCAAGTCGATGCCGTCGAGCACGATCTCGCCCGAGGTGGGCTTCGGCAGCTGCATGATGGCCCTGCCGGCCGTGGACTTGCCACAGCCGGACTCACCGACGATTCCCAGCGTCTCGCCCGGGACCAGGTCGAAGCTGATGCCCGAGACCGCGTGCACGGTTTGCTTGCCGGCCGGGAATTCCACGACCAGGTCCTCGACGGTGAGGATCCGCTTGTCATCCACCCGCAGATGCGCGGTGCCACTGCCAGCCATTACACAGCCTCCAAAGTCAGCTCGCGGCCGGTCGCGGTGCGCCCGGCCTTGTGGTTGGCCGCCAGTGCCGCGTCGCCCTCAGGGGTGCCGACTGGGAAGTGGCAGGCCGCCTCGTGCGGATGCCTGGCATCCGCGGTATCGGCCGAGGCCACCAGCTCCGGCGTCTGCGTCCGGCACTTCTCCTGCGCGTAGAGGCAGCGGGTCGCGAAGGAGCAGCCGCGGATCGGCTTGGTCATGTCGGGCAGGCCGCCCTCGATGGCGTCGAGCACCTGGTGGGGCTCATCCGCGATGCGGGGAATGGCGGCGAGGAGCGCCTGCGTGTACGGGTGTCGGGGCGCGTCGAAGAGCTGGCGGGTCGGCGCCGTCTCGACGATGCGGCCCGCGTACATCACGGCTACACGGTCCGTCTGGCCCGCGACGACTCCGAGGTCGTGGCTGACCAAGATCCCTGCCATCCCCATCTCCTTGCGGAGCTGGTCGAGCAGTTCGAGGATCTGCTTCTGGACCGTGACGTCGAGCGCGGTGGTCGGCTCGTCGGCGATGGTGAGGGTCGGATCGCAGGCCAGGGCCATCGCGATGACTACGCGCTGGCGCATGCCGCCAGAGAGTTCGTGTGGATACTGGTCCACGCGCCGGGTCGGCTCGGGGATACGCACCTTGCGAAGCAGCTCGATGGCGCGCTCACGGGCCTGCACCTTGTCGAGGCCCAGGTGGGCACGGATCGACTCGGTCAGATGCGTGCCGATGTGCTTGAACGGGTTCAGCGCCGTCATCGGATCCTGGAACACCATCGCGATGTCGTTGCCCCACAGCTTCTGTTGCTCTTTGCGGGTCAGCGTCTGCATGTCGCGGCCCCCGAAGACGATCTTGCCGGTCACCGTGGTGGCGCCATCGCTGGAGATCAGGCCCATGACGGTCTGGCCCAGCACCGACTTGCCGGAGCCGGACTCGCCGACCAGGCCCAGGGTCTCGCCGGCGTCGACGGTGAGCGAGACGCCGTCGACTGCGCGCAGCTGGCCGCGCTTGGTGCGAAAGTGCGTGGAGACGTTCTCGACCGTGAGGAGCGGGGTGCCTGCCGGGGCAACGGCGGAGCCGCTGTTCGTCTCAGTGTTGTTCGAATGCTTGCTCATCGGTCACTTCCTTTGCCGTACAGGGCCATCACAGCTTGGCCTCGCGCGAGCCGCCGGTGGCCTTCTGGGCCTTCTCGCCGACGATGTTGAAAGAGAAGACAGTCAGGAACAGGAACATGCCGGGAACGAATACGATGAACGCGTGCTTCTCGAGCACGCCGCCCTGACCCTCGGCGATCATGTTGCCCCAGGTCGGAATCGGCGGCTGGATGCCGAGACCGAGGAAGCTCAGCGAGGCCTCCGCCACGATCAGTACGGAGATCATCACCATGCCCAGCGAGGCGAGCGGCAACGCCACGTTCGGAGCGAGTTCGCGCACCATCACGCGCCAGCGGGTTGCGCCCATCGCGCGGGCGGCGAGCACGAACTCCCGTTGCGAGAATGTCAGCGTATTCGCTCGCGCGATACGGATCATCGACGGTATCGCGAGTACGGAGAGCGCGAACGAGATGTTCATCAGGCTCGGCTCGAGCACCGCGGCCAGAGCGATCAGCAGGATCAGTGCCGGGACAGCGAGCAGCGAGTTGGTCAGGACACCGATCACGGAGTCGACCACGCCCCCGAAGTAGCCGGCGAGGATGCCGATCGCGCCGCCGATGATGATCCCGATGAGCACGGCCGTGACGGCGACGACGAGCGAGGACCGCGCGCCGTAGATCGAGCGGGCCAGCATGTCGAGGCCGAAGTTGTTGGTGCCGAGCGGATGGTCGGAGAAGAGGTTCGGCGGAGCGAAGCCCCTGGCCGAGAGCGTCTTCTTCGTGTCCTTGTACTCAGCCAGCGGAAGCAGTGGCGCGAGGATCGCGATACCCACGATGAAGACCAGCCACATGCAGGACAGGACGAACGTCAGGTCGAAGTCCCCACCGAACTTGGCCAGGCCGATGCGGCGGAACCCCATGTAGATGCCGATGAGGCCGATGATGCCGACGATGACGCGCAGCGTCATTACGACGGGGCCTGCGCCGAGCGCAAAGCCCAACGCGATGACACCGATCGCCAATAGGGTGCCACCGCGGACGTAGAGGTCGCGTCGCTCGCTCGTGGTCCCCGGCACGGTGTCAGGTGTCGGTGGTTCGGCCACGATCACGGCAGCGCCCTGGGCCGCGGCCGGAATGGCCTGTTCAGGGTCGTTGAGGTCGGGATGGGTGAGATTAGACATGGGCTCGTCGGCTCCTCGGGTCGAGGTATCCATAGGAGATATCGATGATTCCGTTAGCCACCACGTAGATGACTGCGATCACCAGCACGGCGCCCTGGACCATCGGCATGTCGCCCTGCTGGGCGGCACGCACGATCAGTGAGCCCAAACCGGGCAGCGAGAACAGCGTCTCGACGATGACGGTCGAGCCGATCATCGAGCCGATCACCAGGCCGAGCATCGTGATCAGGGAGAACGAGGACGGCCGCAGCGCGTCGCTCACCAGCAGTCTCATGTTGGACGTGCCCTTGGCCTTGGAGACCAGGATGAAGTTCTCCTGCAGGGTGGTGATCAGGTCGCTGCGCAGGATCCTCAGGAACATCGCCATCTCGAGCAGGCTGATCGCGATCGCCGGCAGGATCGCGTGGTACAGGTTGTCGCCGACGCCCTCAGAGATGCGCACCCACTGCGAGCGGGGGAACCAGCCGAGGTGGTTCACGAACAGCATGATCAGCAGCAGGCCGGAGAGGAAGCTGGGGATCGACAGCACACCGAAGGTGCAGGCGCTGATGATCCGGTCGATCAGGCCGCCCTGGTGACGCGCGGACCACATCGCGAGCGGGATCGCCACGACGAGCGCGATGAACAGGCCCATTATGGCGAGCTGCACGCTCACGGGCAGGGCTGCGCTGATGCGCTCCATCACGTCGCTCTGCGGTGGTACCAGCGACTTTCCGAGGTCACCTTGCAGGGCGTTGGAGAGCCAGTGCCAGTAGCGCGTGAAGAACGGGTCGTCCAGACCCATCTCGAGCCGGGCCTGGGCGTACTCCTCGGGGGTGTGCCCCTCTCCGAGTGCGGCCACCGACGGATCGCCGGGGATAAGTGACACCAGTCCAAAGGTGCCGAGGCTGACGACGAACAGCACAACAACAAGTTCGCCAATCTTCTTGAACACGGCCTTGGTCATTGCTGCAGTCGTCTCCTTTCTGAAATCATCCGTTGATCCTCACTTCGATGTGATTGCTGAGCCGACCGATGTAACGGYCGCAAAGTCCGTATGGCGCGCAGTGTCGTGCATTGGCAACGATGAACGAATTATCAAGGTTGCCAATCGCTTTGATCCCAATCTTCTGAGGGCCGGCGATGAACCTGCAATCCCTCAGGCGAGGTGTCCATGCCCAGCAGCGTCAACCCTGCCCGACGATTCTCTGGGCCGGGTCGCCTGCGAGGAGAGTGTCCATGCCTAGTCCTGGATGGAAGAGGGTGCCCTCGATTCTTCCCATGGACTGCGTTCGTCGCCGGGCTTCGATCCGTCTGGGGGCACTGCCTCCTGACGCCCCCCCAACTTGCACACCGCGGGCATGGTCAGGTTGTTTTTTTGGGGGGGCGGCGCCCGAGGTCCCAAGGGCCTCGAGGTCAGGACGGTGCCTAGTCTGAGATCCAGATCTTGTCGAAGAGCACCAACCCATCCATACCAGCCTTTGCGCCGTGGACGTTCGGTGCCCAGGTGACGAAGTTTGCGCCCGAACCCAACGGCACGATCGGCGCATCCTCGTTGAGGATCGTCTGCATCTCCTCGAATCCAGCCCTACGCTCCTCCGGGGTGGCGGCAGCCTGAATCTGGGAGATCACTTCATCCATCTTGGGATTGCTGTAGCCACTCACGTTTTGGCTGGATCCACTCACGAGCAGGCCTTGAAGCCTGGGGAGCGGCGCGGAATCGGGCACCGCTGTGCCACCAACGCTCACGTCGAAGTCATGAGTGACATAAAATGTCTTGGCAATATCATTCTTAGTCGCATTAGGCTGGATTTTGACTTCGAAGCCGACATTTTGGAGCATTGACTGCATCGCCAATGCCAGATTTACCGACGCTGGATCCTGCAACGAGGCGAACGTCAATTTTCCATCGTATCCATCCGCCTTGGCCTCTTCGACGAGCTCGCGGGCGGCGTCAACGTCCTGAGTGGGACCGGGGATCGCGCCGTGCATGGTGGACCACTCTTGGAACAGCTCGAGTCCGGGCGAGTTCAGCCCGTCCCTGGCGCGTTCGTTGATGATGACAGGATCGATTGCCTTCACGATTGCCTGCCGGACACGGATATCGTGCGCAGCGCGGCCTTCCCGGATATTGATAAGGCCGTTGTCGACCATGCTGACCGGCTCGTAGTATCCGGGGAACTCGGCCCGCATCGTCTCGATGGCGTCTCCACCCCTGAGGTACGCCATCTGCACCTCGCCCGCCTTGAGCGCATCGACCATCGGCTGCTCACCGTGAAGGTCTACGAACTTGAGTCCGCCGATTCTCGGCTTCCCGCCCCAATAGTCCTCGCGTGGCGCGAGAACGAGTTCGACGCCGGGATTGACGGATTTGACAGTGTACGGCCCAACACCGATCGGCTCGACGAAGCTCCCGTCCCGAAATGAGTCCGGGTGGGTGATCATGCCGAACCCTGTGGTCAGGAGCACGGGAAAGTCGGTCCACGGATTGTTCAGGTAATAGGTGACGGTACGCGGGTCGGGCGCCTCCATGGATCGCACGTTCGCCATGAATTGGTCGCTGTACGTGGCCTTGCCCTCGGTCATGCGATTGGTGCTGGCAATAACGGCTGATGCGTCCAGAGTGTCGCCATTGCTGAACTTCACCCCGTCGCGGAGTTTGATGGTCCACGAGAGTCTGTCGGCAGCCTCGGTGATCGACTCGGCGAGCTGCGGCGCAAAGTTTGCAGACTCTGGGTCCCACCGCACCAGGACGTCGTAAATTGCGGCCATTTCGGTGCCGCCGAGCCAGGGGGAAGTTCTGCCCTTGATTGGGTCCAGTGTATTAGTCAGCGAATGCGACGCATAAGTTAGAGTCGCATTTCCAATAGCGTTTCCCTCAGGCGCCTGCTCGCCAATCACCTCGGCCCTGATGATTTTCGGTTCGGCACCGCCGTCGGATGAGCCGGCGGAGGATGCGCATCCGGCGGCTAGGAGCCCACAAGTCGAAATTAGGACCAAGGTGGAAAGCGCCCGCCGATGAATTGTTCGCTTCATTACCATCCTTCAGGGGGGGTGTTGTCAGGCCTGACCGCGCGTTCAGGCTGAGGCTGGGAGTTAGGTTGCTGTCGGCCACCGATCACCAATAGAGACCCACATCACGCACCGTAGCAGAAGTGATTTCTTCTTGGAAGAGAAGATTGAAGCCTGTGCAGTGGTCGCGCGCTCGCCAACCTGCCCTGGGCGACGATGTGGCCGACTCCCTTGATTGGCTGGTGGTGTTCACGCGCGGCCACAGCCTCGCGTCTACCGGTACTTCGATACAGCGGGCGGTGCTTCGCGCGATCTCGGTCGACATCATCGCTGTCGCTGTCGCTGTCCGTCGTGTCGGCGGGCGGCACGCTGAGCTGATCGGTGGAGAAGGTTGGGTGGACTCGCCGAAACTTGCCGAACCCGGATGACCGTCTCGATCTGGGCGTCGCGTGGGTGGGCCGATCTGTCGATCTGCGGGGCGCTCACCGCGCACATGTGCGCGATCGCGCCGGCAATCTCGGGGTGGACCGTGGGCCAGGTCGAAGTGGCCATCCTGGAATGGGTCGACTGGTTCAACTGCGGACGCCCGTACGGGTTCGCCGCCCGTCGAGTCCGGGGCGCTCCACAGCTGGTGACTCTCGTACTCCGCCCGCGCGACGAGGACCTGCATGTTTGGCAGAGATGCTCTCTGCAGAGAGAAATCAGGAGGGGTATATGCAGGTAGCGAGGCCGACGATTGGCACTTATCGATCGCTAGTAAGGTCTTGACTCGCGGGCTGCAGGGCTGTTCAATGCGCAGGAACACAGATTCGATGCGCGTCTGGTCGCAGATTGCAATAGGGACGTTTTGATGAGGTTGAGGAAGACGATTCGGGCCGTCGCGGTCGCTGCGATGCTCACGGCTTGTCTCGCAATAGCTTCCGCTTGTCTCGAAGGAGGCGAGCGCCGGCGGTGGCGGTGGCGCGCACCTGCTCTCTCAGTTCCTGTACGGCCTTGTGATCGTGCTGGTCCTCGTACTTCGAGCCCAAAGGTCGGTCGCGCTCTTCAAGCGACCTATCGACTGGATCCGAGCCCGAATCTCCGGAGGTAGCAAATGAACTCAATGGTCATCGACAGGCCCAGCGTCCGTTACGGCGCAGCCTTGCTGGCGCTCGAGGACGTGAGCCTCCCGATTTCCCGGGGCCAGATCGTGAGCTTCCTCGGGCCCAACGGCGCGGGTAAGTCGACGCAGATGCGTGGGTTTCGGGTCTGCTCGGCGTGTACGCACCGCAGTCCGGTTCGGTGCGCTTCGCGGGCGCGGAGATCCTCGGGCTGCCGGCTCACAAGATCGCGAAGAAGGGCATCGCCCGGACCTTCCAGAACGTGGAGGTCTTCCCGGCGATGACGGTGCTGGACAACCTCTTGCTCTCGCGGCACAACGGCACGCAGGAGCACATCGAGTTGGCGCGAGCGCTGGCGATGGAACCGCGGCTGATCATGCTCGATGAGCCCGTCGCGGGTATGAACCACGACGAGACCGCCGAGATGACCGAGACCATCGTGCAGGTGAACCGGGACCTCGGCGTGGCCATCCTGCTCGTGGAGCACGACATGAAGATGGTCATGGGCATCTCGAACCGCGTCTGCGTCCTCAACTTCGGTCAACGAATCGCCCTCGGCAAGCCCGCCGAGGTTATCCGCGACGAAGCTGTCGTCGCGGCCTATCTGGGAGCTGCATGATGGAAGACGGAAAATTTGTAATCTGCGCGATAGCAGGCAGCCTCCGCGCAGACTCGTGGAACCGCAAGCTCCTCGAGGCGACCGCGGCAATGGCGCCTGCCGACGTCGACGTGCGGATCACGAAGCTGCTGGGCGAGATCCCGTTGCTCAATGAAGACGATTTCGGTAACGAGGCAGAGAGCGTCCACGCGCTGCGCGCCGAGGTCGAAGCTGCTGATGCTCTGCTGATCGCCACACCGGAATACAACGGCGGCATCCCCGGCGTCCTGAAGAACGCGCTCGACTGGCTTTCGCTGCCACTCGGCCGCTCGGTGCTCGAGCGCAAGCCGGTGGCGCTCATGGGCGCGACGCCCGGCCGCCTCGGCACAGCGCGCAGCCAGTTCGAACTGCGTCACACCTTCGTCTTCTCGCGGTCCCCGGTGTTGCCGGGACCCGAGATTCTTCTCAGTTTCGCGCCCGATCACTTCGACGAGCAGGGCCGGCTGACGGATCCCATCGTCCTCGAACGGGTCGATTTGATGTTTACGCACCTGAAGAAATACGCAAGTCTCAACGAATACGAGGTTGTCTAACCATGACCGGCGCTACCACCAGCCCGAACGTCCACAAGGAATTCGTCAGCAGCGAGTCCCCGGGTGCGAAGCGCGCCGGGGCTGGCGGCTATCCGTGCCAGGGGATCTACTACACGCCGGCCGGCAAGAAGCCGCGCATCGCGATGATCGCTACGCATTACCAGATTGATTTCTCGGAGCATTACGTCGCTGAGTTCATGGCTGAGCGCGGTGTTGGATTCCTGGGCTGGAACACCCGCTACCGCGGCTACGAGGAGCTCTTCAATCTCGACCAGGCCCTGGTCGACATCGGCGTGGGCGTCCGCTGGTTGAAGGAACATGCAGGTGTGGATCAGGTTATCCTGCTTGGTAATTCCGGCGGCGGGTCGCTGATGGCGGCTTACCAGGCGCAAGCCGTCGAGCCGTGTATCCGCCCCGCCCGTGACATGGAACCGGCAGTGGGCATCAATGAGCTCATCCCCGGTGACGCCTACATCTCCCTCGCCGCGCACGGCGGCCGGCCTGATGTGCTGACCTCGTGGCTCGACGCAGCCGTCATCGACGAGAACGACCCGACGCTGACCGACCCCGAACTCGACCTGTTCAACCCGGAGAACGGCCCGCCGTACTCCGAGGAGTTCATCGAGCGATACCGTGCCGCGCAGGTTGCTCGCAACCACCGGATCACCGCGTGGGCCAGGGAAGAGCTCGCCCGGGTCACCGCCGCCGGCTACTTCGACCGGCACTTCGGTGTTCCGCGTACCTGGGCGGACCCTCGCATGGTCGACGCGACGATGGAGCCGACCAATCGGCCTGCGGGCGAGTGCTACCGCGGCTCGACCGCTGTGGCAAACCGCGGCGACCGCGGCATCGGCGCCGGGAGCACGCTGCGGAACTGGCTGCACATGTGGAGTCTCGAAGAGTCCCAGTGCCGCGCGGAAATGCACATGGAGAAGATCACCGTGCCGGCGTTCGTCATCAACCCCGACGGTGACACGGGTGTGTTCCCCAGCGATGCGGACGCGCTGTACAACGCCATCGCCAGCACCGACAAGCAGCGCAAGGACCTGCCGGGCGATCACTATTTCGTCGAGCCGGTCGGTGCCCGCGAGAAGGTCGCCGAGGTCATGTGCGACTGGATCGCCGAGCGTTTCCCCAAGGAACAGTGGTGATGAGCACCGAGAACGACGAGCTGGGGCTCGCCCGAAAGCAGCACTGGGTCAACCAGGTCGCCCGGCACGCCTTCGAGCGCGGCGATCTCCCGGCCATCGTGTTCGGCGAGCGCCGGATCACCTGGGCACAGCTTCAGCAGCGAGTGGTTGCCGTCTCTGCCGCACTCGCCGAGCGCGGCGTGGGGCGCGGGGACCGTGTTGCGCTGCTGATGGGCAACCAGGCCGAGTACATCGAGATCATGATCGCAGCCAACCGGATCGGCGCTATTGCCGTGCCGATCAACTTCCGCCTCAGCGTCGGCGAGGTGGCGTTCACGCTCGACAACAGCGGGTCCGCCGTCCTCTGCGTGGACGAGCAGGCGAGCGCTACCGGAATCGCCGCGGCTGCGGAGGTCGAGGGTCCGGTGCAGGTCTTCCAGGTCGGCAGCGAGAGCGCCGATGGCGCGACGTCGTACGACGTTCTCCTCACCGACTCCGGTTCGGGCGGATCGGTCGACGAGGTCGACGAGGCGGAGCCGGCGCTGCTGATGTACACCTCGGGCACCACCGGACGCCCCAAGGGTGCCGTGCTCACGCACCGCAACCTGGCGGCGCAGTCGACCACGAACGTGATGGCGTTCCGCTTCGAGATGCACGACGAGGTCAGCCTTTGCGCCGCGCCGCTGTTCCACATCGGCACCATCGGCCTGGTGGCGCCGTCAATCCTGATGGGCGCCACCATGGTCGTCCTGCCGAGTGTCTCCTTCGATGCGGGCGCCCTGCTCGACGTAGCGGAATCCGAGCGGGTCACGTCGACGTTCCTCGTACCCACGCAGTGGCAGGCGGTCTGCGACGAGCAGGCACGGGCCCCGCGTGATCTGTCCAGGCTCCGTGTCAGCTCCTGGGGCGGGGCACCGGCCAGCGACACCCTGCTCCGAAAGATGGGCGAGGTGCTGCCGGGCGCGTCGAGCCTCGCACTGTTCGGGCAGACTGAGATGTCCCCGGTCACGTGCGTGCTCGAGGCCAAGGACTCGCGCCGCAAGCTCGGCTCCGTCGGGCGCCCGGCGCCCGGTGTCTGGGCCCGCATCGTCGACCCCGACATGGTGGACGTGCAGCCCGGTGAGGTCGGCGAGATGGTCTACCGCGGCCCGGGGCTCATGACCGGGTACTGGAACAACCCGGAGGCGACGGCGCAGGCCTTCGCCGGCGGCTGGTTCCACTCCGGTGACCTGGTGCGGATGGACGACGAAGGCTTCATCTACGTCGTGGACCGCGCGAAGGACATGATCATCTCCGGCGGCGAGAACATCTACTGCGCCGAGGTCGAGAATGCGCTGGCCGGGCACCCCGACATCGCCGAGGTTGCCGTGATCGGCAGGGCCCACGCGACTTGGGGCGAGACCCCGGTCGCGGTGGTCGCGCTGAAGCAGGGCGCCGCGGATCTGACCATCGAGGAGTTGCGCACCTGGGCGGGGGAGAGGTTGGCCCGTTACAAGCTGCCGACCGACCTCGTGATCGTCGATGCGCTGCCGCGAAACGCCTCGGGCAAGGTCACCAAGAACGCGTTGCGCACCCCGGCCGTTACCCTACCTGCGTGACTGCAAAGGAAGATGCACCTCCGAATCGTCCGCAGTACCCGATCGAGTCTGTCGACAATGCGCTTCGGATCCTGCTGCTGCTCGGCGATCGTCGCAGCATCCGGCTGACCGAGGTGAGCGAGTATCTCTCGGTGGCCTCGTCGACTGCGCACCGGCTGCTGGCGATGCTCCAGTACCGCGGTTTCGTTCGTCAGGTCGAGGGCTCGCGGGCTTACGAGCCGGGTCCGGCGCTGACCACGATAGCGTTCGCGGTCCTGCGCCAGACCGACGTTCGGGCGCGCGTGCACCCGGTCCTCGAGCGGCTCTCGGCCAGCCTCGGCGAGACGGTCCACCTGGCCCGTCTCGACGGGAACACGGTGACCTTCGTGGACTCGGTCGAGAGTGCTCGGGCGGTGCGCGTGGGATCCCGCATGGGCATGACGATGCCTGCGCACTGCACATCGTCGGGCAAGGCCCTGCTCGCCACGCTGGACGACAGTGTGGTGCGCGAGCTCTACCCCCAGGAGAAGTTGACGGGGGGCCTGACCTCGCACTCGATCACCAAGCGGTCGGTTCTACTGCGCCGGCTCGCGGAGGTCCGCCAGGTCGGGTTCGCCACGAGCGACGAGGAGTCCGAGGACGAAGTCGCGTCGGTGGCGGTCTCGCTCGGCGAGTACGGCGGGGCGCGCTACACGTTGAACGTCTCCACGCCCAAGAGTCGGATGTCCGACGTGACCCGCGAGGAGATCGCCGCCGCACTGACCCAGGCGGTGGACGAGGTCGCTGCGTTCTTCCTGTGATCTCGGGACAGAACGAATCTTCCTGCGCGGCAGGATAAGGCACGGAAACAGCCCCGCCGATCCAATCGATCGGCGGGGCTGTTTCTCTTGATCACGTCTCTATTCAGGCAAAGACCTTGCGAAGTTGGCCGGCGTCCAGGTATTCCTCGATGCGGCGGACCTTGCCGCCGTCGACGAACACCCGGAAGATCGTGGGGACGTTGACGGTCTTGCCCCCGATGGTCGCCCGGATGACGTGCTGACGCACAAAGCCGTCCTCGAGGGCGGTACAGCGGGCTTCGTCGTAGCCGAAGTCGTCGTAGCGGGTGGGGATGCCCGAGAGGATGCGGAGGTTGTCCTCACGGGACTGCTCGGCGTTGTCCCAGTTGTGCCAGATCTTCACGTCCGCGTGATAGATCTCGTCGAGGACGGCGACATCGCCTCGGCTGAGGGCGGTGAACATCTTGTCTGCGAGCGCGAGCATCTCACTCACTTGGCAGCAGCCCCAACCGGAGCGCCGAGGCCGCCGTCCGCGGTCCGGGGCGCGTGCGCGACGTCGTCCTCGCGCAGCTCACGGGTCCACGCCGCGAACTCGAGCAGAATGCCGTCCGGGTCGAAGAAGTAGATCGACTTCACGAAGGTGGAGTCGCTGTCCTGGAGGCTGATCCCGCGCTCGGACTTGTCGTGGTTGAGCATCGGTCCGGTCTGCACACCCTTGGCCTCGAGCTTGGCCTTGTACTCGTCGAACTTGTCAAGCGGGATCTTGAACGAGACGTGGTTCATCGAGCCGTGCGCCGACGCGATCTCCTTGCCGATACCGGGGATGGCCGCGGGCGCCGCGATACCGGGGGCGTGCGGGGCAGCGTCGGCGAACCAGAAGAACGCGATGAACTGGCCGCCGCCCATGTCGAAGAAGAAGTGCTGGCCGCCGCCGGGCAGGGAGAGCGTCATGGACAGCTTCATGCCCAGGACGTTGGTGTAGAAGTCGACGGTGCGCTCCATGTCCTGGCACACCAGCGCCAGGTGGCACACGCCACCTAGTTCGAATTCCGTGTTTGTCATGTCACATTCTCCTCGCTGCGTGGCGGCCGTCTCGCCGTCTTCTCGGCTCGACGGTAGGTCTGAGTGTTCGGATAGTCAATATCGATCGATCGCTAAGTTGCGAACGGTGGTCGTCGTGGCGCCCGGCGCCGGGGCGCGGGTCGGGTCAGCCGAACACGGCGCTGAGCTGGCCGCGGTCGAAGTACTCCTCGATGCGGTGGATCTTGCCGCTCTCGACGTACACGCGCAGGACCGCGGGGACGTTCACGGTCTTCTTCCCGATCGTGGCCTTGATGACGTGCTGACGGAGGAAACCGTCCTCGAGGGCGGTGTGGCGGATGTCCTCGTAGCCGAAGTCGTCATAGCGGCCGGAGATTCCCGCGAGGGTTGCGAGGTTGTCCTCACGGGACTGGTCGAGGTTGTCGAAGTTGTGCCAGACGGTCACGTCGTCGCGGTAGAAGCCGGCCACCGCGTCGATGTCGCCGTCCGAGACGGCGTTGAAGAACTGGTCTGCGAACTCGAGGATGTCGCTCATTGGAGTACTCCTGACTAGGCGCCGTAGGTGGCACTGAGCTTGCTTACGGGTGCATGAGAGATGTTGGCGTTGCGCAACTTGCGGGTCCGGGCTACGTACTCGAGCACGATGGCGCCTTGGTTGAGGAAGTGGATCGACGGCGCGCAGGTGGTCCCACTCCTGGGTCCTGCGGCCGCCGGCTCGCACTCGCCTTGTCCTGTGACACGCATCGCTCGGATGTCTCACGAAGACCGTATTGCCGTCCGTTTGGTTCGTCAAGACCTATCGATCGCTAAGTTTCGAACGGATGGGTGACCATGCTATTGACGACGATCCATTCGGCATGCGCCGCTGCCGTGGCAGAGATTGCTTCTGCTTGACAGAATTGGCGCGTCGGAGAGGGTGTCGGAGTGGCTGGTCGTAGCCGTTTTGAGGCCAAATCTGTAATCGTCACGGGCGCCGGATCCGGCATCGGCCGCGGGACGGCAGTGCTTTCGTCGCGAGCGACGATGCGGCGTACATGACCGGACGGACCGTCGTTGTGGATGGTGGTCGTCCAGCCGGGTGATCGCGCGACGGCGGGATACCGTGGTGCTCATGGAGCGGTCGGGACGAATCGGTGGGGAAGGGCTGGGCGCCAGGATTCGCGCGGCGCGTATCGAGCGCGAGGTCGGGCTCCGGCAGCTTGCTCAGCTGGTCGGGATGAGCCCGTCATCTCTGAGTGAGTTCGAGAACGGGAAGAGCCTGCCGGGTCACGAGCGCTTGCAGGCTCTCTCGGCCGCGCTCGGGGTGCCGCTGGATCTGCGTCCGCCCGAGCCGGCCGGCCCACGGTTCGACGACTGGCGAGACTTCGAGCCGCTGGACCTCCCTCCGGTCTTTCGAACGGCGCTGGATGTCTTTGTGGAGGTCGGCTACCACGCTGCCACCGTCAGGATGATCGCCGATCGGTGCGGCTTGTCGATGGCCGGCGTCTACTACCACGTGGAGAGCAAGGACGTTCTGCTCACTGAATTGCTGCAAGGCGCGATGGCCGAGCTGATAAGCCGATGCGTGGCTGCAGACGCCGACGCGGATTCACCCGCTGAACGGTTGGCGAACCTGGTCGAGTGCGTGATCCTTTTCCACACGTACCGCCAGGCCTCGGCGGTGCTTGCGTCCACTGAGTTGCGGTCGCTCGACGAGTCCGGCCGATCGCTGCACCTCCAGGCACGGCTGCAGGTCCGGGACATTGTGCAGGCAGCAGTGGAGGCCTGCCGTGATGCGGGGCGGGTCGGAACCGTGCCGGCGTCATCGACCGCCACTGCGATCGTCACGATGTGCGTTGCCGTGGCCGATTGGTACACGCCTGGCGTCAGTCCGCCGCCGCACGAGATTGCACGGGAGTACACGGACCTTGCGCTGGCCATGGCCGTCGCCGGCCCGTCGGGTCTTTCGCGTTCGCGGGACTGACGAGGAAATGCGAGACGATTCGTCGGCTCCACGCTGCAACTCTCCACGCAGTGTCGGATGGTTGAGGGCTTCCGGGTGGCTTCAGCTTTCGACCTTCGTGTCTTGACTTGCATTGTTGGCCTGTGCAACTCTGGATAAGAGAGTTGCTCTGCCATGCAGAATAATGCGGTGTCTGGGTGGTCAGTCCCACGGAGTATCAAAGCCCAGGGTGCCAGTGCAGGTGCGTGAATCCCGCATCGTGGGCAGGGCCCTAGGCGTCGTCGGTGGGCCCGAGCAGCACCAGTAGGACAACCGGATCTGAGGAGCGCGCAATGACCGCGATTGTCAAGGGGCACCCGTCGACGAACGACGACTCGTATCAGCTCAACACGACCACGCTGATCCGTCATTCGGCCCGCAACTACCCGGAGCGCGAGATCGTCTATCGCACCAGCGACGGGGGATGGGACCGCTACACCTACGCCGACGCCTACGCGCGCATCAAGCGGATTGCCAACGCCCTGACCGGCCTGGGCGTGAAACCCGGTGATGTGGTGGGGATCCTGGACTGGAACAGTAAGCGGCATTTCGAGCTCTACTGGGCCATCCCGGGCACCGGAGCGGTGATGCTGCAGATGAACCTGCGCCTGGCGCCCGAGGACGTGGGGTATGTCGCCACCCACGGTGGCGCGTCTGTCGTCCTGGTGGACGAGAGCCTGCTGAGCGTCGCTGAGTCGGTGGCGCCGTTTGCGCCGGAGGTCACCTGGGTGGTGATGTCCGACAGGCCCCTCTCGGAGATCACCACCACGTTGCCGAACGTCCGTCATTTCGAGGACCTGGTGGCGAAGGCGTCCCCGGAGATCGACTGGCCGATGATCGACGAGAGCTCCGCCTACAGCGCCTGCTACACGACTGGCACCACCGGCCGGCCGAAGGGCGTGTACTACTCGCATCGAGCGATCTACCTGCACACCCTGACGCAGGCCTCGTCTTACGCGATGAGCGCCTCCGACGCGGTCATGCTGATCACGCCGATGTTCCACAGTCAGTCCTGGGGTCTTCCGCAGTCTGCCGTCTACGTCGCGGCCAAGATTGTTCTGCCCGGCCGCTATTCGGCACAGGACACGGACATGCTGGCAGACGTGATGATCGCCGAGAACGTCACGGTCGCGAACGGCGCCCCGGCGATCTTCCAGCCGATGCTCGACTACATCGAGACGCTCGACGTCAAACCGGACTTCAGTCGCACCCGGCTGCTGTCCGGCGCCACCGAGCCCGCGCTCTCGCTCATGCGTGGGTTCTACGACTTGACCGGTGCCGATTTCATCCATGCGTACGGGGCTACCGAGACTGCGCCGATGGCTTTCGTCAACTACGGCCGCAAGGTGACCTTGCAGGGCAAGGTGACGGAAGACGAATGGTGGAGCATCAAGCGCTATCAGGGTCTTCCCGCGGGCGGTGTCGATGTGCGGATCGTAGATCCGGAGGGCAACGACTTGCCGCACGACGGCAACAGTAAGGGCGAGGTCCTGCTGCGGGGACCGTGGATTACCGCGCGGTACCACATGCTTGATGACGACGCCGACAGGTTCCTCGACGGTTACTGGCGCAGCGGCGATATCGGGACCATCGATCAGAATGGCTACCTCAAGCTCGCGGACCGGCTCAAGGATGTCATCAAGAGTGGCGGCGAATGGATTTCGTCGATCGACATGGAAAACGCGATCATTGCCCATCCTCGGGTGGCTGAGGCGGCGGTGATCGGTGTCGAGCACCCGAAATGGCAGGAACGTCCGGTCGTGATCATGGTGACCACGGACGGCGAGGAAGTTCCGCTCGCCGAGATCCACGAGTTGCTTCAGGGTGCGTTCGCCAAGTGGCAACTCCCTKACACGATTCTGTACGTCGACGCGCTTCCGCGTACGAGTGTCGGAAAGCTTGACAAGAAGGTCATGCGCGTTCAGCACGGGGACCTCTACCGAGGCGCGTAGTTCTGTCTTCAGGCCCGAGCAGTGCGATTGTCGCACTGCTCGGGATTTGCTGTATCTGTGTGTTGTACAAGTCTTTCCGGCCTTTCGAGATAGGGATTCTTCTTCTTCGTCGTAGAAACACCTTCTGATAGCCTCCTCACAGGAGTCGCTGGAAGTGGCTCGAATCACCTCGAAGTCAGGCAGGCTCAGTTGACCAAGCGGATCGCATATCTCGAAATGAATACCGGCCAGCAGAAGAGCCCGGTTCCCGATCGCCTGATCGCGCCCGGGTACTCCGTCGAGTCGGTGTACACGGAGATCCGAGTGGCGCCGATCGACGCGGTCGACCTCCTGCTCTCCGATGTCGTCTACGCGGAGGCTGCAATGCGGGCCGCTCGCGACGGGTGCGCCGGAGTTCTGATCGGCGGGGTTCCGGACTACGGTCTGGCAGCAGCGCGCGCCGCCTCCGATATCCCGGTGGTCGGTAGCGGTGAGGCAAGCCTGCTGGCAGCAGCGGCTCTCGGCGAGAAGTTCAGCATCGTCACGATCTGGCCGGAGACGATGGACTTCGTCTACGAGCGTCTACTGCGCGATAACCCTGTTGGACGGCAGTGTATCTCGGTACGCTACGTCTCAACCCACGCTGAGCAGAGCACTCTGGCTGATGAAGACAACTTCCTCACCCAGATGAAGGCCGGACGCGAGGACATTATCGAGCGCATCCTGGCCGAGATCGAACTCGCAGTGCAGGACGGCGCCAAGTCGGTCATCCTGGGGTGCAACTGCATGAGCCCGGTCGCCGAGATCCTCGCTGCCCGCTCGAGCGTCCCCATCGTGGACCCGACGATGGCCGGCTACCGCCAGCTCGAGACGCTGATCGAGCTCGGTTTGCGCCCGGCGCGGGATCCGCGGGTGCCGCGATCGGAGCGTCAGGAACTCTTCGCCGAGATGGTTCAGGCGGCGGACGGCGCGCTCGGCGCCGATCAGGAAGACTGCCCGGTGTGTGTCCTCAATGACGACGGCACTGCTTCGTGTGATCTGCCGGCAAACGTGCCCGCCGAAGCGTAGGAGGGGACAGAGATACATGAGTACTGCGTACACACTCGAATCAGTAGCTGCCCGAGCCGAAATCGAAGATGTCATCCATCGGTACTGCCATGCGACGGATCGTCGGCGTTGGTGGTTGATGGACTCGGTTTTCCACGAGGACGCAACCTGCCGATTGTCATCGATCGGCGGAAGCTGGCGCGAATTCGTCGCACAAGGCTCCGCACTTCTCGAGCCGGTCGAGGCGACGCACCACCAGGTCGGCAACATCATGATTGCTTTCGAGGGGAGCGTCGCGCACGTCGAAACGTATGTGACGGCATTCCATGCCATTCCGCATGATGCGCCTGTCGGTGGTGGTTTCGGTGGCACGGGTGAGGCGTACGAAGTCATGCTCGGCGCTCGCTATATCGACCGATTCGAACTCCGCGACGGTCGCTGGCGGATTGCGGACCGGCGCCTGCTCACGGAGTGGCGCAATCACCGTCCATCGCGAGAAGGCGGCCTTGCCGCTGTCTCGGGGCAGGCGAGGGGACAGCGAGAGGACGGCATCTCGGGATCGGTCGTAGAGGCTTGGCGCACAAACGATCTCGGTCGAGTAGACGCCGGTCGGCTTGTCGACCGCGCGGAAATCGCCGATGTTGTCAACCGCTTCTGCCACGCAGTGGATCGGAACCGATGGGAACTGATGGCGAGCGTATTCCATGAGGACGGGAAAACTGTCTTCATCGGAAACGAGCTGCCTTGGCAGAAGATGGTGGAGAACGCCCGGGTGTCGATGGGCTCCCTCGAGCGGACCCATCATCAGACGGGCAACATGCTGTTTTCCTTCGACGGTGACGTCGCCGAAGTGGAAACCTACGTCACCGCCTATCACCGAGTTCCGCCGACTGCTCCCTCAACTACTTTCTGGGACGGACGAAGTGAGGATTACGAGGGCGTTGCAGGTGGTCGATACATCGATCGATTCGAGCGCCGTGACGGTCGCTGGCGCATGGTCGAGCACCGAACCTTTGTCGAGTGGCGTCATGACCACGGCGTCGCGGAAGGCTCGTTGGCTCAAACCCCGTCGAGCATGCGAGGCCAGCGTGGAGATGCCGACGCATCACTTCCGGTGATAGCTTCGCTGCTGAACTGATTGTCGTATTGCTTTGACGTGCAACGAATGAGCGCCGGTGTTCACCGGCGCTCATTCGTGCTCAGGTCATTCGATTCCCAGCGCACGCGACCACAGGTAGGTGAGGGTGCCGATCGCCTCGTCATCCGACCCAGGTCGCCCAATCCCTCCTGCATCCATGCCCAGCCACAGATAACAACTGTGTTCGAGCATGGAGGAGAGCGCTGATGCGGCGACGTACGGATCCAGCTTCGGATCCACTAGCCCTTGTCGCTGAAGCACTTTGACTCGTCCGGCAATCTGCTTGACGCCTACCTCACGAATCTGCATCCATGCTTGCAGGAACTCGTCCTCGACCGACGCAGCGTGCGTGATTCCGACCAATTCAGGAAGGAACTCGGTGTAGGTGCGCCAGAACACGGCGATGGCCGATCTCAGTGATTCCGAGGTGTACACGCCCTGCGGATCAGGGTTCCCCTGATCGAGGACGCGGCTCAAGAAGTCCTCCAACATCGCGTGGAGGATCTCCCGCTTGTTGTCGAAGTAGTTGTAGAGCGTGGCCGGAGACTTGCCGGCCTCGTCAGCGATATCTGTCATCCTGGCATTGAGATAGCCGTCGCGCTTGAAGACGGTGCGTGCAGCGGTCTTGATGAGCTGTGCGGTCTGCTGCCCCTTCGTGCCCACGCTCTGGTGCCCGGTACTCGTTGTGTGCACCTTGATGGCCCCTTCGATCTTGTCGCTGCAGTCCTGGTTTGTATCGATATCGCTGACGGGGATGCGCTTACAGCTTGGGCATGACCTCGGCGGCGAACAGCGCCATCGTGTCCATGAGCATCTCGTGCGGGAGCCCACCCACGTCGAAGACCGCCAGGTGGACGTCGGGATCGATGATCTCCTTGAACGTGTTCATGCGCTCGACAACCTCTTCGGGGCTGCCGCACATAGCCGTTCCCTCGATCAGTTCCTCGTAGTTCACGGGGGACTTGTTGCCGAGCAGTTGGCGTGCCCACGTGACATACCCGGTCAGGTAGGGGCGCCACTGCTCGCGTGCGGTCTGGCTGTCAGGTGCGACGTGAACGTAGCTGCAGGAGCCGACCACCGCCTGCTTGCCCTGCTCCTCCATGAGCTCGCGGTAGATCTTCACGAGCGGGCCCCAGGTGTCGATGCGGGCAAAGATGCTCGGCAGCATCAGGGGCAGCCCTTGTGCGGCCGTGCGTCGGACGGACTCCTCGGTGGTGCCGGTGCCCATCCACAAGCGGGGCGCGCTCGCGAGCGGTGAGGGCTTGAGCTGTACGTTCTCGAGCGGTCCGCGGAACTCGCCGGACCAGTCGAAGGGCTCCTTCGAGTTCCAGAGCTGATCCAGCAGTTGGACCTTCTCGCTCATGATGGCGTGGCCCTGCTTGGGGTCCAGACCACCGAATGCCGCGTAGGTTTCGGGGTTGATACCGCGTCCGACGACGATTTCGGCCCGACCTCCGGACAGCTGGTCGAGCGTTGCGAAATCCTCTGCCACACGGACCGGGTCCGAGGTGGCCAGCAGGGTCACGGCAGTGGCCAGCCGGATCCGCTCGGTGCGCTCGGCAATTGCAGCGAGCATGAGCTGCGGTGAAGAGATGATGTAGTCGTTGAAGTGGTGCTCTCCCAGCGCGATCATGGAGAATCCCAAGCTCTCCGCTTCCACCGAACTGTCGACGATGGAGCGCAGACGCTCGCCCTGTGAAGTGCGAATCCCCGTGTGCGGGTTGGGTAGGTGGTCGCCGAGGCTCATGACGCCCAGTTCCATGTGATGTTCCTTCCAGTGGTGCCAGCACAATAGGTAAAAGTGACGTTAGTTTTAGTTTTATGTCACGTCAAGACCTTCAGCGAAGATCTTGGGGGCAAGGTCGCGCGTGTCGATGACGCCGAAAGGTGCTAGGACGCTGGGACTCTCGAGTTGGGGTATGTTCGGCGACCGGACTCGCAGTCCCGGGAGTCGCGGATAGCAGGGCGAAGGGCAGCGGATTGGAGGGTTTGGGGTGCGTCGTGGCGCGGGACAACGCTCCGGCCGCTGAAGTTGGCTCCGCCACTTGAGTTTCGAAACAAGGTCGGCTTAGAGTCGCGCACGCATCGTCCCCATGGGGCCCTCCGGGAGTCGCGCCTCGCGGCCGGAGGCGGTCGTGGGACCCCGGGCGCGAGCGAACCTCGGCAGGAAAATCCCGGCCGTCCCAGCACACTCAGGATTGAGGAGCAGTCATGCAATTGGTGGTAAACGAGTTCGGTGCGGTCCTGTTGGAGGATCGGGACACCTTCACCGACTTTGCGGTGCGTGCGCCGGCCGACTACGAGATCGTTCGGGTTGGAAAGGCTCTCGAGGCTGCATGGGTGGGGGAGGCAGTCGATGGGCATGCCTGGATATCCGCTGCGGCGGTCGCACGACTGGCCGATGCGGATGGTGCCGGTGACGATTGGCGGACCGGCGAGCACTGGGCGTGCACATGGCGGGTCGCCGTGTGCACGCCCGACGGAACCGCTGCTCGCCGGATGTACGGCCTCAGGGGCTCGATCAGACCAGGGCCGTTTTGTTGTTGAGAACCAGACCGTCGCGGGGCCAGTCGAATCGGAGTAGCTTTCCGGTGCTCGACGCAGTGGCGTACGCCGTTCGCATTTAGCCGAAGTCCGGCGATCTCCCTCCGCACCGGATGCCCGCCGGTGTGGTTCGGAGAGTTCGTGTCACCGGAACTCGGCGGCGATATCCCGGCCGATGATCTCCTTCATGATCTCGGTGGTACCGCCGTAGATGGTCTGGATCCTGGAATCGACGTAGGCGCGGCCGATCGGGTATTCCATCATGTAGCCGTAGCCGCCATGCAGTTGCACGCAGCGGTCGATGACACGCTTCTGGAGTTCGGTCGCCCACCACTTGCTCATCGACGCGTCCACTGCAGTGAGCTCACCGGCGTTCAGCGCGAGGATGCTGCGGTCGATGTGTGATTCGGTGACCTCGATCTCCGTCCGCATTTCAGCGAGCGCGAAGCGGGTGTTCTGCAGATCGCCGATCGGCTTTCCGAATGCCTTTCGCTCGAACACGTAGTTCTTGGTCCACTCGTAGGCGGCGCGGGCGGACGTGATGGCACTCACGGCGATCGAGATTCGCTCGAGCGGCAGATTCTCCATCAGGTGGATGAATCCTGCGCCCTCGGTTCCGAGCAGGTTCACGGCCGGCACCCGGACGTCCTCGAAGACCAGCTCTGCGGTGTCCTGGCCGGCCAGTCCGACCTTGTGCAGCTTTCGCCCGCGCGTGAACCCGGGGGTGTCACGCTCGACGACGATCAGTGAGAAGCCCTTCGAGCCCGCCTCGGGATCGGTCCGGCACACCACGATTACGACGTCGGCATGGATTCCGTTGGTGATGAATGTCTTCTGGCCGTTGATCACCCATTCGTCGCCGTCACGTACCGCAGTGGTCCGAATGCCCTGGAGGTCCGAACCGGCACCGGGCTCGGTCATCGCGATCGCGCCGATCACCTCACCGGCGGCCATCCCGGGCAGCCAACGGGCCTTCTGCTCGACGGTGCCGAGGTTCGCGATGTACGGGACGACAATGTCGTCCTGAGTGTTGATCCCCGTTCCGAACGAGGTGGTGCCTGCCCGCGCGACTTCCTCGAAGACGACCTGGCGGAAACGGAAGTCAGTGACGCCGGCCCCACCGAACTCCTCCGAGATGCCGAGTCCGAGGATGCCGAACTTGCCGGCAGCGAGCCACGCCGAGCGGCTGATCAGCCGCTCTTGCTCCCACCGTTCGTAGTTCGGCTCGATCTCGCGTGCCAGGAACTCGCGAACCGTCTCGCGGTACGCCTCGTGGTCGGCTTCGAACTGGGTGCGCTGCATTCTCTTTGCTCCTCGCTGGATCAGGCGCTGACGGTGTGGGTTCCCCGGTCGCTGCCGAGCAGCCCGGCGAGGCGCTCGGAGATCAGGGCCTCCGCGTCGGCGACGATGCGTTCGACGAGTGCGCCTGCGGTGGGGATGTCGTGGATGATGCCCTGGACGGTGCCGACGGTCCAGATCCCGGCCTCCGAGTCGCCGTTCTCGTAGACGAGCCGGCCGCGGGCCCCGGCGACCAACTCGCGCACGTCCTCGAATTGTCCACCGCGGTCGAGGATCTCGACGACCTCACGGCTGACGGCGTTGCTGGCCACCCGTGCGGTGTTGCGCAGCGGCCGGAAGATCAACTCGGTGTCCGTCTCCGTCGCGGCGACGATCGCTTCCTTGATGGTGCGGTGGATCGGGGATTCCTCGGTGCACATGAAGCGGGTGCCCATGTTGATGCCGTCGGCCCCGAGTGCGAGGGCGGCCACCAGGCCGCGACCGTCGCCGAAGCCGCCGGACGCGATCATCGGGATGGTGATCTGTTCGGCGGCGGCGGCGATCAACACCAGACCCGGGACATCGTCCTCGCCGGGATGTCCCGCGCACTCGAAGCCGTCGATGCTGATGCCGTCGACGCCGGCGTCCTGGGCCTTGACCGCATGCCGGACGCTGGTGCACTTGTGCAGCACCTTGACCCCGGCGGCGTGGAAGTGGGGCAGGTGCGGTGCGGGATTGGAGCCGGCGGTCTCGACGATCTTGACGCCGGATTCGATGATGACCTGCCGGTATTCGTCGTAGGGCGGCGGAGTGATCGCGGGCAGGATCGTCAGGTTCACGCCGAACGGCTGGTCGGTCAGCTCGCGGGTGCGGGCGATTTCCTTGGCGAGGTCGTCCGGGGTGGGCTGGGTGAGCGCGGTGATCATGCCCAGTGCGCCGGCATTGGCCACGGCGGCAACGAGTTCGGCGCGGCCGACCCATTGCATGCCGCCCTGGACGATGGGGTGGCGGACGCCGAAGGTTTCGGTGAAGGCGGTAGACAGCACAACTTCTCCTCGCTGTACAGGTTCTCGATGATCGGTCAGGTAGCCGATCCTGTCGGGCCCGATAGAACGGACTCGATGCCGTCGGTGGCCGGTTCGGTTTCGGGGAGCGGACCGTTGCTTCGTGGAAACCGCGCTCGCTCAAAGTTTCCGGTGCGCTGTCGAGAATGGGGCCGAACCGCAGGGAAC
>NZ_JBFRDL010000052.1:0-31749 GCF_052113525.1 Rhodococcus sp. TAF43
TCGAACCTGCCGTTCGAACCTGCCGTTCGCCCGCTGGGGCGACGTGTTCGGCGACCAGGTCGTCGCCGCGGCCATGATCGACCGCATCGTCCACCACGCCGAAGTCCTCACCCTCAAGGGCTCGAGTTACCGACTCAAGGACACCGGAGTCGACACGTTACCGTCCGCCCGCGCCGAGAACGCGGCACAATAACCACCACCGGTGGCCTGGTTTTCGACCGCCGCTATCGGCCTACTTTTGGACCGTCGTCAACACCGGTCACCTGGGCAAGTGGAGAGCGAGCGGTGGTTGTGCACCGGAGGATCCAGAACAGCCCCATGGCCTCGGTTGGCTCGTTTTGGACCCTCGCTGCGCTCCAGATCTTGACCCGAACCTGACCGCACTTGACCGACCGCACCGACGAAGCCGGGCGTGTTCCCGCCACTGGTCCGGGCCACCGCCACGTTGCCCCGGAGGTCGACGCACTATGACGGCTGACCAGCAGCGAGGTCGCTCCGATCCGGATCGAGTCGTACGACACCCGGATGCTCACCTGCCCGTACCACCAGGACATCAAGAGAGGACGGTGCGTGAGGGGGTGCTCGCTGTCGTGGACGCAACCGGGGTGATCAACTAGATTGTGTCAATTCGATCATTGCGTGTCAGACACGCCTTTGGGCGGCCGAAGTAGCGTCCCCTGCGGATGCCGGCCCATCGGTCCCCGATGGCTCAGGCGGAAGTATCAGCAGGAGTGCACACTGAAGGTGCTCGGCGAGGTCGGTGTCGGGATGCGACACCCAGTACTCATGTCCCGCGAGGGTTGCGGCGAGCACTGCGTGGCCGACTGCTGTCGGGAAGAACCCGTCGACGGGGTGACCTGTTCGCGTGCTCACGAATTCGGCTGCGGCGGCCCGCCACCGAGCATGCCGCTGCGATGCCTGCGCCTGCACTGCAGGCTCCGTCAGCACCAGTTGCGCCCGGTGCCGGGCCCATTCGATCTGATCGTGGGGAAGACACAGCGCCGCAACCACGGCACTCACGACAACGTCCTCGTACCGCTCGGTTGGCAAGCCGGCAGCGAGCACATCTCTGAGACGGCCGATCTCGGCGTCCGACTCGACCCACAGGACATCCGCCTTGGTCGGGAAGTACCGGAAGAAGGTACGACTGCTGATTCCCGCCGCCCGCGCGATGTCCTCGATGCTGGTCTGGTCGAAGCCATGCTCGACGAACATTCGCTGTGCGACGGCGGCAAGGTCATGGGCAGTCGTCGCCGCCGGCCTGCCCCCGCGGTCGATGCGGCCACTCGTACTGGTCACGTGTCGATACTCCCAGGTCTGGTGGCGAATCACTTCCGGCACCCGGCAACGAGTGAATGTCGATCCATTCCAACTTCACGAAACGACACACTTTCGTCAGTGCCTGTCATAACCTCCGAGATACGACGCAGCGCCGCTGAAGGTCGGCGCTGCATGTGCCGAAAGGTCAACTGTCATGGGACAACTCGATGGTCAGGTCGCATTCGTCACGGGCGCCGCGCGAGGTCAGGGACGCAGCCACGCGGTACGGCTAGCGCAGGAGGGTGCCGACATCATCGCGATCGACGTATGCCGCCAGGTCGATACCGTGCCGTATCCGACGGCCACCCCGGACGACCTCGCCGAAACCGAACGCCAGGTCAAGGCGCTGGGTCGGCGCATTGTCGCGCGCGAGGTCGACGTCCGAGACCTCGGTGGCCTGAAGGAGGCAGTCGACGCGGGGGTCGACGAACTCGGCCGACTCGACATCGTTCTCGCCAACGCCGGGATCTCGGTTCCCGCGCCGACGCTCGAGATGTCTGAGGACACCTGGTCGACGATGATCGACATCAACCTCACCGGCGTGTGGAAAACCTGTGTCGCTGCGGTCCCTCATATCGTCGCGGGCGGTCGCGGCGGATCCGTCGTCATCACCAGCTCGCTCGCGGCGCTCAAAGCCAACGCGAATACCGCTCACTACTCCGCCGCGAAAGCGGGCTTGGTCGGATTCATGAGGGTTCTCGCCCACGAACTCGGGCCGCAGAAGATCCGGGTGAACACCATCCACCCCACCACGGTCGCCACCGACATGATCCTGAACGAGGCCACCTACGAGCTCTTCCGGCCCGACCTCGCCAAGCCCACCCGCGCGGACTTCGAGGAGGCCGCGATGACGCTCAACGTCCTACCCGTTCCCGCCCTCGAGTCGTCGGACATCTCCGACGCGGTGCTCTACCTCGTTGGCAAGAGCGGACGGTACGTCACCGGAACCACACATACCGTCGACGCGGGCGGCCAACTCTGACCGACGGCTGTCACGACACAACAGAACGAGCGCCATGACGTCATATTCGACACGAAGGAGGTAGCAGTCATGGGTTTGCTGGACGGAAAGGTCGCCTTCATCACCGGGGGTGCGCGTGGACAGGGTCGTGCCCACGCGGTGACCTCGGCCCGGGAGGGCGCGGACGTCGTCATTGTCGACATTGCAGAGCAGATGGATTCGGTTCCCTACAAGATGGCCGACGTCACCGACATGGCGGAGACCGTTGCCCAGGTGGAGGCGTTGGGCCGGCGGGCGTTGTCCTTCGAGGTCGACGTCCGAGACCAGGCCTCACTCGACGACGCTGTCGCGCAGACGCTCTCCGAGCTGGACCAGATCGACATCCTGATCGCTAACGCCGGTATCTGCACCCAGGCGCCGTTCTGGGAGCTAGACGAGGACGCGTGGGAGGAGATGATCGGCGTCAATCTCACAGGGTCTGGAAGTCCGCGAAGGCCGTTGCTCCTCACATGATCGAACGGAAGAGCGGCTCGATCGTCATCACGTCGTCGGTCAACGGACTCGAACCGGGAAGGAACTATTCCCACTACGTCGCAGCCAAGCACGGCGTCGTCGGCTTGATGAAGAACATCGCGCTCGAGCTGGCTCCGTTCGGGATTCGCTGTAATTCGATCAATCCGGGAGCGATCAAGACTCCGATGACCGACCACCAGGGCGCGTGGGACATGTTCGCCGGCCGCGAGGGCGGCACCGAGGCCGACATGATCGCGGGCGGATATCACTTCCACGCGCTGAAAGGCACAACATTCATGCCGCCGGAGGTCATTGCCGACACGGCACTGTACTTGAACTCGCACCTGGCGGCCTCTGTCACAGGCGTCACCATCCCCGTCGACGCTGGGCATCTGCTGCTCACCGGCATCAACCCGGATCCCGTGGAGTAGCGACGAGGTCCATGTCCAGAAGTCAGCAGGACCGCCGAGCCAGCACCATCGGGCGGCTCATAAAGACATCAGCCTTTCGGATCATGGCCTGTCACAGTGGCGGGACGGGTAGCACGACGATGCCGGTTTCGGTGCGCAGCATGCCGATGAGGTCGGTGCGGCCATTCAGGTCGGTGGTGTTCGTTACTCCATAGGCGGGGGAGCCGGTGAGGTCTCCGGCAGTGTCGAACACGGCGACGCAGGCGTGGACATGGGCGAGGTCGTGACGGGCCCAGTACCGTAGTCCGTGGTAGCCGGCTGCATGTAGAGCAGCCGCCCAGCGTTGTTCCAGTTGGTAGTTCCCGGTCGTGAATATCTCTGCGGTAATACCGAATTGGGCGCTGAGGTTGCTGGTCAGGTCGGCCACGGTCCGGTCAGTATCGACACGGATTGTCGAGATGGCCCGGTCGTCGACGTCGTAGCTCGGTACGACCTGCATGCCGCCCCAGGTTTCCAGGAGCGCAACGACCTCCGCCTCGGCGGTGTAGCAGGTGCCCGCGGGCTCGGCGAGGTCGAAGCGTCCACGGCCGTTGCTTCCGAACCACCACGGGGCGAACGACTTGCCGTGCACGCGATGCAGCTGGGAGCCGGCCGCGTAAGTGTAGGAAGGGAAGTTCCCTGTCAGCAGGTTCGGGGTGGGCGGTTCGGTGAGGTGGAGGCGGTTGCGTGGAGCGCTCACGCAGCGAGCCGCTCGGTGGCTTGGTGGGCCAGTTCGATGACTGCGGGCACGTCGCCGTCGAGGAGGGCCTCGCGGGGTGTGCGGCCGCCTAGTTCAGGCTGACTGGTGCCGAGCCAGGACGCGGCCATCCATCCACGTGGGTCCGCGGCAGCCCAGACCCGCAGCACGTCCTTGATGCCGAGGATCGGCCGTGCCGGCCGGTCCTCGTTGAAGACCGCTGCAGCGTATCCGTGTCCGCCGTTACTACCGCGGAGGCGGAGTGCGCGGTTGTCGCGTACGGCCTGGCTGAGTGCTTGCTTCGTCCAGCCGGTGAGTTCGAGGGTCTGAGAGTGGGTGAGGATCGCGCCGATGTGGTCTTCCCAGGCGCGGCGTGCCCGCAGGCTGGCGACGAGGTCCTTGAGTCCGGCCTCGACGAAGTCGCGGTCTGTGTCGCCGACTGTGTTGGCGTCCAGCCCGCTGGCATCGACGATGTCGTCGATCAGCTTTTCCATCGGCATGCCCATAACCTCACAATCCCAGGTCAAGCAGGTCAAGTCAACCGGGTCAATGGAGAGTCTCGGCTCGGACGTGGGAAGCTCGGATCCGTACGACCCCCGCCCCCGTCACCGAATGTGCCGACACCGCGCCCAACAAGGCACTGCGTAGGCGCGGACCACCCCGAGTCCCCGGCTGCCTCGAACCGCCGTCGCCGCTTGATCGCGATCGCCGACGATAGCCGCGCCGACGGCCATGCTCGCCGGCGTCCACCACGCTGTCTCAATGTGGGGGTGCGGGGGGCAAGCGACAACGCTGGTCGAACCTGTTGCATAGAGCATGCGAGCGACCGCCATCCGTGTCGTCGCGGTCTCGCGCAGGTCGACCTGCCGCTGCGCGCGAATTCCATGGTGTCGCTGCCGATGATGACGAAGTCGTCGACAGGCTTGCCCTCGAGCATCGCATACTCGCTCTCTACTCGCGCACAGCACGAGCAGTCGGTCGTCGGCATGGAGTGGCGCACATGCGTACCCCCGGACCCTGCTCGTAACGTCGTCCCACGCTGGCCTCGGGGATGAGGTGTTCCTCGCCCTCCAGGGCGCCCCAAGGGCAACTTGCAGGAGTTCTGAGAAGGGCTTCTGCCGGTCTCATCGTGGTCGCCCAGCGGATCCGTTCGTCGAAGTTGCGCTGGCGGACTACCTCGGGCCCTGGGTACTTCCGCGTCTCAGAGGGTCCCGGGTACGGCCCCTGGCCGAGTTGTTTCCCGTGGAACGCCTCATGCGGTGGCGGGTGCGACTTCGCAGGTGGCTAGGACGACGGCGAGCAGTGTACGTATGGTCTGGCGGTGTTCGGCGGATGCTGGGGGAGCCTGGGCGGTTTCAATCGCGGTCACCACGGTGCGCCTCACGCGGACAATGCGGTAGGCGGTTGCGGGCAGTGTCAGGGCGCTACGAACCGGGTTCTTCTCAGATTCGGGTTGATGCTGAAGATACTGAGTGCCTCGGTGGTCGCGGTCAGGCCGGCGCCGCCGGAGCCGATCTGGATGGCGATCTGCTCGGTCCAGTGTCCGCCGGGTGTACCGAGTTCGCTGGATTCGTTGGTCAGGTTTGCGGCCATCGTGCCGCCCTTGCGGGTGCCGGTGTTCCAACAGTCCATGTAGGTCCTGATCGAGAAGGGGTTGGTGAAGAACGGTGTCCAGGACAGCGTGACCCGCGTGATTCCCGGTCGAGCGTGCGGCGTCTGCAGGCTTCCGGTGATTTGACCGGCTTCACGGGTCCGAGTGGCCCCTGCCGAGGGCGTACACGGTCGGGAGTGGCGTCCACCCCCGGGGGTTGGGCGGAGGCGGTGGGAGCTCGCAAGGTCAGTGTCAAGTCCGTCAGGGTTGCGGGAATCAGTGCTCTGCGAAGCCGTCTCGTCACCCGGTGAAGACTGCGGCACCGAAAACGGACGTCGCGCACCAACCCACGGGCCACAACAACATCGGCAGATACTGATCACGTTACAGTACAAGCGAATTGCACTTTCAAGCGTGGAAGCGGGCGAGGCCCGTCACCGGACGGATTGCGACGGTGGACCACTGACGTGGTTGTCGATGACGGGTCTCTGACTCCACGCTACCGCCGAATCTGGGGTCCGGCGAGGGCTCGCGGACATCGGTTGCTACCGCTCCGTTTTCGACAGCCTTGCGTGCGAGAATGTTCCACGAATTTCCGGCGGGTTGATGACCGCCGCCCTCAACGGTGCCCGGGTGTGAAGTGGCCGGCGACGACGTGGCCGTCAGCATGCTCACCCCCGTCGGCGTCGACGATTTCAGGCAGGCACTGCTTGGAGTTATTTGGTGCCGGTCCGGGCGAGAATCTCCCCGTGCACCAAAGAGAACCAGCCGTCCTCCGCGTTGGCCCAGGTCTTCCATGCCCTACCGATGCGCTCCAGGTCTGCGGTTGTGGCGAGGTGACTGTCGACCAGTTGACGCGCCAGCGCCGATTCGGTGACACGCTCAGCCCACATCCCGCCCCACCACAGCCGATCCTCCGGAGCGGAGAAACACCACGTGGACGAGGTGGCGGTGATCTCACTGAAGCCCGCTGACCGGGCCCAGGAAAACAGTCGGCGACCGGCATCGGGTTCGCCGCCATTCGCGCGCGCCGCGGTGCGATACAGATGCAGCCACTCGTCTAGCGCGGGAAGCAGCGGCCACCACACGAAGCCCGCATAGTCACTGTCCCGTGCCGCGACGAGTCCTCCCAGACGGGCGACCCGCCCCATCTCACGCAGCGCCGCGACTGGGTCGGCCACATGCTGCAGCACCTGGTGGGCATGCACGATGTCGAACGACGCGTCCGGAAATGTCAGAGAGTGGACGTCCTCGACAGCGAACTCGATATTGGTGACTCCCCGCTGAGCGGCCAGATTCCTCGAAAGAGCCAGTTCTTCCTCGCCGATCTCGGTCGCCGTGACCCGTGCCGCGATCTCTGCAAAGTCCATGGTGATCGTTCCCGGCCCGGCACCGATGTCGAGCATCGAAGCACTCGAGTCCAAATGTGGCAGTAGGTAGGCGGCTGAATTGTCCGCAGTCCGCCAGCTGTGTGAGCGTAGGACCGATTCATGATGGCCGTGTGTATATCGAGTCATGAGCATCCCCTTCCTGATGCCAACCCTGCCGCACCACTCCCACGGTGTCCATATGTAGAGAATCTATTCCCGCCTGCTGGGATTCATGTCGAGGTCAGGCAGCCCACTGCTGGGTCTCACCGGCATCTACCTGGACATGAAGGTGAGTCACTCGGGCTGTAGCGTCCGGAAGGCCTACGCTGCGGCAGCCAAGGGAGCACTGGCGAACAGCCTGAAACTCTTTGTAGCTGTCCTGGCGGGTCGGCGCCGATCAGATTGCGACTGCCGCCCACAGCGCAGTTGTGAAAACTGCAGTATGGAAACTGTATTGGGTAATCACGTAGCGGCATAGGGAAGCGTACGAGCAGCGCGCGAGTCAACCAGATGGAACATGGCGACGCCTGCTACCGCCGCCGCGCCGATACCCAACACCCAAGCCGAGCGGGGCCGGCGGGGTCGCAAGTCAGATGTCGAGTGGATCAACCGGCGTCGACTACTCCGCGGATCGGATCGGTTGACTGGCGAGCAGCGGGCGACGTTGTTTGAGAAGCTGACTGCCGCGGATCCGAACGGGGACATCGCCGCGGCCTTGATCGCGAAGGACCTTCTGCGGGACGTGTTGGCGTGCAAAGACAACGGCGGACTCGGATACGAGATCCGGGGTTGTGTTGCACCGCTTCTACACGTTCTGCACGGACTGCTCGGGGCCGGAGATCCGCGCGCGGCGACGATCTCACAGTGACGGGAACCGATGATCTTGGCCATCACGACCGGCCTGTCGAACGCCCGCATCGAAGGTTGCAACCGGATCGTCAAACACGTCGGCCGGATCGCGTTCGGCTTCCGGAACCCCGACAACCACCGCGGGAGGGTGCGGTGCGCCCGCACCCGCCAAGCGCGGCGGGCGTCATTCAGCCGGTACCCATGCCACTGCTAACTGCATAGATCCGGATTCAAGCTGGTCGATAGGTCCGACCGAATCGGAGAAGAATGCTGTTGAACGCCACACCGGGCCACCGCTGAGGCGAGATGCTGTGGTGCAGACACAAGCCATCCCATCGATCGAAGAGACGGCCAGCAACGGCCTGGGCCGAAGATCTGCGAGGACCAGGTTCCGGCCACTACGAAGATCAGTTCCCTGCTGCGTATGCCTCGACGATGTCCGCGGAGATCCGACCTCGAGCCGAGACGTTGTACCCGTTCGCGTTGGCCCACTCTCGGATCTCTTGTGCGCTGGTGCCGTTCGAGGTCTGCTTGGCAGGCCGGGTTGTCTTGCGCCCGCCAACTCGGGTGGCGTACTTGATGTAGTAGTCCAGCTTGCGATGGAACTCGGTGGCGTTCTTGTCGTTCAAGTCGATGTTGTACTCGACACCGTTGACCGCGAAGCTGATCGTCTCGCCGCCGATATCGATTGGATCCCCGTCGAGATCATCGATCAGTTCGACTACGATCTTCTGCGCCACGTGTATTCCTCCTGGTTGGTTGGACTTCTCTCGACAACAGTACGGTCAGCCCAATCGAGTCTCCACACACCACATATCCGGTATGTTTGCGCGATTCTGGGTCGCATCATGGCGCCGCCGTGTCTCGCACGCGCTGATCGATGCCACGGCGAGTGCGGCGCCGCCACGCTACTGTGATTGTCTGCGAGGGCGGGGGAGTCAGGCCGTTCCTGTTACCGGGCCAGCCGTGAAGAGCACTGCCAGGTTCACCAAAACGGCGGCAGCGATGACCACCGAGCGCGCGCTCACCGCATCATCGCCGATGGTGAACCGGTCGATGTCGGATGAGGCCGCAGCCCGCATGCATCCAAAACATCCGTGGTCCATGTGGCTCCACGATGTCGTGCCGTTGAACGGCAGGGACAAATGATGGAGATCGAGGCGAAATTCCGTTGGGGGGTTTACCTAATATGACCGAATCTCTATTGTGGCGGGCGACACCCCATCGAAGAAGGACTCACCGTGCAACACCACGGCAGCCTCACCGCAGAATCCGCGACAGCGAGTGATGCAGCGCGTATTCGCCGACTCGCGCAACGAATCGCAGATACGAGCGACACCGCTGCGAATGTTGCAGCTGCCGGCGAGATCATCCGACTTGCCACCCAACTCGAGCATGAGCGCCAGTAGGTTCCGGGTGCCCCGTCGTGGTCGCAAAATGGATTACAGCGCGGAGCTCGGCGTAGGCGGCCTGGGTCTTGGGGGCTGAGGCGGTGTACTTCCCGGCCGCGGTGTCCCCGTCCTTCTGGAAGTGTTCCTTCTCGTTGCAGCCCGGGGGGATCTGCGCGCTGGACGGCCAGGGCGTAGATGACTGAGTCATCTACGCTGACGGTGACTTTCCGGCCTACGCCAATACGGAGCACTCCGACGGCGCAGGGGACATATCGAGTACTGCTCCGGTGAACTACGGAAGCAAGCCCGCCGGAGAGAATCTGCCGAACAGCTCATCACAGGCCGACACGCCGAGAACGTGCGCGTCGAAGTCCCCGACCGACAACTCGCCGCCTGGCAGGCAGCACACGACTTCGCTGCGCCAGTACCTCGCGGCCATGTCGGCCCTGATCGACACCATCACCGACCAACGACTACGGCCGTCACGACGGAGGCGCACCCGACGACGACCAGCGTCGTGCCTGCGCCCGCATTGGTTCCGTCAACTGAGGTTGCGGTCGCGTCTCTTGTTGCCCCGCCGCGGGCATCTGCTGCTGTGGCGCCAGCTCCAGCCCCCGCGGCGGTGCCCGCTCTGGTGCCTGCACCAGCCCCTTCTGCCACAGGCGGCGGAATTGGCGGCGGCCGTTGGGGTTGGGGTGATGGCTACTGCGAGAACTCCGCTGGCAACTGTGTGCCCGCGCCCGGATCGGACTCGTCCGGAGCATTAGCCAAGTGCAAGAACGGCACCCTTCAGCCACAGCCTGAACCGCAGGGGTACTTGCTCTGGCCGTGGTGGTGTCGCCGTCTGGTGCTGAACAATCCAACAGTGAAGGCCCCGCCAATGGCGCGTTGCAACACTGCTTGGTATAGGCGGTCAGTAGATCACGCAGACGTTCGGTCGGGGTTCCCCGGTCGAGCGTCTGCGTGGGCGGCCGCCCAAGTTACTGGGCGACGTGTTCGAGGTCTGCGGGTCCGAACGCGCTCAGGTCGGTGCCCTCGGGGAAGTACTGCCGCGGCAGCCCGCTGGTGTTCTCGTTGGTGCCGCGTTGCCAGGGGCTGGCCGGGTTGCAGAAGTAGACGGCCATGTCGGTGGCCAGGTAGAACTGCTTGTGGCGGGGCCATCTCGCAACCCTGATCCCAGGTCATCGATCCGCGTAGGTGCTCCGGCAGGGTCGAGATCGTGGCGATCAAACCGTCGCGGACGGTTTCGGTGTCGTGGCTGTCGGGCAGGTGCACCAGCATCGTGTAGGGGGTGGCGCGTTCGACGAGAGTGGCGATCGCGGACTTGTTGCCATCGCCCATGAACAGGTCCCCTTCCCAGTGGCCGGGCACGGTCCGGTCGTCGGCCTCGGCGGGCCGGTCACTGATCATGATCATCGGGTCGACGAACCGGTGGGTGCGCCGGTCCGGGGCGCGGCTTCCGCCGTGCCCGTCCCGTCCGGAGAGCTTRCTGCACTTACTTTCTCAGGCCGCCTCGGGCCTGGAAACGGAGTGCCTGGTAGATCGCTTCGTGGCTCACCCGCATGCTTTCGTCGTCCGGGAAATCCTTCACGAGGCGGTGCGAGATCTGCTCGGACGAGAGCCGCTGTGACAGACCGTCCTGCACTACCTCGCGCAGGGCGTGGTCGACGACCAGTTTGGACCGGATTTTGGCGGCCGCCTTCCGCACTGGCGCCGTGGCCTGCTCGACGAGCCCTTCGGCCGCCAGGATCCGCTTCGCGACCGAAGCGACACGCCAACGAACTTGGCTGCCTGGTTGATCGACCCGGTCGAGGTGAACACCACGACGACCTCTCCCCGCCCCGATCGCCCCGGCTGTTCCCCGGGGCGATCGGCGTTTTGAGATACACCCGTCCAGGTCGATACGGTCTAGGGGCTGTGTCGCAGCGACTGTGAGGACCCCGCGCTACCCCTTGGTGCGGGGTCCTCGCGCGTTTCACAAAGAAGGCCCCGACAGTTATGAAGTACCAACGTGCGCGTGTATCGAACGGCACCGGATCGATCATTGCCGGCGGCGTGTTCCTGGCGAGCCTGCTCGGCGCCCCAGGAGTAGTCGGCGGATTCGATGGGATAGGTGCATGGGTGGCGGCCGGGATCGCCGCTACGGCTTTCCTTCTCTGGTCGGCCGTCACCGATCCTCCCGTCATTGGTCTCGAGGGGTCTGTTGGCCGAGAGGGCCCGTCGGCAGACCGCACCGATCGCTCGGGATGCTTGCCGGTGCGTTCGGCGTTGCTGTCCCGTTTGCGATCGTTGACGCCACCGTGGTCTCGAGTAGCGTCGTTTCCGTCGCCTGGTCAGATGTCGATGCCTTCAGAACGGGCGGCAGCCCGCGGCAACGCCAAACGGATGTCACACGCGGTGGGGTTGTGGGTAACGGGCGGCACCGCACGTAAGGGCGACAGGAGTGCGGTGCCGCTCCTGCATGGTGAGATCACCTGTTTTTGAAATTCATTACAATGGAACCAATATCAATGCTTGACTGTCCTGCGTCTTTCGGGCTGGAGTTACATCCAGTGCCGCCTGAGTGATTGATCGTTTGTTTGAAATTCCTTCTGACCAGCGTCTACCTCTGGCAGATAGTCACGGCGGGCGTGGCTTTCGACGCGTGCCTCGCCTAGTCTCTACTCGTCGCCCTCCCCCCCCGGGCGGCAATCCGTGGCCCCATCCCCTATGAGGAGTCACGCGGGCGGCGCCACTCGCTTCGCGAGTGCCACACACCGCCCTACCACGAACTGATCGCCCCGCCGCTGGTGCTGTGTGATCAGTCATAAGCTCGCCCACTGGCCGCCACGAGCGCGGTGTCCAGCGGGCGTTGTGCCGCATGGGATTTGCATGCGACACAACAACCGGGCATCGCCATCGATGCTCGGCGGGCGGGAGAGGCTACTTTGTCAGGCGGCCTCTCCCGCCGTCAGGACCGCCACCTGGTGTCTTTTGCAGGTTCCCCGGGTTGCACGGGTGGAGCGGGCAGGCCTTCGACACGTCATCCCCGCTGCGCATCACTGCCGCGAACGGCCGGCGCTTCTGGGCTTTGACCAATCGCCAGTACCTGCGATTACGCGACATGCAACTGTGCAGATCAGACATTTGCGCGCGGTCGGTTCGGCAGCGTGCACAAACTACGTAGGTACACGAAAAAGTAGTAACCCCGTCGCATCGCCAGGGCCGGCGCGCCAGGCTTGGTCCATTCGGATCGGACATGCCTCGCCGGTAGGAGAAAATCATGCGCAGTCGACCAGCCAAGCTCGTCACCTTGGCTCTCTTCCGGTTTCGAATCGCCCTGATGGGGCGCAGGGAGCGTGCGGTCTGGACGTCGCTTTCGCGACCGCAAGATGAACGACTGTATGAGCATGACAGCCTCGGCCTCTAATGTGATTGCTGCAAGGCGACCGGCCGCGTCCCGATCGAGAGTGCGGAGCGCGGCCGGCGGGAGGGGTCACGAGCACAGGACTCAGACTCCTCCCGCGGCGCCGCAACAACGAAAAGCCCCGGCTCGCAAGAGATGCAGGCCGGAGCCTCGTAAATCTGGGGTCTTTCCGCGAGCCGGTTTCGCCGGTACTGTCCAGTTCGCACCAACCCAGACGGTGCACACGGCCCCGCCCGGGTAGTCACTGGTTCGGGCGGGGCGGGTTCCCCCGACGATGGTCGGCCAGCGCCTACGTTCGACTGTGGGGCGCCTTCAATCCCACATGACGCCTTCGTAGGTGTGAATGATGTGCCGGGTCATGGTTGGATGTGGCTTGCTCGAGACGATTCGGGGCACTCCTACGCGGCCAGCGCGGTCACTGTCCGCGAACATGCGGTCCCACGTCCCTGAGGCATGCTCGTCGAGCTCGGCTGCGTGGGCGTCCTCGTGCGCCACGATCGTGAACGTCACCGCGTGGCGCGTTTTGTTGATCATGGTGGTGACTTATCGAGGCTCCCGCCGCGGCCACCCATGCCGTACTCAGCTTGTTGAGCAGTCGGGACACACGCACGAGGAGTTCGCTGAGCTCGCGAGCAAATACATGCTCACATCCGGGGAGGTCGGGATATGTGGGACGAGATCATGTCACTCGACTTCCCTCTTGGGGATGAGTAGCACCGATCCTGATCTAGAGAGCCGAGTTTAGAAGTTCGCTGAGGAAGTCACTACGTCGATGAAGTACTGATTGAGTTCCGCCTGCCAGAGCGCAACATCCCACAGTTCGTCGTCCATGTCCGGGTTGGGCGCGGCGTACGACATGGCGGTTCCGGGAACGACGAAACGCCCCCAACCATTCGGGTGGCGTCGTCGGTCGCGCTCCTCGCGAAGGGGTCTCGAATTGCTGGTCGGGCGGGCTGGGCTCGAACCCGCGACCAGTGAATTATGAGTTCACGGCTCTAACCGACTGAGCTACCGCCCCAGCGAGCAAGCTCGCGGGCAAACCGGATATTACCGGCGAAGACTTGAGCTGCTCGGGGGCGGGCGGACCTTCGGGTCGGTTCCGGTTTCGTGACCTTTTGCGGCCTCATGATCTTGAGTGCGGTGTTGGAGGGCATCAGTGCCGAAGACTCAGCCGACCAGCTCGCACTTTATGGTTGCGCCCTCGAATCGGTACTCGAGGTGATCGGCCAAATCGGGGTCCGGTTGGCTGTCGATGAGGTGGAGGCCGGCGTGTCGCCACGATTCGCCGCGTTCGGCGAGTAGGCGTGACCACTGTTGCCGGGCTCGTTGTTCGACGCTGCGGTACGAATCCAGCTTGTGCGCGGACACGGTGACTGTCACGGTCTCGATCTCACTGAGCACGGGGCACACCCTATTCGCCAGGGCCGAGCCGTGGGACATAGGTATCTAACCGGGTATTTGTACCGTCGCGCCGCCGCGCATCGACGCGCCGATCTGGGACCTGCTCTAACCGTCTATTTGCGGGAGTGATCCAGATGCTTGGCGAGAACCTTCAACCAGTGGCCGACTCGTTCACCACCCGGGACCCATCGAAGACCGGCACGGTGGTGGTCCTTCGTCCGATTCAAGAGTCGCCGCACGCGTGGGAGCCCGCTCCGTGCAGGATGACGATCATTGCGCTCGACAGTGGTCAGTGGACGTTCGCCTGGGTTCGTGGCCAACACCGTGTGGTGCCGGGTCTGCGTGTCGAGTTCCGGGACCATCCAGTCGACGACAGGTTCCCGACGTTCGCCCCGGTACGTGAATCAAACGTTCGACGTGGCCGTGGAGAGAGTGGCACTGCGACAGGCATGAAAGCCCTGTAGCGTCAGCAAGGTTGCGGTCTGCGTCCCGCATCCGAGGACCCCGCGCTACCCCTTGGCGCGGGGTCCTCGCGCGTTCGAGGCGGGCTGTGGGTGCGATTTCGCCGATCCACGGTTTCGCTGTGCGCGTACGCGCTTGGTGAAATTGATTCCAAGAGAACCTGATTCGAATCGATCGTGCTGACCGGTTCATATCGAAAGTCGCTGGCGATGGCGTGTACCTGACGAAAGATTAGTACCGACTGGTGTGTATTTTGTCCCCTGTCGCGACAATCTGCTTCCAATGCGGTTTCTATAACTTCGACATGCGCGTGCGTGAGCAGCATCCCCTGCACATCTGCCGGCCGTCGGCCGAGCGCACGGATCGCCCGCTCGACTGCGGCGGACATCGCTGGGGTAGCCGCCGTCGATCAAGGTGCGTGCGTCACCGTCCCGCAGGAGCACGAAGTTCACATGCGTTCCGGTACCCCGGAACACATCGGGAGTTGCTTCCTCGACAGTCGTCACGGCAACCCATTGTGGCGCACTGCCAGCCGATGAGACGGAAGCAGGGATAGCGATGATCGTCTCTGGCGAGCAGATGTTCAGGAGTGGGCTACACGCCTGGGGTTCACCAGGGTCACGGCCAGGCTTGGAAGGCCGTTGGCCAGGATGAGCACGGCGACGCCGATACTGACCCCTGGAGTCGAGTTCCAGAACGCATCACCGATGGCGAGTGCACCGACGATGCTCGCGATCCATCCGGCGGAGTGGAAACGACGCACCCGCTGCGACGGCCCCGTCGAACGCTGACCGCGGCTGTCTCGGGCTGAAAGCAACGCGCCGACCGTATTCAGGACAACTCCCAGCAGTGCAGCGATGACGCCGACCAGCATCTCTACCCCCTCATCGATCTGTCACCACGACTGCAAATGGAACTCAACGATCCGGCGTCGTGTCGGACATTGCACCGGGAGGCAGGGCGCGGCCGCCCGCCGACTGAGCGGGTCGGCCAACGTAGGCACCCGTGCGGCGGCGTCGCTGCTCGTCTCACCGTGACGGGGAGAGTTCGACAGGAAACTGGACATCGATGCTTCTCGGCATCACGACGGGGTCACTTGCGGCCCTGCTGCTCAACCTGCTCGCCATCAGAGCGCTACGCGACCTCTGGGAAGTCGATCCGCATCCCTCCGCCGGCGCGATGTACTGGGTGTGCCTACTATTCCCTCTCCTCGCAGGCGTCGTGGTTGGCACGGTGATCGGGCTTCTCCATCGCCCCAATCGCCCCATGGCGATCGCCTTCCTCACCACTTACGCGATACTCGGCACAGGGATGGCCGTACTGCAGAACTTCCTGGACACGTTCGCCGACCACATGTGAGCCGACCCTCGTTGTCACGCCGTTGCCGCCGTGGACGATCCGGTGGCGGTCGACTTTGCGCCATTCCATTCCCGCGGTGTCCATGCGATCGAACGTGTCCTTCACCCGAATCGGGTGAGCGGTTGGGCACTTCTCAATTGCGTTAGCGGAAGTTCACTAGGAAGGCTGCGATCGAGACGCATGCGGTGGTGAAGAGGGTGACCAGACCCGCTGTGGCGGCGGGCATTCCGGCGAGGAGTGGGAGTGATCCGGGAATGAGGAGAATCGCGGCGACGCAGATAAGCCAGCCGATTTTGAGAGCGGTTCTGGTTGCGGATGGTCGTGGTCGGTGTGGGGCGTCGGACATCGTCTTCCTCAGGGTTTCGGGATTGCCTGAGCCGTGTCGGGCCTCAATTACCCGGCTTCGCGGCCGGTGGTGTCGTGCTCGACGTGTCTTTGGTTGCGGCGTCGTTCGGCGATGGACGGGTTGGTGTTGGCGTCGACGATGTCATTGTCGATAACCACGTCGGTGACGTTGTCGCAGCTGGGTATGTCGTACATGAAGTGCTGGAGCACTTCTTCCATGATGGCTCGCAGGCCCCGGGCGCCGGTTCCGCGGACGATGGCTTGGGAGGCGATCGCGTCGAGGGCTCCTGGGGTGAAGGTGAGTGTGACGCCGTCGATTTCGAAGAGGTGGGCGTACTGTTTGACGAGCGCGTTCTTCGGCTCGGTGAGGATCTTGACGAGGGAGTCCTTGTCGAGTGGTTTGACTGCTGTCACGATCGGTACACGGCCGATGAACTCGGGGATGAGGCCGAACTTGTGGAGGTCCTCGGGCATGACGCCGCCGAGGTGGTCTCGGGTGTCGTTGTCTTTCGAGCGTATGTCGGCGCCGAATCCTATTCCTTGATGTCCGGTTCGGTTGGCGACGATCTTTTCGAGGCCTGCGAAGGCACCGGAGACGATGAAGAGGATGTTGGTGGTGTCGATCTGKATGAAGTCTTGGTGYGGGTGTTTGCGGCCGCCTTGTGGGGGGACACTTGCTTGGGTTCCCTCGAGGATCTTCAGGAGTGCTTGTTGGACGCCTTCGCGCGATACGTCGCGGGTGATCGAGGGGTTCTCGCTCTTGCGGGCGACCTTGTCGATCTCGTCGATGTAGATGATGCCGGTCTGGGCTCGATGAACGTCGAAGTCCGCGGCCTGGATCAGTTTGAGGAGGATGTTCTCGACGTCCTCGCCGACGTAGCCGGCTTCGGTGAGGGCCGTGGCGTCGGCGATGGTGAAGGGGACGTTGAGCATGCGGGCGAGGGTTTGTGCGAGGTAGGTCTTTCCGCAGCCGGTCGGTCCCAGCATCAGGATGTTCGATTTCGTGAGTTCGACGGTGTCGCCGCGGGAGGACGCGTTGTTGCTGTCGCCTGCGGCACGGATGCGTTTGTAGTGGTTGTAGACGGCGACAGCGAGCGACCGCTTGGCATCGTGCTGTCCGATGACGTATTGGTCGAGGTGAGCGCAGATTTCGGCGGGCGTCGGCATGCCTTCGCGTTCGAGAATGCCGGCTTCGGCCAGCTCTTCTTCCAGGATCTCGTTGCACAGGTCGATGCACTCGTCACAGACGTAGACACCGGGTCCGGCGATCAACTTCCGCACCTGCTTCTGCCCCTTGCCGCAAAACGAGCATTTTCAACAGGCCACCGTCGTTGGTCTGTGCCATGTTCCACTCCTCGTCGATGCTGATGAGCTGGGATGGATGCTGAAGGGTCAGCGGTGTCGGGCTGCTGGACCCAGTGAGCCGGTGCGCGCGCAGGCGCGTGGTCCGATGCTGCGCGAGACGATGCGGCCATCCACGATGGCGATGGCGGCCTCGGTGTCATCGTCGACATTCGCCACACCGCAGGCTGCGGCGATCTCGCCGTGGGGGTCCACGATCACCTGCAGGTGCGGCCAAGCGGCGGTCGGGAAGGCTTGGCGTAGTGATCGACACAGGTCCGCTAGCGCCAACCGCGCGAGTGGGGCGAGCTCGGCGGCGTCCGAGGTGACAAGTACCGCCGTGACAGGCGAATCATCGGGTGCACTGCGGGCCAGGTGTTCGATGTGCTCAAGTCGGTTCATGCCGAACACGGCCACGATCCCGTCGCTGATCGTTGTGGTCTTCCCGCGAACTACATCGGTGGCCCGAGGGCAACGCCATTCCTCATTCACTGCGTCGACGGCGACATCGGTGGCGTCCGGGGGAGTCCACGGATCCTCGATCGCGATGCCCGTGATGTGCTGACAGGTTGCGATGACCTTGGATGGATCCACGAAATCGGGTGCGACAAAGGACAACTGGCTGGCGCCGTAGAGGACGGTGAGCGCCGATTCGGCGACGCCGACCATACGCTCGGCCGACCGGGAGAGCCGCTCGAGCGCCAACCCGAGTAGAAGGGCATCGAGCTTCACCAACTGAGCGAACGGCCGCTGAAATTGCTCGTCAGTGAGGATCTCGGGGATGAGGTCCACGCCGAGCATCGGCGAGGTGAGCTGCACCGATCCCTGATACTCGTAGTTGTTCGTGCGGGGAAGTCGATCCACCCAGGTGCTCGCGAACACCCCGAGCGCCCCCGCCGGGGTATCGGCATGAGTGTGCAGGACTTCGCCGGCGTTCTCTGCCTCCTCGGCCAGGACCGCGAGATAGAGGGCGCGCTTGCCGGGGAAGTTGGAGTACACCGCTCCTCGGGTGAGGTCGGCGCGGATGGCGATGTCGTCGACGGTCGCTCTGCGGAAGCCGCGTTCGGAGAACTCGGCTCGGGCTGCGGTGAGCACCCTGCGCCGGTTGAGTTCTTGTTGCTGGACCCTTGTCAGCCGCGCCATCGATCCGTTTCCTCCGCTACCGCTGATTTATCCCATTTCAGATGCGGGCATCATCCGAATGTTGTTAACATCCGAATGGTACACGGGGGGTGCTTGTCGGGGGGCGTTTTAGTTGACCGGACCACCCTCCGCAGAACTGTCGGCGATGCAGAGGGGGCAGAACGTGGGGAGCGCAACTGTCGGGCAGCTGGCCAGCGCATCGAGGAACGTCGACGATGTCCTTACCGAAGCTCGTGCACTGGTCGAGCCTGCCTACCGTGCCGTCGTGGACACGACCAGACCGCAGGTTCGTCATGTGGCGGGCTACCACGCGGGATGGTGGGACGAGCATGGCGCCCCGATGCGCAGGTCAGGCAAATCGGTGCGGCCGGCGCTGGTGTTCGCCGCGGCCGCCGCGGTCGGTGCCCGGGACATGCGGGCGTGTCTGCCTGAAGCGGTCGCGGTCGAACTCGTACATGACTTCTCGCTAATTCACGACGATCTGATGGACGGCGATATCGAGCGGAGATACCGCCCGTCAGCGTGGACCGTGTTCGGGGCCGGCAACGCGCTGCTGACCGGGGACACGTTGCTTGCGCTGGCGATCAACGAGCTCGCCGGCCGCGCAAGCATGACCACCCTCGCCCACGCTCTCGTCTCGCTGTGTGCCGGCCAGTCGGATGATCTCGAATTCGAGTMCCGCAGGAACGTCGAGATCAGCGACTGCATGACCATGATCGAAGGCAAGACCGCGTCTCTACTGGCATGCGCGTGCGAGATAGGCGCGACTGGGGCAGGGGCGGACCAGGCGAGGGCTGCGCTTCTTGCGCAGTTCGGCCACCATCTCGGGGTCGCGTTCCAGTTGACCGACGACATCCTCGGGATCTGGGGAGATCCCGTCGTTACTGGCAAGTCTGTCTTCTCCGATCTTGCCAATCGCAAGAAGTCACCGCCTGTCGTCGCTGCACTGCAGATGGACGCACAGTTTCGCGAGCTCTACGACACCGACACCGACCCCGACTACGACGACCGCTTTCGCCTCCGGATGATGGCTGATCGCATCGAAGCATGTGGGGCACGCGCGTGGGCAGAACAGCAAGCCGAACAGGCCCTGGCTGAGGCGCAGGTGTGCGTGGACGCGCTCGACTGCGGCGAGGATGCCTCCGACCTACGGAAGCTCGCGGACTTCATCTGTGGGAGGTCCCGATGAGCCTGCACACCAACCGGACTCGACGAATCGCGCAGCTGGTGGTGACTTCATGACCGGAGCGGCTTTCGCGTACGACAACGCAAAACCGGCGGGCCTCGATCAGTGGCCGCTGATCGCGTCGCTGCACGCACCTGACGATGTCAAGCGTCTCGACGCACGGGAACGGCTGGAACTCGCTGCCGAGATCCGGGACTTCCTGATCGACCACGTCAGCGCCACCGGCGGGCACCTCGGAGTCAACCTGGGAGTCGTCGAACTGACCATCGCACTGCATACGGTGTTCAGCTCACCTGACGATGCGATCCTGTTCGATACCGGGCACCAGTGCTATGTACACAAAATCATCACCGGCCGTGCCGCGCGCTTCGGCAGCCTCCGCCGAGCGGGTGGCCTGTCGGGGTACCCCAGCCGCGCCGAGTCTGAGCACGACTGGATCGAGTCCTCACACGCTTCGAGTTCCCTGGCCTACGCGGACGGACTCGCCAAAGGCTTCCGACTACAAGGCGAGACAGACCGGCGTGTCGTGGCGGTGACCGGCGACGGCGGATTGACCGGCGGCCTCGCGTGGGAAGGCCTGAACAACATCGTCGCCAACGGCAGTCGCGTGGTGATCATCGTCAACGACAACGGCCGCTCGTACGCTCCGACGGTCGGTGGGCTCTGCCGTCAAGGAACCGGCGACGAGCCCAGCCGGATGGCGGTCGGCGACACGTTTCGCGCGCTGGGGTTCGAGTACGTCGGCCCCATCGACGGCCACGACCTGGGCGCGCTGAACATTGCACTCACCGCTGCGGCCGAGGCGTCGTCACCGGTCGTCGTGCACTGCGTGACCGTTAAGGGAAAGGGGTATGAGGCCGCCGAGCGGGATGCGCGTGACCGCATGCATGCAATCGGAACCATCGACCCGACGACCGGGCGCCCCGCCGCGCCACCACAACCGACGTGGACCGGAGAGTTCTCCCGCGAGATCGTGCGCCTAGCATCCCAGCGGCCCGACCTTGTCGCGATCACCGCAGCCATGCTCGACCCCGTCGGCCTCACGCCGTTCGCCGAGAACTTCCCGGAGCGCGTGTTCGATGTCGGAATCGCCGAGCAGCACGCCGTGACTTCTGCCGCCGGACTCGCCATGAGCGGCCTGCATCCCGTGGTGTGCCTGTACTCCACCTTCCTGAGCAGGGCCATCGACCAGGTCTTGATGGATGTCGCACTACACCGCCTGCCCGTGACCTTCGTCGTCGACCGCGCCGGCATCACCGGCCCAGACGGTGCATCGCATCACGGCATGTGGGACACCGCGCTGTGCACGGCGATACCCGGCGTACGCATCGCTGCTCCGCGAGATGCACCGCGACTACGGGAACTACTCGCCGACGCCATCGGCTGCGACGGACCCACCGTGGTGCGCTACCCGCGCGCCTCTGTGAGTGGGGGAGATCCAACCGATCGCGCGCATCGACGGCATCGACGTCCTCCACGGCAGCCCACCCAGCTCTCGAGAGGTGCTGATCATCTCAGCTGGCCCGCTCGCGTCGGAATGCATCTCTGCCGCAAAGCTTCTCGAAACGAACGGAGTGTCAGCTACCGTCATCGACCCCCGATGGACACAGCCGATCAACCCCGCATTGCTCTCCATGGCAGCACGTTACGAACTCGTCGTCACTGTCGAGGACGGCGTGCGCGGCGCCGGAATGGGCACAGCGCTCCTGCGAGACTGCTCGGACGCCGAGATATCCACCCCATGTCTAGTCCTCGGGCTCAGTGATGAATTCATCGAGCAGGGCGACCGACCCGGGCTGCTCCGCGAGCAAGGTCTCGACAGCGAATCGATCGCCGAGTGCGTCCTGGACCGCCTCGGTAGCCGGCCCCTCACTACACCACCGATCGCCCACCTGCCTCGCCCGCACTCTCCTCGACCTGAGGCGCATCGACACGTCCGCAGCTAGACCAACTGCATCGGAGGACCACACTCACATGGACACCATCGACGCCATCCCCTTGGCGAAGGGGCACCTGCCTGTCTTCGGACATGGTGCATCCTTCCTCCGGGACCCGCTCGGATTCATCTCCTCTCTGCCCCGAGATGGCGATCTCGTCCGGATCAAGATGGGGCCGATGACGGTAGTCGTCGTCTGCGACCCCCAGTTGACCCGTCACGTTCTCCTCGACGATCGGACCTTCGACCGAGGAGGCCCGCTCTACGACCGGTCCCGTGAGGTCGCCGGAGAAGGACTGGGCACCTGCACCTACGCCACCCATCGGCGTCAACGCAGACTGTGTCAACCAACGTTCCGCGTTGAGCGTTTCCCCGGATACGCCCAGGTGATGGCCACAGCAGTCGAGGACGTCACCCGGTCCTGGCGCGATGGACAGGTCATCGACCCGAGCTCCGAAATGTCAAAGCTCACCGTCCGTGTCGCCGTGCGCACGATGTTCTCGACCTCGTTGCCCGAATCGACCGTCCAGCAGGTCGCAGACGACTTCGGCCTGATCGCCGAGGGGATGTTTCGGCGAATGGTCATGCCCCCGCTGATCAACCATCTGCCAACCCCTGGGACACGCCGCTACTACCAGGCAAAGCCCGACTTCGCCGAATCGGCGCACAACTGATAGCCGAGCGGCGCTCCGACGATCGTGATCGAGGCGATCTGCTCTCCTCACTGCTCAGTGCCCGCGATCCCGAGGCCGGTACCGACAGCGCATCAATGACCGACATCGAACTCTCCGACCAGATCTTCACCTTCTTCCTGGCCGGCGCCGAAACCACAGCGAGCACGCTGGCGTGGTCCCTCTACATGCTCGGCCGCGCGCCCGAGGTCGAGCAGGAAGTCCACGACGAGGTCGATCGCTTCCTGACCGACAGAACGGCCGGGTTCGATGATCTCGGGAACCTCCCGACCGTCACCCGGGTGCTCACCGAGACGCTGCGCATGTACCCGGCCGGGTGGCTCCCCACCCGCGTGGTCGCCCACGACACCGAACTCGCAGGCATACGCCTCCCGGAAGGCACAACAATGGCGGTCAGCCCCCACATCATCCACCGGCGCGAGGACATCTACGAGCGCGCCAACGAGTTCGTCCCTTCCCGATGGGACGGCGTCAAACCCGACCGGACGACGTACATTCCATTCGGTGCCGGCGCCCGCAAATGCATCGGCGACCAATTCGCACTCACCGAAGCCGGCCTCGCACTCGCCACCATCACCGCCCGCTGGCAGCTGACCGCTGTGAGCGAACGACCTGTCTCTCCCTCGCTCAAACACCTTCCAGCACCCCGGAACCTGATGATGCGACTCACCAGTCGAATCTCGGCAGACACCGCGTCCGGAACCCCGGAACAACCGGTGAGGTGATTCATGGCCGTCGACACCAAACCCACCGACACGCGGCTAGGCCGTCTCGTGCGGGCACCCCTGCACGAGGCCAGGATCTGCTGGTCGTTCACCTGGGGCGACCTGTCCGCAACGGTCCTTCCCGCAACAACCTTCGCCATCGCAGCGTGGAACAGCACCGGCCTGCCCGCGCAGTCCCTGCCGACCGTCATCGCAAAGTGCCTGGTGTACTTCTGGCTTTACATCTACACCTTCAACTTGTCGAACCAGCTCATCGGCATCGACGAGGACAGGATCAACAAGCCACACCGGCCCCTGGTGACCGGGCTGATCACGCCCACAGGTGCGCGCCGCCGCCTGGTGCTTGCGACTGTGGCGTTCCTGATCGTCGGGGCCCTGTTCGGGGTGCTGCTGTGGACGAGCCTCTGGGTGGCTGCCTGGGCCCTCCACAACCACCTCGGATGGGCGCGCACCGCGTGGGGGAAGAATGCCGCCATGGTCGCGGGAACGATCGCCCAACTCGCGGCCGCGTGGCAGATCGTCACACCCCTTACCGATACTGCGTGGACCTGGATCCTGACGATCGCGGTCCCACTGGGCGTCCTCGTCTCCCTCCAAGACTTACGGGACCTCGCCGGCGACGCTGCCATCGGCCGGAGGACCGCGATCATGGTGATGGGGGAGAGGAACTCTCGACTGTTATTCTGCGTCGCGTTCGCCCTCTACCCCCTGGTGACCTACCTCGCGCTCTACCGCGGCGCACCCATGCTGGCTCAGTGCATCGGGGCGGCCGCCGGAGTTCTGTCCCTCGTAATCGCGTACCGAGTTCTGCGCTTTCGAGACCGGCGATCCGACAACACGACCTACATGATGTACACGTACTGGTACTGCATCACACTTGCCAGCGCTGTGTTCGCGGTCGGATGACATCGACACCACCCACAGCACGAGACGAGGACCTGTGCAAACGACAGAAGAGCTAGTCGTCCTACTCGACGACACCGGCAATCCGATCGGCAGTGTACCGAAACACACTGTGCACACAGCAGATACACCACTACACCGGGCGTTCTCCTGCCACGTGTTCGCGCCCGACGGGCGGATGCTGGTCACGCGCCGCGCATTGACCAAACTCACCTGGCCGGGAGTGTGGACGAACTCCTTCTGCGGCCACCCCCTCCCCGGTGAGTCGGACCATGACGCCATCGCTCGGCGTGGCCAGTGGGAACTCGGCATCACGCTGACCGACATCCGCCCCCTGCTACCGAGGTACCGCTATCGTGCCGTCGACTCCTCAGGAATCGTCGAGAACGAGATCTGCCCGGTGTACGCGGCGACCACAACCGACGATCCCACCCCGAACCCTGCAGAGGTGCACGAGTGGAACTGGGTGTCAGTCCCCGACATTGCAGCCGCGACAGACCGCGCGCCCTTCGCCTTCAGTCCATGGTTCGTCGAGCAACTCTCCCAAAGCACGCTGTACGACACAGACTCCAGTTCTGTTCCACCGCAGAGTGCTTGACTGAACACCTGACATGAGAAGGGCGTGGCCTTGTGGCTTCCGAGTCCAGTGATATTTCCAACCCTCGCGTCGACATCGGGGCCGTCCGAGCAAAGTACCGGACCGAGCGCGACCGACGCCTACACGTCGACGGCATCCGCCAATACTCGCCGCTTCTCGAGGATGATTCCAGCTCAGGTCGCGCCAGCAAGTCGCCCTCGGCTGGCCACAACGAGTGCCAAGCCGTCGATGTGGTGGTGATCGGCGCCGGCATCGGAGGCATCCTAGCGGCCGTCCGGCTCAAACAGGCCGGGATCTCCCATCTGCGCATCATCGAGAAGTCCAGCGGCGTCGGGGGGACGTGGCACCTCAACCGCTACCCCGGCGTCCGGTGTGACATCGAGTCTTACATCTACCTGCCGTTGCTTGAGGAGACCGGGTACTGCCCATCGGAGAAGTACGTCACCGGTGACGAAATCCGCACGTACCTCGCATCACTCGCCCGCTCGTATGCCCTCACCGACGTCACATCGTTGAATACTCGCGTTACCGCGGTCGAATGGCTCGACAACCAGGCTTTGTGGGCGATATCGACCAACACCGGCGAGGTGCTCCGAACCAGATTCGTCGTCCACGCCGCCGGACTGTTCACTACCCCCAAGATCCCCGCAGTTCCTGGACTCGAGATGTTCAATGGGCGTGCCTTCCACACAAGTCGATGGGACTACGAGTACACGGGGGAGGACCTGAGCCGACTGGCGGACAAACGCGTAGGGATCATCGGAACCGGCGCCACCGCCGTGCAGTGTGTTCCGCCTCTGGCGGCACACGCCCAACATCTGTACGTGTTCCAGCGGACGCCCTCGCCGATCGACGAGCGAGGCAACAGCCCCACCGATCCGGAATGGTGGGATCAGCTGCCGGCCGATTGGCGGATCGAACGGATGATGAACTTCACCCGTATGGTGTCCGGACACACCGATGGCGATGACGTGGTCGACGACGGGTGGACGCGCGTCATGCGTAAGGTCGGGAGCTTCTTCAAGAACGAGCTCCCCATCGCCAGTCCTGCAGAAATGGCCGAGCTACTCGAAGTCGCGGACTTCCATCACATGGAAGACCTGCGCCGACGCGTCGACCAGATCGTCCACGATGCTGGCACTGCGGGGCTACTCAAGCCGTACTACAGATCCCTGTGTAAACGGCCCTGCTTCAGCGATGACTACCTTCCCGCCTTCAACCAGCCCAACGTGACCCTCGTCGACGTCAGCGGCGACAACGCCATCGCAACAATCTGCGACCGCGGGATCCTCACCGCGAGTGGAGAATACGATCTCGACTGCATCATCTTCGCCACCGGGTTCCACATCGGGACAACCATCGTCGAACGCAGCGGATTCGACATCACCGGACGCGTCGGACTCGCGCTATCGGATAAGTGGAAAGACGGACCGCGGACCTTGCACGGGCTCATGAGCCACCAGTTCCCGAACCTGTTCTTCCTCGGCGCAATTCAGACAGGGTCGACGAGCAACTTCACCCACATGCTCTACGAGCAGACAGCACACATGACCAGCATCATCGCTGCATGCAACGATCGCGGCGCCGACTACGTGGAGCCCACACCCGCGGCCGAAGCCCACTGGGTGCAGACCGTCCGGCAATCCGCCCAGAACAACACCCAGTTCCTGCAGGAATGCACGCCTGGATACTTCAACCAGGAAGGCGACGCAGACGACCTGAACGGGCTGATCGCCTCCCAATACGCAGGCGGCCCCCTTGTCTTCTTCGATCTCCTCGAGCACTCGCGAAAGAACGGACACACGAACGAACTCGCATTTGCCCGACTTGACCCACTTCGCCACCGCGGTGTCGGCCAAGCCCTTCCCGAACCACGCTATCGCCGCCGCACCCGACGAATCATGGATCCCGACTTATAGGTCGGCGGTTGTACCTGACGCATGTTCCTGTTCGACGACCCAAGCCGCGATCTGCGCCCGCGAAGTGAACCCCAGTTTCGTCAGGACATGCGCGACGTGCCCGTCAACCGTTCGTCGCGAAAGTACAAGTCGGGCTGCGATCGCTTTGTTCGTCAGGCCCTCGGCGACCAGTTCGGCGACCTGGTGTTCGCGCTTGGTCAAGTCTGTCGGGGCACGGGCGGCGGCGGTCCTCTTGTTGGAGCGCTCGCCGAGGGCGAAGGCGATCGCGGCCTCAAAGTCCAGCGAGCGACCCTCGCGGTAGGCGGCCTCGAACGCTCGCGCACCGAGTTCCCGACGGAGGTTCCGCTCCGACTGTTCCCCGTAGACGAGAACATTGGGAAATAGTATCGATGCTCTGTCCACGGCCAGGTACAGCGCGTCGGCGGCTCCCATCATGACCGCTGCGCGTCGAGGTTCGCGGTCGTCAGATACCCACGCCATTGCCTGCAGAATCGCCGAGGGCATGAGGGGATCGTCTGACAGACGGACCAGTTGGAGTCCCTGTTCGAGGTGGTGTGCCGCACGGTCTCGGTCTCCCTCGAGCCACACGACGATTCCCATGGACCACAGCGCATACGACCGATGCATGGATTCGCCATGAGATTCCGTGATGGACAGAGCCTGCTCGTAGTTGACGCGAGCCCGCGATGTCTGTCCACTCGATTGGTAGGTCCATCCGAGTATCACCAGCGCGCTGACCCATTCCGAGAGTGCGTGATTCTTCCCGAATGTGTCAACGGCATCTTCTAGGTATGTCCGTGCGCGGTCGAGATCACCGCCGGCGAGCGCGGCCCACCCGTCGGCGGCTGCGACGAAGGCGTGGACCATCGGATCGGACTCGCCCGTATCAAGAATCCGCCCTTCTTCGACCAGGTCCGTTGCCGCAGCCAGGTCACTCTGGAACACGGCCAAACCGCACGCCACATAAATCGCCTCGGCCCGTTCCGTGGGTGGCGACCCGGGCTGGGGCAGGGCGCGGTCAATCCAGCGCCGTCGACAGTAACCTCTATCTGCGACCGCGCGGATGCGTTCGCGCGCGCTCAAGCATTCGATATCCTTACGACATAGTGAAGTTGAAGTATTGTGCCGAGTCATACGGCGGAGCTTTGTGTGAGACGAAGAATATGGCTGCGCCGATGTGCGTTGTGGGGATTCCGGTCAACGACTTCCACGGATTCGCACTGGTGATCGAGTGCCCTGCAGGGGCTGCTGTAACGCTGAGTATCAGGTACGCGCCGTTGGCGATATCAAGGGCCATTGTCGGGGTGCCCTGGATGCAGTATCTGCCGTCGGAGTCGGTGACGGCGGAGTTGGACCAAGTTGTCGTGCCATACTGCACAGCGGTCACTGTGACATCGGCGAGTCCCATCGCGGTAACCGGCGGCCGGCCATCTACCCAGGGGGCATTCACATAGGCGTTGCCACAGAGCTGGTTGTCTCCGGTCGGAACGGCTGCGGTGGCAGCCGCTTGGACGGGTCCCGCGAAGGCTAGAATGGCGGCGGAGGCGAGTGCCGCGGCACCGGTTCCGATCATCTTGACGCTCATCATGTTTGAACCCTTCAGGTTTGACAGAACAGCGTTGATCGAACATTCCTAGCGCGTGCGGGTTGGACTTGAGCCCGATTGCACCCCCGTTCTCAGCTGCCCCAAGATCGTCCGAATGAGACGTCCCGAATCGGATTTCGACGCTAGAAGACAGGAACATGCTCTCGCTGGAGAAGTCCGTATAAGGGACAGGTGTGGTGGCTCGATTTCACTCGCCTCCCACACTGTCTACAAGTGGTCACCGATCTCGGAGACGCGGGAGTCAGCTGCATACGGATCACCGAGGCGATCGGCACAACGGCCGCAGAACATCACAGAGCTAGAGTGTGTCTGACAGATGTCGAGCAAGTGGTCGCGCGCCTCCGTGAGGGTGGACGTGGGCGGGTAGACGAGGCGGCGCTGTTCGCCCGATGGTCGACTCAGATGCGCAGATCGACTCGGCACGCACCCGCCGCAGGGTTTACGGAAATGATCTCGTGGCGCCAARCTGCTCTGCGCGCTAGGAGACGTGTGCGGCGGCGTAGTCCTCAAGTACCGCCTGCGGAATCCGGGACCCGCGGTTGAGTCGGTAGCCGTGTGCACGTGCCCACCGCCGAACCTCGTGCAGTCCGTTGCCGGACGCTGGGCCTATAGCAGCCCACCTCTTGTGGCCACCTACGCGCCGGGCGTGGCGGATGTAGCCGCGCAACAGGCGGCGCAACTGTTCTGAGTTTTCGTCCTTGAGATCGATCGAGTACTCGACCCCGTCTACCGAGAACTGGATCGTCTCTCCCCCGGATGCGATCTTCTCCCCGTCGAGATCATCGAAGACCTCCACAACTACCCTGTACATCGCGCCCCCGCCCCATAGTTGCGTTCGGTCGACCCAGGCGGCGGCCGTCCGGGTACCTATCGCTCCCGCTTTAGTGCGCACTCACTGCTTGCATCGGTCACACGAGTTGGCGGTGGTAGCGCAGGAGCGACTCGGACGGATGTGCAGAAACTGCCGAGTTCGCCGGGTGAACGGCTTGTTCATCATCAGGCGCTATCCAACATCGAGGTAGTCATGCCGGCGTATCCGCAGGATCCCTCTACGCGGGCAACCGTCTGTTGCCAACCAAAAGCAGTGCAGAGCTCACTCGAGCTCTGCACTGCGTTTGGCCGACGCTTTAGCCGCCGCTGCCGGATTGTAGGCTGGACCAACCGGCGCCCTGCGAGGAAGCTGTGTCCAAGCCATTGGCCATCACGGACATGAACATCGAGAAGATGTCCACTGATCCCGACCAGAAGTCAGATGACATTCGTACTCACTCCTATCTCAGGACAGCGCTTTGAGGAACACCGTGACCGGACCGGAGGAGCCGGCCCAGGTGATTGCGAACTGTCGCGCCAGGTCGGCGGCGATTGCTTGCAGAGACATCATCTCTCCGATCAGAGAACATCGATTCCGAGTGAAAGCTGAAGTGGCGCCATCACCAGAATTTGGAACATCAGCGGCGCCATCTGCTGAATTGTCTGGCCGAGTGATGCGGTAGCTTCCGCAACCGATCCCATGACTATCCTCCACTCGAATAGTTGTTAGACGACATTGCATTCAGCCCATCCAGTGAACCCCCCAGAACGGGTACACCATTGAGGATCAGCGAATACAGTGCCTTGATGAACTCTGCAAGCATGAGGCCTCCTTAAGTAGTTGCGAAGTGGAAGTTGTAGGCCGAGTCCAGACCGGAGATCTTGTGAGTCAGGAAGGTCCCGACTCCGATCTCATCACTCCCGAACAGGCCCGTGGACTTCCACGGGCTCTTGCTCGCCGGTACGAGCGTGTGACCAGCCGGGAGCGTGGTCAGCGCAAGCTTGACGTACCCGCCCGACGTCACGGTCGAAACCAGCGTCCCGGAAGTGTCGGTGATGCAGTAGCGGCCGGCCGAGTCGGTCGTCGCGACCGGGCTGACACCGCCGGGCAGGGACACCGGATTCTTGTTCTTGTCGAACAGGGATGCCGTCACCTGCGCATTCTGAATGCCGGTCGAGGGGTCCGGCGGGGCCGCATTCTCGTTCCAGGCGCCCGCGTAGACATTGCCGCAAACCTGGTAGTTCACTGTCGGGACAGAGTTCGGAGTTGCCGCTGCGGACGCAGTGCCCACAAAAGCGATGGAAGCGGCCGACGCCAACGCGGCCGCAGTGATTCCAATAGTCTTGACCTTCATCAAACTTCCCCTTCACTGAGGTTGTCGATACAGGGTGTAGTGTTAACTCCCCCGCGCGGATCGGACCAAATTTCCATCCAGTTTGCGCCCATCCCCGAGTCCAGACCGCGGACCGATCGCGTCCGGTGTTCCGCACTCGAAGCAACGCCGTGCACGTTATTACGAATCGGTTGCATCCGTAAGAAGATTTCAACATCTACTCGTCAGTAGTTTTTGGTCGCCAGCCGGCTGGGCGTGTGCGCCTCCCGTGGACGTTGGGTAGATGTTGTGAAATGGTGTTAATTTTGAACTACGGTACAATTTAATGCATTCCAGAAGAATTTACTGGACGTTTGTCCAAGTCTCTCGAATAAGTGCATGGTGGGGCCAGTCCTCGGGGCGCTCGGGGTCGTGTGGAGACTGTCGGTTCGAGGTGCATCGGGTCGGGGCGCAGCAACGTTTGTCGGCATTGCACTCTTCGCAACGCTGGCACGCGAACCGAGCCAGGTGCGGGATCGCCCGTAACGTACGCCTCGACTGTTGCCCGCCGCGCGCGAGCGTGTCGTCCGTTCGGCGCAGCTTTGCAGTGGCGACGCGTCAGCCCGCGAACTACGCCGGCCCCCGGCGCGGAACCAGTGTCGGAAGGTACGCCCGATAGGCAGTGCGACACCGGCAGGTGTCCCGCGCATTCGCTCGGAAGGGGAGAGATTCGATGGGCTCTCTCGCTATGGTCTTCGACGGGTTCACGGTGAACAACCTCCTTGTCGCCGCCAACGAGGTCGTCGCGTTGGCGCCCTTCGATCTGGCGTTCCACGCGATCGGAGATCTGCTCGGACTCCCCCCATGACGTCGTCAACGGCGCATGGAGATCGATCGTTCAGGGCCTCATGGACCTGTCCTGATCCGCCCCGTGCGTCGTGACCGCGGTCTCGCTGGCCTGAGGCCGGGCCGCAAAGCCCCGGTCCCAGCCACAGACCTTGACCCACCAAACGGAAGCGACTGGCAAACACGCATGTCACTGGGTCTCATTCAGGACCGCTTGTTCACACTCGCGAACAACTCTCGGTTCGCGGCCCTGGCGGCGTTGGGTTCTTGATCGCGGTCCTCCAGCTGTCGACTCAACTCGATCATTCGCTGCTCAAGCGTTGTGACCTGCCGTTGGAGTTGGTCAACTCGGCGGGAGAGCCAAGCCCGGATTCGCGCCAGCTGAATCCATCAACGCATTGAGTATCGGAGCGGTTCACGATGTCGCCTCTGGTGCGCGTCCCGTGGGCTACGCAAAGACCCGACTGATGGGCTGCTTAGCCTAGCCTCGATCTTTCGTGAGCGCGGCGTGCCGGCCTGATCGAGTTCGGATTTCTTGTCCCGGTGATGGTTCCGGTTTCCGGACGTGGCGGGGTGGCCGACGCGGTCGGGTTGCGTCGGGGTCCACGGCCCCGAAT